>JAHBWY010000005.1 GCA_019636735.1 Phycisphaeraceae bacterium
GCCTACCCAGAACACGGGTGCTGCGAACACAATCGCAGGTTGCGACTCGGTGCTTTGGAGACAGCTGCCCCCAACCTTCAGTGCCGTGAAGCGATCGTCGTCGACATGCGAATGCAGGCAGCCGAGTCCTCGGCCTCGCTGTGGCACGGCCTCTATGGGCCCGCTGCTTCGGACGCGCGTGTTACTCCGATACTGTACCTGCTCAGCAAGTCCTTTCCGACGAGTTCCTCGCAGCGTCGTAAAGCGTCGCGTGAGATCCTCCTTCGCTCCGCCAGGAGCGGCTTGAGAGCATGTGGGAGGCCTTGTGGGGTGACTGCAGTGCTTCCGCCTTCCAGTTCGTCCTCCCACGCGTCACAGAAGAGCTCGAGCTTTGCACATTCCTTGGCGTACTCATGCTCGAGAACACTAATCACGCCATGAACGCTCTCCCGACGATCGGCGGGCAGCCCCTCGTCGCTGGCAACGGCCGTAAGAACTGCAATGGAAGCGTCTGGATCAGGGTATAATTCGGGATAGAGGGCCTCGCGAACTCTCTTCTTGAGTTCGGCTGTCTCGGTGGGGGGAAGCGCGTTCACGAGCGCGTCCCATGTCCGAAGATGCAGCGCACGAATACTCTTGACCGCCGACAGACGCGCGGCCCAAACGCGGTGTGGCTCGCCGTCCTCGCGTCCCTCTGCAATCCTCGATGAGAACTGCCGCGAAAGCTGTGGCGCACCGTCGAGCCAGACCTTTGACCACCGTGCTAGCAGTTTCGTGCGTTCCTGGTCATACGACTCCAGCAGTTCGTCGACTGCATCACACTGACGCCCGTCATTGAATGCCAATCGCGTCTGCTCAACAATCGGGCACAGGTCGATCGTCAGCCACCGACTGTACGCAGGAACGGCAAACGACTTCCTCCGAGACGCGGCCGCCCGCAGACGCGTGATCCACTTCTGCTGCTCCGGACTGAGCACTACTGCGCAAGCATCGATGAAGCGAAGCTCTAACCGCTCCGCCTCATTCATGATGACTCGAAGCTGGCGATACGACTCGCCTTCTGCCGCAGCGAACTCGCTTGATCCGTAGCCGTACTGTTGCATGGCCGCCGACAGGCTTGCTCCTGCCGCAAGAAACGGTGGCACGAGCCGATCCATCCTTTTGTCGTGCTCGAGCACGAACTCGTCGAAACGAGCCTCGATGAATTTGGCTTGGTCCGTCGTAGCACCGAAGCGCGACTGCCACTTCTCCAGCTCGACCCGAGTCAACGTCCGCTCGACGGGTATGGCGACGACGCTCACGGACGCGGTGCCCGGTGTGGCATAGCTTCGCAGCGTCTTTGGGTTGTCGCAGTTTGCAAACGCCGTTGCGATAGTGCAGATGATGAGGGCGATCATGGCGCTGGCTCATCCTCCGCATGGGTCGCCTATCGGCCCAGTCTGCACGATGTATACAGTTTGAATCACCGCCGTCATCACACAGCCGTGTGGAGGCGAGCACGCTGCGAGTTGCATTCGGCATGTGGATGCGGACTCATCGAGCGGCTCCCAGTCAGATAGGCCGCTGTTTGCCGGTACATGTCTTCTGTGCTGCTCATTTATCACGATTCTGTGCGGGCAGGAGTACGAACCGCAGTTCACGCCGGGCCCCCCATCCACAACTAAGCACGCCGCAGTGATCTCCTGGTCCCAGCAACAACAGGGAGTCACCTGCGCCGCGGTATCGCGCTCGATGGAGGCTCCGGCGAGAATGCACAAGATCGGAACGCACGACCGAAGTGCGCCCCTTGCATGGCGGTTGGAATAGCGGTTACCGCCACGACGAGGCGCGCTACTCATTACAGCGGGCTCCGTGCTCACCTGTTCAAATGAATCCATGATGTTCTACCCCGCAACTATGGCCCACGGTCGAACAGTTGCGTCGCTTCCCCACGGCGCGGCCCGGCGATCAAACCGGGATGCTTGGAAGATAACCCGACCGGCCTTGGTGTCAAGAGGAAATCCGCGCCGATTCTGGGCTGCCCAACAACAACGCCCGGCGAACCTTGCGGCTCAGCCGGGCGCTTCCGGGGGCGGGAGATGCTGCTCCAAGATTGTGGTTGGCGCGGCATGGTCAAGGCCCGACAGCGTTCCGGGGCTCGGGGCAGCACTTCGTCGGTCGGCCAGTGGGCCGCGCCGCTCGCATTCCCGGGGGCACTTTCGGGGGCCACCACCCTCGCGGGCACCTGGCCCACGGCAGGCGGCGCTTGATGGCCAGCACCGTTCGGCATCGTGAACATCCACAACTCTCCGAGTTCAGCGGGCATCGGCAGCTTCACGATGGGACCGACGAGCGTGCCTGTCGGAAGCCTGCGAAGGGAGACACTTCCGCCAGGCACCGACTCGGCGACCTGGTCCTGGAGATCGCTCGAGAGTTCGAACGAGTTCACGCAGGGGATCGTGGTGCCGCCTGCGGCGAAGAGGTCCACTGCGGCGTTCTGATGTCGCCTGACGATGTAGCCCAAAAATCCGAGCGTCGCTTCGTCTTCGGCCTCGGTGACGGCCACGATCTGCCCGCTTGCGACGATTCCCGGTGGTGCGCCGATGCCGAGAGCGACGAGGGCCTTCTTCGTGCCCGTTCCGCTCTCGCGCCAGAGGATCGAGGCCGGCCCGGCGACGGCGCTCGTGAGGTACGGTTCGCCGTTGGCCAGTCGCCCGGTCGTGTGTTCGTCGTCGGTGACGACGACGATCGCCTGGGTCACGCCGGAGAGGCAGACGCGCCCGAACTTGCCGGGCATGATCGGAGTGGTCGCGATCCCGGTCCAGACTGCTGGATCGTCGGTGTCTGACGGCTGCACATCGACGGCAAGGCGTGCGCCCGCCGACGGCGCGACGGCCAGCGAGCGCGCGATGGCGCAGGAGCGCGAGACGAAGCCGACGGCCAAGGCAACGCCCACGGCGGCCACCAGAGCCACCACGGGGGCGACGGCGGCCCCTGTTGCGAAGGGCAAGGCCAGCACCAAGCCGAAGGCCACGAAGGCCAAGTCCGCCACTGTCGCCAAACCCGCCAAGCCTGCCAAGGCGGCGAAGTCGAAGCGCCTGAGCGCGCTTGACGCGGCGGCGCAGGTTTGTAGCGGCCCTGGTGTCTTGGACAAGAGGATTGGGGTATTGGGTTGAGGATCAGGCGGCCTGAGCAAGCGGCAGGAGCTTGGCGCGGACCTGCGATGGCGTGAGGTAGTCGTGGCGCTGCAAGATCCATCGCTCGTTGAAGTTGCGGCGGAAGTCGTGGAGGGCTCGGACGAGTTGCTCGACCGAGTCGAAGCGTCTCAGCCAGAGCAGTTGCTCCTTGAGCGTGCGGATGAATCGTTCGGCGCAGCCGTTGCCCTCGGGGCTTCGCACGAAGGCGGGGCTCGATCTGATGCCGAGGAAGGTGATCTCCTCTTGGAATGCATTCAAGACGAACTGGCTGCCGTGATCGTGGCGGAGCTTGAGTCCGGCCGGTGCGGCGATGTCCTGCGCGAATGCTCCGAAGGAAGTGCGGACCGCCTGGCGGACGACCTCGAGGGCTTCGAAGCGCGTGCCGCGTCGCGCCGCGTGGATGCCCAGGCACTCGCCGGTGCAGTGATCGACGAGGATGAAGATGGTGGCCTGCCCTTCGAGCGTGAGTGTGCCGGTGGCGTCGATGCCCCACATCGAGTCGGGACGATCGGTGATGATCGAGCCGTCGTGAGTGCGCGGGCCGGGCGGCGCTCCTCGGCGCGACGGCGCGAGCAGATCGTGCTCGCGCATGATCCGGAGCACGCGCTCGCGTCGAGTGCGGATGCCTGCGTGGCGGAGATAGGCCCAGACCTTGCGGTGGCCTTCGCCGACCCAGAGCGAATCCTGAAGCGCGGTGCGGATGCCGGCGAGGATCTGTTCGTCGGTGAGCGCGCTGCGTGGCCCGCGGCGAGCTGGCGCGATGGGCGGCGTCTGTTGACTCTGCCGTCGGCGAATGAGCTGCGCGGTCGAGCGCGGGAGCTTCCAGACTCGGCAGACGCGAGCGAGGCCGTAGGGACGATTCGCGGAGGGAGAGCTGGCCTCGCTCATGACGAGAGCCTCCGCGGCGGAGGGCGGAGACCGTCCTCCAGGTGCTCGATCTTGCGCTCCAGGAGCTCGATCGTCATGGTCTGGTCGCCAAGCTTGGCCTTGAGATCGTGGATGAGCGTGTCGCGCTCGTCCGACTCTCGGCTCTGGAGACCGGACTGTCCGGCGGCGAGGAAGTCATCGCGCCATTGGGAGAGCCGTGCGGTCGAGACGCCGACTTCGCGTGAGAGCGTGTCGAGCGCTTCGCCCTTCAGCAGGCGCAGGACGAGCTCGGCCTTTCGACGCGAGCTCCATCGGCCCTTGTCGGCGCGCTCGCCTGACGCTGCGGTCGGGCTGCGCCCTCGCTTCGCGTCCGGTGAGGATCTGCGGTGGTGTCGTGGCATCGGGGCATTCTCCTTCGAAGCCCCAATCGTGTGTCCAAGGAGATCGAGCACCTACCCAGCTTCAGCTTCTTATCCATCGGATTGCTCGAGGAGTGATGCTGCACGATCATCCATGGCTGCCCGGGGGTGCGCTTGAAGACGAAGGTGAAGCGGGCGTGCTTGACCGTTGGAAGCCCGAACACCAGGTTGCCGCATCCATCGCCGAAGAAGAGGAAGGTGTAGAGGCCGTTGGCCGAGGCCATGTTGAAGTCGTTGCTGAAGGTGAAATGGACCGCACCCAGGTTCAGTGGCATCATGAGCGGTCGGCTCGGCAGAAACGCATGCCTGAAGTAGTTCCTGATGATCGGTGCATTGCGATTGGCCGGGTTGTAGGGAAGGTTTCGATAGAGCGCGTAGGTTCCGACCGTGGGAAGCAATGAGGCGTCTGGGGCGTAGAAGCCGGCCATCACATTGAAGTCGTTCAACGGAAGCGAGAAGCCCCACTCGTGAATCCGGTCGACGATGCCCCAGGCGGCGCCGAACGGAATGGCCGCGGCAATGGCCTGGAGCATCTCGCCGATCCTTGCCCCGTTGAGCGCCTTGATGATTCCGTCAGGTCCCATCGTCGCGACATGCATTGCGCCGCCAGCCGCGAAGAAGTCCGCCTTCACGAACTGAACGCCACCCGGAGCATTGAACTGCACGGTGAAGGTGTCACCTACGACGACGCCGGACCCGAACTTGACGGTGAATCCAGCCCCCGGGCCCTGGAGCACCGCCGTGGCGCCTGGAACGCTGCTGGACTCGGGGACGATTCCGAAGGGTCCCGAAGGTGATGCCGAGAGGGTGACGCGAATCTCATCAAAGAGCGCCAGATTCCGGTCGCCCGGAAACGGCTCGGGGCGATCGTCCTCCACATAGGTCCACCCGCTGTAGGTGTTCTGTGCGACGGCCGATTCGACATGAAGCGCGAGCGGCAGTGCCGCCGTGACGGCCATAAGCCAAGCCGCGCCACCGCGAGGCAGCGTGGCGAGTGCCCTGGCGACAAGGCATGAACAGAGTCCCTTGACCGACGGTTGAACGAGCCATGCAGGAAGACGAGTCATCACGAGCCTCCGTTGGGCTGAGGATTGGCAAGCGGCTTCGACCGCTGAGCACGGCGGATGAATCCCCACGCAGGGACCCCGCACCCACAGTAGCGGAGCGCCCCCGAGTTCCTGACAGGTCGTCTTCAGTCTTTGGCGATGGCCCTTCGGGGATCGCGTCACGCCCCCTGCCGATGCGTGAAGCCCCTCACGAATCCCGCGAGGTGCGCTCCCGCGCCGCCTTTGCCCGGCGGTCGTCGGCCTTGAATCGGCGTTGCAAGACCGTGTCACCCTCTTCCTGGCGGCGGAGAGCGCGCCACACCAGAATTCCCACCGCCACCATGCTGATCGCGATGAGGGTGGAAATGAACATCGAAGCGTCGGCGTGCTGACGCGCCCTCAGGCGAGGCTCACGCCAGGCGCGAGCCCTTTCGCATCGTCACCATCTGGGCCTGGAGCGTCCGACCTGGGCATGCCGTCTTCGCGCCAGCCCACTCCTGGTGGGTCATGACACGCGCCTTCGGCACGCCGTACATCTGCATGAGCACCTTGAGCTGGCGTTCAAGGGCGGCAAGCTGCGCAGGGCTCGGCGACTGCTGCTCGAAGTTCCCGAGGCAGCAGATGCCGAGGTTGCCTTCGTTCCAGTTCTTCACATGCGCGCCCTGCCAGTTGATGGCCCGACCCTCCCAGACGCGCCCTTCCCTGTCGATCACAAAGTGGTATCCGATGTCGCCCCACCCATTGCCGCGATGACCATTGCGGATCATCTCGATGCGGGCCTTGGTCGACGCGGGGTCCGTGGAGGTGAAGGGTGTGAGCCCATCATGATGCACAGTGATGTGCCTGACGGGCCGCATGGGATTCATGAGCGAGCAGATCGGTTCAGCGCGAGCCCACTGGCTTCGCGGAAGGACTCCGTTCGGCAAGGTCTGCACTGTTGGCGTGGGCGCGGGCTGGGCCAATGGCGGAGGCGGCGGCACATCGCACACCGTGTCGAGGTCGGGCCAGATGGGTCCCGGAAGATCGCCGGTCCGGCTGGTTGCACAGCCACTCAGCGCCAGCGCGCCCAAGCCTCCAAGGCCGAGGACTCCGCGCAGAAGCAGCGCGCGTCGCGTGAGTGGAACAGCAGGTTCGTTGGGCTGCGGTCGAGGGGGCTGATCCATGCAATTTCCCTGAAAACGAGACTATCGACCCCTCGGCGGGAGCCGCTCCAAGAATACGCCGTTCCTCTCGCTGAGTGTCACCTTCGGCTAGAATCCACGATCCGTTGACACACTGTCGCAGTTCGCTCGTGGTGATGCGTTTCGGGCCCTTGGCGGGGCCCGACAATACCCCCACGCCATGGACCATCGGCACCTCGAATGAACGCTTCCCGTCGCTCCCCCATGGCCGAAGCCGCCGCCCCCAAGCCTGACGCGAATCGGCCGGACACCTCGCCTCGCGATGCCACCTCGGCAGCGAGCGGAGAGGTCTATGACGCCGGGTCCATTCAGGTCCTCGAAGGCCTTGAGGCGATCCGCAAGCGACCCGGCATGTATGTCGGCGGCACGGGGATGGAGGGTCTCCACCACCTCGTCTACGAGTGCGTCGACAACGCGATCGACGAGGTGATGGCGGGCCATGCCTCGATGGTCACCGTCACGCTCGGTGTCGACGGCAGCTGCACGGTGATCGACGACGGCCGAGGCATGCCCGTCGATCCGATGAAGCACGAGAACCCGGCGATCGACGGCCGCCCCGCCGTCGAGGTGATCCTGACCGAGGTGCATGCGGGCGGCAAGTTCGGCGGCAGCGCGTACAAGGTCTCGGGCGGTCTCCACGGCGTCGGCGTCAAGTGCGTCAACGCCCTCTCCGAGTGGACCGAGGTCGAAGTCGTCAAGGAAGGTCGCACCTGGCGCATCGCGTTCCAGCGCGGCGCGGTGACCGAGCCGCTTCATGTCGTTGCCGAAAAGTCGGCGGCGACCCGCAACGGCACGAAGATCTCGTTCCGTCCCGACCCGGAGATCTTTCCGGATACGACGCTTCGCTTCGAGGTGCTTCAGCATCGCCTGCGCGAGCTGGCGTTCCTGAACCCGGGAGCACGCATTCGCCTGCTGGATGAGCGCGTCGACGCGCATGGTCATCAGCGCGAAGAAGTGTTCCACGCCGACGACGGGCTCGCCGGCTATGTCCGCTTCCTGAATGCATCGAAGTCGACCACCAGCCCCGTCATCGCCGTGCGCCGCGAGGACCCCGAGAGCGGAGTCCGCTGCGAGATCGCGCTGCAATACACGGACTCGATGGCGGAGACGCTCCTCCCCTTCGGCAACAACATCTACAACCGCGATGGCGGCACGCATGTCACAGGATTCCGCCGGGCGCTGACCGCGGCCATCAACGGCTACGCCAAGCGAGCCAATCTCTTCAAGGAGAAGGATCTCGTTCCGACCGGCGACGATCTTCGCGAGGGGCTGACCACGGTCATCAGCGTGAAGCTGCCGAACCCGACCTTCAACAACCAGACGAAGGAGAAGCTCCTCAACCCCGAGGTCGAAGGCTTCGTCGTCACGGTCGTGTCGGAGCAGCTCGGCGCGTGGCTCGAGGAGAACCCCTCGGAGGCCAAGGGCATCGTCAATCGCGCGAAGCTGGCTGCCGAGGCTCGCGAAGCAGCGCGGAAGGCGCGGGAGCTCATCAAGCGCAAGGGCGCCCTCGACTCCGGCGGCATGCCGCACAAGCTCGCCGACTGCTCATCAAACGAGGTCGACAAGACCGAGCTCTTCATCGTCGAGGGCGATTCCGCAGGCGGCAGCGCCAAGGGCGGCCGCGATCATGTGCATCAGGCCATCCTTCCCCTTCGCGGCAAGCTGCTCAATGTGGAGCGGGCGCGCCTCGACAAGGTGCTCGCCTTCGAGGAGATCCGAACGCTGATCCAGGCGCTGCAGTGCGGCATCGGCGAGGACTTCGACATTTCGAAGCTCCGCTACGGTCGGATCATCATCATGACCGACGCCGATGTCGATGGCAGCCACATCCGCACGCTGCTCCTGACCTTCTTCTTCCGGCAGATGCCCGAGCTGGTGCGACAGGGGCGGATCTACATCGCGCAGCCGCCGCTCTACCAGGTGGCCCGTGGCAAGAGCGTCGAATATGTGCTGAACGACGAGCGCTTCAACGAGGTGCTCATCGATCTGGCGCTCAAGAGCGCCGTCCTCGTCATGCGCGACGATCGAGGCGAAGTCGTCGACCGCGTCGAAGGCGAGGAGGTGCGCCGCGTGGTCCGGGTGCTCAAGCGACTGGAGGAGCTGGCGCATGTGGCGCAGCTTCGCGGGATTCCGTTTGCCCGGCTGCTTGACTCGCGCGAGAAGGACCCGACGGGCCAGCGCCGTCTTCCCACGCACCAGGTGGTCTGGCACGAGGGCGATGCTCTCTGCTTCAGTGAGGACCAGGCGCGCGAAATTCTTCAGGAGAAGGGCCTGCTTCTTGATGAGCTCGGCGGTGCGGCAGATGCTGCGGACGCATCGGGCGCGCCCTCCGCTGCGGGCTCGGATTCACATGCCGTCAACGGCGTGGCCCCCGCCGCACGCTCCGCCCAGATTCGCACGCTGCATGAGAACCGCGAGCTCGAGCGGCTCATGACGGAGCTCTCGAAGTCGGGTGTCTCCATTGACGACTACACCCTGGTGCAGGAGGAGGCCGTCACCGGCGAGAAGCTCCCCACGCGCTACGGGTGGATCGTGGAAGGCGAAAAGGGCAAGCCGTCGGAGCTCGTCGAGGCGGCGAATGTGCCCGGCATTCTGAAGACGCTCCTCGAAGTGGGGCGCCGCGGCATCGAGGTCAAGCGCTTCAAGGGCCTCGGTGAAATGGAGGCCGTGCAGCTCTGGGAGACCACGATGGACCCCGCGCGGCGCACGCTGCTCCGCGTGAACTGGGGGGCCGCGAGCCAGGCGGACTCGCTCTTTTCGATCCTGATGGGCGAGAATGTCGAGCAGCGCCGCAGCTACATCGAGCGCCATGCGCTCGATGTCAAGAACCTCGATGTCTGATCGATGATCGTCGGGCGTGCGCCGTCCACGGCGCCCCCCGCGACCCGTTCTTCCCCGGTCACCACGGGATCTCGATCTCCCGTCCATCGGCGAAGCCCGTCAGGCGTGACAGGCGGCGATCGGGCTCGAGCTTCAGCAAGGTCGGCTGTCCCGGGAATGCAGGCAAGGTCAGCGCCGCGTCGAGCTGAGCCTCGCCATCGGCGCAGGCGCGCTCGATGTCCTCGCGCCGCGGGTGATCGCCAAGCGCATGTCGCACGAACCCGATGAGATCGCGCGAAATCATGATCCTCTGAGACGCCAGGCGCGAGATGGTTCGAAGGTAGTTTGAGTATCCATCACCGGCCCCGTGCATGAGAGTGAAGTCCTCGACCTGCACCACATAGGCTTCCGCCATTCGGCGCGAGACAACGCCTCGCCGCGCCGCGGCATCCACGGCCATCGCCGTGAGCGGCACCTCCCACTCCGGCCCCGCCAGCACCTTGACGCGCTCGATGATCGTGGAGAGGTCCGTCGGGTCGGGATAGGCGGGCGGAAAGGCGACTCGCTCGAACTCGGCCATGAGCCGCGCACCCTCATCGCTGCCCAGAAGTTCCCCGATCTCGCGAACGGTGGCCATGTTGAGCGCATGAAGGCGGGCGTTGACCGAGTGCGACGCCAGTCCCGACTGTCTGATGGCGCTGGACCGTTCGGGCGATCCCGGGGGGTGCTCCGCGATGGCTTGCGCGTGTCGGAGGTTTCCAACCAGGTGCGCCTGCTCCCGCTCAGCCAGGATCGTCTTCGCGCGCCGGCGGTATTCAGCGAGGCGCTCCTCCGCGACAGCGCGGTGATCGCCCTTCAGTGACTCCAGCGATCGCTGCACGAACGCGTCGGCGTTGAAACTGGAGAGGTAGACGAAGTAGTCCGGGTAATCGGCCTGATCACCGGCTTCAAGCGCAAATCGGACGCGATCGACCGTCCACTGTTGTTCCCGCGATTCCGCATGCGCTTCCAGCGCCTTCACAAGGTGCTGCTCTCGAGATTGCCGGAACTTCCGGTTGATCGCGAACCCACTCGGCACCAACTCTTGCGCCTGAAGGACCTCCGCGAGCTCCCCGTCGGCGACTCCCGGTGCGAGCGGTCCCACCCGGGCCGTGAGCGGCATGAGATCCTGTTCGACGATGCGCTTGTACGCGGCGAGGTACGCGAGGTACGCCTCCGTCAATTTCGCTCGGTGCTCCGTGGCGATACCCATCGACCGAATGAGGTTGTCCCAGGCTTCCGGGGTGAGGACGCCGGGTTGGAACGCTCCGCACGGGAGCATTGAAGGCGCCCCGTGGGCCAGGGGCTCGCTGCCGATCCACCGCATGAGGTCCGTCCACGCCCGCACCTCGACAGGGTCGAGCTGCGCATACGACGCGAGCAGATGACCCTGCTCGGGGCCGGTCTCGACCGCTTCGCTCATCTGCTGAACCGCCAGTGCCACCACCGAGGCCAGCGCCGTTGACAGCATGATAAAGCCTCGCATGTTCACCCCTCAGGGGACGATCGGAGATGGTTGAACATCGAGGAACGCATCGTAGTTGGGGGGGGCGTGTCAACGGGTCTGGCGGCCATTCACCACCGCCTGCCGGCGAAGTTGACCCGCGCTCAGGATCCCTTCACTCGGATCATGCCCGCAGCGCGAGTGGCCAGGCGGCGCGCCGCCTCTGCCGTGCGCCCACGCGCCAGCACCACACCCATGCGTCGAAATCGCCGCGCGATGGGCTTGCCAAAGAGTCGCACTTCCACCCCTGGCAGCGCCAGGGCCTTCTCAACCCCGTGATAGCGCGGCGTGGCGCTCGACTCTGTCGCTGAGCCCGCGCGACGCCCTCGGAGGGAACGGCGCGACAGCTTTGCACCGTCGGCGGAAGCACCCGGAACCGAATCGAGCGTCGCAAGAATGACCGCGCTCGCGGTCGGCGGGCCGTACGCGATGCGCGGGATGGGCAGGCCGAGAATCGCGCGAAGGTGCAGATCGAACTCGCTCAGGTCCTGCGACGCGAGCGTAACCATGCCGGTGTCATGTGGTCGAGGCGAGAGTTCGCTGAAGATCACGCGATCGCCGGCGACGAAGAACTCCACGCCGAAGAGTCCCGCGCCTTGCGGGCCGGCAATGCGGTCGGTGATGCGCTTCGCCATGCGCTCGGCCGCTCGCACAAGTCGCGGAGGCATGGGACAGGGCATCCAGCTTTCCTGATAGTCGCCGCGCTCCTGTCGATGCCCGATCGGCCGAACGAAGAGCGTGCGCCCGCGCCGCTGCTTGATCGTGAGCAGCGTGATCTCGTAGTCGAAGTCAATGAACTCTTCCGCGATCACGACCGCCTTGTCACCGCGCATGCCCTCGATGGCGTACCGCCATGCCGCGTCGATCTCGCTTGCTCGTCGCACGACTGACTGCCCCTTGCCGGAACTCGACATGACCGGCTTGATCACGCATGGAAGGCCGATTGGACCGTGCCCCCGCGCTGTACGCCGAGTCTGGCCCGGCGGCACTCGTGCCGAAGCCACGGCGCCGGCAGCGCGTCGCGCCCGGCCCGGCATTCGCCCATCGCCGGGGCCGTCAGAGCCAAGAATGATCGACTCAAGTTCCTCTGCGCTCGTCGCATAGCCATATCGCGCCGTGGGGAGTCGAAGCTCGCGCGCCGCGACCTCGCGAATCGCATCTCGATTCATGGTCAGGTGCGCGGCCATGGCACTCGGGACAACCGCGACTCCGCGGCGCTCGAGGTCGAGGAGCGCCTCGGTTCGAATGGCCTCGATCTCGGGAACCACGAAGTCCGGCGCATGGGTCGCCACCACCCGCCGAATCTCGGCGCCGTCGAGCATGTCGACCACTTCGGATGCATCCGCCACCTGCATGGCCGGTGCTCCGGCATAGCGATCGACGGCGATCACCCGACACCCGAGGCGCTTCGCGCTGATGGCGAACTCCTTGCCGAGCTCGCCCGAGCCCAGCAGCAGCAGCGTGCGCGGCAGGGCGCTGGTGGTGGTCGAGGGATGTGCCGCCCGGCCCCTCACGCGGTCCCCGCGACTCGCGCCCCCCGATCGCCTTGATGTGGCCCGTTTGCCCTTCATGGACACTCCTCAAGTGATTGAAGCGCGATGCCGTTCTCCGCGGAACCGACATCCCCGCTTCCGCGCTCCTGGATACCGCGCGTTCGATGCACGCCCGACACCCTCACGCCGCGCGGGCGGGCTCCGCGTCGGACGCCATCAAGTCTTCGTGTTCGAGAGATGTCGACCACAGTAGCCGACGACCACTTGTCGCGTCTCCGGGTCGCGGAACCAGTGAATCGAGATGCAGGTGTTGGGGTTCCGCGATCCCAGCGTCCAGTGAAGCTCGAAGAGCCGCTTCTCACCCGCATAGTCGAACATGTACTCGCTTCCATAGCGGATCGCGGCGGTCTGTGAGATCGGCTTCTCGCCATAGCCCTTCTCCTCAAGCAGCGAGGCGAAGGAGCGCCCAAGCAAGCCGTTGGCGTCGCGCCATCGCTTGGCCGCGTCAGCCAGCGCCGAGAGCAGTTCGAACGCCTCATCGGGCCGTTTGAAGGGCGAGTCGGCCGCCGACTCATGGGCTGAATCGAGGAAGAGAAGAGGCGCATCGCCGCCACCCGCAAAGAGACGATCCGCCTCGGCCACCGCATCGGCCACACTTTCGAAGCGGCTTGCTTTGGGGGGCGATGAGTCATCGCCATCATCATCGACCTCGGACTCGGGGAGCAGTGCCACTCCCTCGCGCTCTCGCCGCAGCGAGTCACGAAAGCGTTGAAGCCGTCGTTGCAGTTTCGACGCGCCGGCCGCCGAGACAACATCGTCGATCCGCATCCATTGATCGATGCGAATGGCGAGTTGGTCGAGCGCGACCAACTCTCGTAGCGCCGCGTGAGCCCGATCCTGGAGTGAGCAACATCCAATAGTGCGCGGTCCCGTGGCCAAGGGTCCGAGCAGGATTGCCGAGACGGCGCACCTGACCATGCATTGTGCTTCCGCGACGAGCTTGACCGCCTCGGCCAGCCGTTCGCGGGCCTGGCCCTTCACCTTGACGAGCGAGTCAACCGAACGCGGCAGCGACTTCAGTTCGTCGGCAACGATCTCCATGCTCAGCCTGAGGGCCGCATAGGCTCGCTCGGTGTTGACGAGCAGCCCGGTGGGAGGTTCGTTGCGAATGTCCAGAGGCCAGAGGGAGGCCGATTCGCCGCGCAGCCGCTCGATGGCGCGCGCCACCCGGCGCCCCAGGGTCGGATCGGCCGTCTCGAGCGCACTCAGGAGTGCGGAGTCGCTGAAGACGCACACCGTTCCTTTCTGGAGACCCGCGCGACGGACCCCCTGGATCAGGACCTCCATGCTCCGGATTGCCCGCGCCGAGTTCGACCACTCAGCCGCCAGATGCGCGATCTTCGACTCCTTCGGCGCGCTGGTGACCGACGCCTTCGGAGCCGAACGGGTTGGAAGATTGTCTTGGATCGACAACATCGCACGGATCGCCTCCTGATCGAGAGACTCGATGCGGACCGCGTCCGGCTTGGGTGTGACAGTGAGTGCGGGCGCGGCCTGAGCGTCCGGCATGGGCGTGAGAGCGAGCGCGGGCCCGGCGTGAGCGTGCGGCTTGTGCGCAGCCGCGCGTGGGGACGCGGCATCAGCACCGTCGGCGCCAGCGCGTCCATTCTCACTGCCCGGCTTGATCGCGACCATCACCTCCTGCGAATCACTCGCCTCGATCGCGTCGAGCCGCGACTCGAGTTCGGAGAGCAGGTGGTCGATCAACTGGGGCTGCTGCTCCAGGATCGCCGCAGCCCTTCGAAGCATGGTCGCCACGCGCGTCGAAAGAGTCTCCCACTCCACTGGCATGCGTGAAGAGTAGGTCAGGGGTCGACTCGCGCGGGGCGGGATTCACCGCCGTTTCGAGGCATCAATTCGGCATGCGACTTCGCCCGATCACGCAAAACCGGGGTCGATCTTGCGCGCCTCAGCAAAGCCGCGTGCCCGCAGGAGACATGCATCACAGTGCCCGCAGGCGACGACTCCGAGCCGAGCGCCAGGAGTCGGCTTCGGGTCATAGCAACTGAAGGTGAGGCCGAAGTCGACCCCAAGCTCCAACCCGCGTCGAACGACATCGCCCTTGGTCATTGCAAGGAGTGGCGCGTGAATGCGAAGCCACGGCTCGCCGCGCGCGGCGGCGTCGACTCCCTCGCGGGTGGCCAGATTCGCCAGTGTCCGGAAGGCCTCGATGAACTCCGGTCGGCAATCGGGATACCCCGAGTAGTCAATCGCATTGACGCCGATTCCGAGATTCCGCGCTCCGCACACCTCGGCCAGCGCGAGGGCATGGGCGAGGAAGATGGTGTTTCGCGCCGGCACATAGGTGATGGGAACCTCCTCGGCTGAACCGAGACGGTCCTTTGGAACCGGAATGTCCGATGTCAGCGCAGAACCACCAAAGGCGCGGAGGTCAATGCACGCGATCCGATGCTCCTCGGCGCCGAGCGCCTCCGCGACCAGCCGGGCCGCGTGAAGCTCCGCACGATGTCGCTGCCCATAATCGAAGGAGAGCGCCACGCATCCGAAGCCGCGATGCCGCATCTCCGCCAGCACCACTGCGGAGTCCATGCCGCCAGAGAGAAGCACCACCGCCCGCTCGGCCATGACGGTCAAGTTACAGGCGAGCCATCGAACCCGGCGAGCCGGTGACTACACTTGGGGGTCGTGACGGGCATTCTCCGTGCAACCCTTCTCCAGAGCCTGCTTCTCGCGGCGGCGATGGTGTTGGTCCTGCCGGTCTCGCACCTTGTCGACACGGGACGCAGCTCAATCGCGACAGAGTGTGCGAAGAGCGGCGATCGCGACCACTCCTTGATCGACGATGAACCCACCTGCTGCGGCGAGGGGTGCACTTGCGCTCCGGGCTCCTGCCTCTGCGCTGTCCGTGCACCGCAGCGAGGCAGTGAGGATCCCGCCCCGCCCACACCGGCGGCTCCGCGCGGTTCACGACTTGACCTGCCGGCACCGGCGACCACTTCGGTGTCGTCGATCGCGGCCATTGCGACCGCGCCTCTCCTCGCATGCGGCGCTTGTTGGAACGACGCCGTGGCGCGAGCTGGCGGCGGCCGAGCCATTCTTCTTCAGAGCGGCATCCTGAGAACCTAGCGGTGCACCCCGCGCCATCGGTGCGCGCCCGCTGCGCCCGATGACGACCTCGCGACCCGGCGGTCGTGAGGGGGCCGTCTCCTTTCCACACCCGGTTCCCCCGCCGCGGTGCCACTTCGCAGGCACCAAGGCACTGCTCGAAAGTTCAGTTCATGCTCACTCATCGCTTCACGCGCCGCGCTGGCGTTCCTGTCTGCTGCCGCGCGGTCACTGCGTTCCTGATCGCCGCATCCAGTCTTGCCATTGTCGGCTGCGCAAGTCCGCAAGCATCTTCGGGCGCCTCAGCAGAGCAGGCGTCCGGTTCCGCACTCGCGTACGCGTCTCACGAGCCCGTCGCAGAGTCACACGCGGCCATTGCCGTCGCCGGACTCGCATGTCCCAAGTGCGCCTCGAATGTCGATGTTCAACTCCAGCGCATTCCCGGTGTTCATGTGGAGAACATCGACATGAGGCATGGTCGCGTAATGGTGCGCTTCGACCGCACGCCGCACCCCTCGCCCGCGCAACTCGGACGCGCCGTTGAAGCAGCGGGACTCACCTTCCTTGGCGTGGGACCAGCCGCCGCTCTTCCGCCGAACATGCCAGTCATCGAGCCGCTTCCGATGACCCCCTCGCCGCGAGGAGCGTGACCCATGACTCGAACGCCATTCATCGGAGTGGCCGTCGTGGCCGCCGCGCTTGTGCACCAGGCCGACGCGCAGGAGGCCATCAACGCCCCTGCCGCGACGCTTCCATCGCCCGGCGCGCTCGTCACACGATTCCAATTCCGCGCGTATGACTTCAAGCGCAACGAGTCACCCCCCGGCCAGGCGGGATGGCTGCTCGAGTATCGCTTCATGGCGGCGTACGGCATTCTCCCGGAACTCGCGGTCGAGGCGACCCTGCCCTTCTTCCAACGCGAGATGAATTCCGACGAGCGCGTCGGCGCCGATTCGTTGGCGGACTCGATCCGTCCTTCATATGACGACCACGCGATCGGACTCGGCGATCTCGACCTCGGCCTCAAGCTGCGCGTCTGGCGCGCGGACCTCGGGCCGGTCGACACGATGCGCCTGGCGCTCCTCGTCGGTCTTGAGATTCCCACTGGAACCAATGGCTTTGGCAGCAGCTCCGTCGATCCCTATGTCGGCGCAGCGTTCACCGGGATCTTCGGTCGTCACGGGCTCGGCGCTGCCGTGAAGTGGACCTTCAATACCGGCGAAGCCTTCGATCCCCTGCTCGCCGGAGAGACGCGCGCCGATCTGCTTGAACTCGATCTCTCCTATCTCTTCCGGGTCTATCCCGAGGAGTACGGCGAACTTCACGAGGCCGCGTGGTATGCCGTGGGCGAGATCAACACCACCTACGAGACCAATGCCGACTGGCAGATCTTCCTGAGTCCGGGCCTGCTCATCGAGGCGCCGCGATGGGCCTTCGAACTCGGCGTTCAGATTCCCGTCTATCAGCGGGTCAGCGATCGCCCTGAGATGCGGATCGGCATCGTCGCGGGACTGCGGTTGCTCTTCTAACGCGCCCGACTCTCCTGACGCTTCTGCACCGTCGTCGCCGACCTCGAGCCGGGCTCGCGAGGTCACGCGGGGCTCGTCACGGTCTCGAGGACCTGCTGCATGATGCGCCGCGTGGTCATCGTGTCACCGGAGTGCATGTAGGTCTTGCTGATGACGCGATGGGCGCACACCGGCAGGACGCAGGAGACGACATCCTCGGGGATGCAGTGACGACGGCCCGCCAGCAACGCCGTTGCCTTGGCCGCCTGCGCCAGGGCGAGCGAGCCGCGAGGCGAAATGCCGACCTGAAGCTCTTCATGTTCGCGCGTCGCCGAGGCGAGCGCAATCACATAGTCGCCAAGCGACTGATCGAAGCGCACCGCGTCAACTTCCTCCTGAAGCGCCAGGACTTCGTCGGCGCTCATCACAGGTGCAAGTTCACGCAGCACCGTGCGGCCCGGCTGCGTTCGGAGGATGCGCGATTCATCATCGGGCGACGGATACCCGAGCGACACGCGCATCAGGAAGCGGTCGAGCTGATTCTCCGGCAGGAAATAGGTGCCCTCGAACTCATAGGGATTCTGCGTTGCAATCACCATGAAGGGACGCGGGAGCTCATACACCGCGCCATCCGCGCTCACGGTGGCTTCACTCATGGCTTCAAGGAGCGCACTCTGGGTTCGCGGCGTCGTGCGATTGATCTCGTCGGCCAGCACGAAGTTCGCGAAGATCGGGCCGCTTCGGAACTCGAAAATCCCCGTCTGACGATTGAACACGCTCGTTCCGGTGATGTCCGCGGGCAGGAGGTCGGGCGTGCACTGGATCCGGTTGAAGGAGCAGCGCACGCTGCGGGCCAGGGCATTGGCCAGCACGGTCTTGCCCACGCCCGGGACATCCTCGATGAGCACATGCCCCCGGGCCAGCAGGCAGACCAGCAGACGATCCACGGCCTGGGCGTTGCCCATGAAGACGCTCGTCACGTTCTGTCGGAGGCGCGCGAGCTGCTCCATGGAAGGGAGCCGAGTATACGCTGCTCGCGCAGATCCGCTCGCCGCCGGAGTCGGCATCGAGAGGTCAGCGCCGCGTCAGCGATTCGTCTGGCGTTGCCGAGGCGCATCGCGCCCCCGTCGTTCATGGTGTTCGCCTCGTGACTTCCACCGACTTTCCCATCACCCAGGATCTCTCCTGTCGTCGATGCGGCTATCAACTGCGCGGACTTTCCGTGCTTGGTCGCTGCCCCGAGTGCGGCGCGGCGGCGATGGCATCGGTTGTGATGGCAGCCGATCCCGGTCTTCGGGAGATGGTGCGGCTGTCGCGGCCCGGTCGTTGCGCATTGGCACTCATGGTCACCATGATGGCGATCTCTGCGGCGGTTCTCGTGCAGTTCATCGGTCCAGCGATCGCGTTGGTGCAGGAGCTTCGAGACCAACCGGGCCCACTCGGAGCGCTCTGGCTCGCGCGAGGGTGGTGGATGGCCGCAGCGCTTCTGCTGATTGCGCTTGGCGCGTCACTCGCCATTGCGCCTCGCCGCGAAGCGCTGCTCCGTGCCGAGTGGGGTCGCCGCCGGGTGGCGCTCCAGGTGGGACTTCTTCTCTGGGCGATCACGGTGCTCGTCATTCCGCCAGCCTTCGGGTGGCGCGCCCCCGATCAGTTCCCCGACCCTTTCGTTCTCATCATCACGACGGCGTGGCAACTGCTCTGCGCGATGGCACCGCTCGGAGGGCTGCGATCACTCTTCTCAATCCTCGGCCAGCGCTCGCGCAAGTGGCGCGAAGGGCGACAGGGGCGCCAGGGTGTTGACGCACTTGTCGGCGCCGCGGGCGGCGTGCTCGTCTTCTCAACGGCCGTTCCGATGATGGCTTCGCTTCGTATTGAGATGCTGCACACGCTGGCGGTCTTCCTGACGGTGGCGAGCGCCGCAGTGCTCGGGCTCGGGCTGCTCTACCTGGTCATGAACGCGTGGTGGATCGCCCGAAGCCTCATGTCGCCTGCCGTCACCATTGAATCCATGGTGGAGGGCGAGGCACCGCGTTCGACCGTCCACGACCCGCGGCCTTGAAGGGCCATGGTCAGCAGGACCACGCGGGGCAACGCGGCGTCTGCCATCATGGCAGGAGCGAGCGGGCGCGTCACCGCAGGCCCCATGCTTCCGCCGCTCGAACCGCCCTCCGAGCGCGCCAGCCACGCCCCACGATCGGGGATCACCGGCTCCACTTTGGCAAGCCGTTTGCTTCTTCTTTGATTCGCTGGCGATGCCCTCATCTCCGGCGACGCCTCCCCCCGCCCCATGCGGTCCCGGAAGCGAGTCGATTTGTTCCCCCCTGCCGACTGATCCAGATTCGGTTCAACCCCAAGCGACCCCTCGGAGAGTCACGCTCATGGCCGTCAAGGAACTCGCATTCGATGTCGATGCCCGCAAGTCCCTGCTCGCGGGAGTCGAGAAGCTGTCCGCCGCCGTCAAGAGCACGCTCGGCCCCCGCGGCCGCAACGCCGTGCTCGACAAGAGCTGGGGCGGACCCACCGTCACGAAGGACGGAGTCTCGGTGGCCGAGGAGATCGAGCTCCGCAACAAGGTTGAGAACATGGGCGCGAAGCTCGTGAAGGAGGCCGCCAGCAAGACCTCCGACGACGCGGGCGACGGCACCACCACCGCAACGGTGCTCGCCGAAGCTCTCTTCCGAACGGGCCTGAAGCAGGTCGCTGCGGGTGTCGATGCGATGACGCTGGTGCGCGGCATGCGCAAGGCAGTTGACGCGGTGGTCGAGAGCATCAAGGCCTCGTCGAAGCCCGTCGCGAATGTCAACGGCGGCATCGAGAGCGTCGCGACCATTTCAGCCAACAATGACACCGCCGTCGGCAAGATCATGGCCGACGCATTCGAGCGAGTCGGCAAGGATGGCGTCATCACGGTCGAGGAGGGCAAGGGCCTCGACACCTTCGTGGATGTCGTCGAAGGCATGCAGTTCGATCGCGGCTACCTGTCGCCGAACTTCGTGACTGACCCCGAGAAGATGCTTGTTGAGCTCGAGAAGGCTCTCGTGCTCGTCTACGAGGACAAGATCGACTCGATCACCAAGCTGGTGCCCTTCCTCGAGAAGGTCATGGATGCGAAGAAGCCGCTCCTGATCATCGCCGAGGATGTCACGGGCGAGGCGCTTTCGACGCTCGTCATCAACAAGCTCCGCGGCGTGCTCAATGTCTGCGCGGTGAAGGCGCCGGGCTATGGCGACCGCCGCAAGGCGATGCTCGAGGACATTGCGATCCTGACGGGGGCGACTGCGATCATGAAGGACCTCGGCATCGAGCTCGACAAGATCGAGATCAAGCAGCTCGGCCAGGCGAAGAAGCTCGTGATCGACGCGGACAACACCACCATCGTTGAAGGTGCGGGCGCCACCAGCGCCATCAAGGGCCGCTGCGAGCAGATCCGTCGTGAGATGGAGAAGACCGACTCCGACTATGACCGCGAGAAGCTCCAGGAGCGACTTGCGAAGCTCGCCGGCGGCGTGGCGCAGATCAAGGTCGGCGCCAGCTCCGAGGCGGAGCTGAAGGAGAAGAAGGCACGCGTTGAAGACGCCCTGCACGCCACCCGCGCAGCCGTTGCCGAGGGCGTCGTCGCCGGCGGCGGCGTGAGCTTCGTTCGCGCCCTCAAGAGCCTCGAGAAGGCCCGCGAGAAGTGTGTCGGTGACGAGGAGTTCGGCGTCGATGTCGTTGCCGAGGCGCTCGAGATCCCGCTCCGCACCATCGCCGAGAACGCGGGCGAGAAGGGCTCCGTGGTGGTGGCCAAGGTGAAGGAAGGCAGCGGCCACTTCGGCTTCAACGCCCTCACTCGAACTTACGAGGACCTCATGAAGGCCGGCGTCATCACGCCCGCCAAGGTCGATCGCGCCGCGCTTCAGAACGCGATGAGCGTGGCCGGCCTGCTGCTCACCACCGACTGCATCATCACCGAGGCGCCCAAGGCCAAGGATGATGCCCCCGCCCACGGCCACGATCATGGCATGGGTGGAATGGGCGGCATGGGCGGGATGGGTGGCATGGGAGGCATGGGCGGGATGGGCTTCTGATGCCCGCGGCTCGCCGCGCCCACGATTCACTCGCCACTCCGCCGGTCACCCGATCACCAGCGCACCTCGCACACCACGCACCCAACGCCTCACGGCATTTGCAAGCACACTTCACTGGAGCATTCGCCATGTCCACTGTTCGACCCCTCGAAGATCGCATTCTCGTCAAGCCCGTTGAGCCCGAGTCGAAGACCTCGTCGGGCCTCTACCTGCCGGAGTCCGCCAAGGAGAAGCCGATGCAGGGCAAGGTCCTGGCCGTGGGGCCGGGCAAGCTGCTTGAGAACGGCGAGCGTCAGAAGATGCTCGTCAAGAAGGGCGACACGGTGCTCTTCGGCAAGTACGCCGGCACCGAGATCGAAATCAAGAATGCCCAGCACATGATCATCCGCGAGAGCGAACTCCTCGGCGTGATCGAGAGTTGAGCGCTCCGTTGCGGCTCCGCCGCACACTCGCTTCACGGTGTCTCGATCGACCAGAATGATTCACGCGCTCGACACGCACGACTTACCTCACCAGCCACACCCATGACTACCAAGCAACTCAACTTCCGCGCCAATGCCCAGCAGAAGCTCAAGCGCGGTGTCGACCAGATCGCCCAGGCCGTCGCCGTCACCATGGGCCCCACGGGCCGCAATGTCGTGGTGCAGAAGAGCTACGGCGGGCCCAGCGTCACCAAGGACGGCGTGAGCGTCGCCAAGGAAGTGGAGCTCCCCTGCCCCTTCGAGAACATGGGCGCCAAGATGGTGCACCAGGTCGCGAAGAAGACGGCCGATGTGGCCGGAGACGGGACCACCGCCGCGACCGTGCTCGCCGCCGCCATCTTCAATGGCGGGCTGAAGTTCGTCGCAAGCGGCGCGAATCCCGTGGCGCTCCAGCGCGGCATCAACGCGGCCGCGAACTCCGCAGCCGATGCGATCATCGAGTCGGCGCAGAAGTGCAAGGGTCGCGCGGACCTCGAGAAGATCGCCACAGTCAGCGCCAACCACGACACCGAGCTGGGCGCGCTCATCGCCGAGGCGATCGACAAGGTCGGTCACAGCGGCGTCGTCGAGGTCGAAGAGGGCAAGACCGCTGACACGACCCTCGAGTATGTCGAGGGCATGGCCTTCGACAAGGGCTACCTCTCCCCCTACTTCATGACCGATCCGAAGAAGGCGGAGTGCGTGCTCGAGAACGCGCTCATCCTCATTCACGAGAAGAAGATCTCGAACCTGGCCGACCTGCTCCCGCTGCTGAACAAGGTGGCCCTCTCCCAGAAGCCGCTGCTCATCATCGCCGAGGAGGTGGAGAATGAGGCCCTCGCGGCGCTGGTGGTCAACCGGCTTCGCGGCGTCCTGAAGGTCTGCGCGGTGAAGGCGCCGGGCTTCGGCGATCGTCGCAAGGCCATGCTCGGTGACATCGCCGTGCTGACCGGAGGCACCTTCTTCGCCGAGGATCTCGGCCGCAATTTGAGCGATGTTGAGCTCAACGAGCTCGGCACCGCGAAGAAGCTCATCGTCACCAAGGATGACACCGTCATCGTGCAGGGCGCCGGCAAGAAGAAGGACATCGAGGCCCGAGCGGCCCAGATTCAGACGCTGCACGACAAGTCGACCAGCGAGTACGACCGCGAGAAGTTCATGGAGCGGCTCGCCAAGCTGACCGGCGGCGTCGCCGTCATCAATGTCGGCGCAGCCACCGAGACGGCGATGAAGGAGAAGAAGGATCGCGTCGACGATGCGATTCACGCCACGCGAGCCGCTGCGAAGGAGGGCTATGTGCCCGGCGGCGGCGTGGCCTTCATCCGCGCCATCGAGGCGCTTGAGTCCGGACGACGCAGCGCGAAGGGCGACGAGAAGTTCGGCTTCGACATCGTGGCCGAGGCGCTCACCCGTCCCACCTGGCAGATTGCGTCGAACTCCGGCATCGACGGTGATCTCGTCGTCGAGCGCGTGCGCGAGGGCAAGGGCGCCTTCGGCTTCAACGCATCGACCGGCGAGTATCAGGACCTGGTGAAGGCGGGCATCATCGACCCGGCTCTCGTCGAGAAGACGGCGCTGCTGAACGCCGCAAGCGTGGCCGGGCTCATGCTGACGACCGATGTGCTGATCACGGAGCTGAAGGACGACGCGGAGCCGGTCACGGGAAGCGTGAGCTAGTTTGAGCGCTCCGTAGCGGCTTCGCCGCACACTCGCTTCACGGAGAGTCGCCATTTGATCGTTCCTCGGCGGCTTCGCCGCTCGGTCACCTCGCGACTCGGGCGCGTCTCAGAGGGTCATGCCTACCACACGCTGCTACTACGAGATTCTCGGCGTCGAGCGCACCTCGAGCGCCGAGGATCTCAAGCGCGCCTATCGCCGACTGGCGATGAAGTACCACCCGGATCGCAATCCGGGTGATGCCAAGGCAGAGGAGGAGTTCAAGGCGTGCGCCGAGGCATACGAAGTGCTTTCCGACGAGGAGAAGCGCGCCCGGTACGACAAGTTCGGCCACGCGGGCTTACGGCAGACGCCGGGTCACGACTTCCGCTCCATGCATGTGCAGGACATCTTCTCGATGTTCGAGGAGATCTTTGGCGGAGGCATGGGCGGGCGCGGTGGAGCTCGCGCGCGGCGCGGGCAGGTGCGCGGTTACGACCTTGAGACCGAGGTCGAGGTCGAACTGCAGGAGGTCCTGACGGGCTGCGAGCGCGAGGTCGACTACAAGCGGCTGGAAGTCTGCGGGACCTGCACGGGAAGCGGTGCCAAGCCCGGCACCGAGCCGGTGACTTGTCCGACATGCAGCGGCCATGGCCAGGTGCAGCAGGTCGGCTTTGGCGGCATGTTCCGCATGGTGAACACCTGTCCCAACTGCCGCGGTCGATGCAAGGTGGTCACCGCGCACTGCACGGAGTGCCGGGGAAGCGGCCGCACCTCGGTGCGGCGGCGCGTCACCGTGAAGATTCCCGCAGGCGTTGCGGATGGCACCATCTTCCGCATCCAGGGTGAAGGCGAGCCGCCTGCGCCGGAGGCCGGCACCAACGGCGCAGGCCAGCGCGGCGACCTGCATGTCGTGGTTCGAGTCCGCGATCATCACGACTTCGAGCGCGATGGAGACGACCTGGTCACGGTTCTGCCGATCGGTCTTGCGCAGGCGGCGCTCGGCGCCACCATGACGCTCGATGGGCTTGATGGTCCGGTGCAGGTCGAGGTTCCCAAGGCCACGCAGCATGGCGATGTGATTCGCGTGGCAGGCCGAGGCTTGCCGAACTTCCGCAGCGGCCGCCCCGGAGCGCTCGTGTGCATGGCCCATCTGGTGGTGCCGAAGCGACTGAACGAGAAGCAGCGGGCTTTGCTTGAGGAGTTGGCGGCGACCGAGTCGGTGACGGTCAAGAAGAAGCCCGAGCCCGGCTTCTGGCAGAAGATCAAGGACACTTTCGCAGGCAGTTGAGTGATGGCGCGGCATGCACAAGTGCACGCCGCCAGCATGTCGGACTCCACGAACACGCACTGAAGACACGACCCATGAGCGCAGCACGGCCCAAGCCTGATTCCCGCACCGACGACCACAACGACTCAATCGAGGAGCGCGACCCCACTGGCGGGTGCGGTCCCGATTGCGGCTGCTCGCACGGCGATGCGTCGCCCGAGAGCGAGGGTGCCGCCGTGGACTCGATCGAAGCTCGATTCGAGCGACTGGAGCGCGATCTCGCCGATGCGCAGCAGCAGCGGCTCCGCCTGATCGCCGAGTACCAGACCTCGCAGCGACGAGCGCTCGAGAGCGAGGCGAGAGCCCGCACATCCGGCGCCGCCGAGACCGCCAGGCAGTTCATCCCCGTGATCGATCACCTCGATCTGGCGCTTGGACAGAAGGAGTCGATGAGCGCGGAGAAGGCGGTCGAGGGGTTGACGATGCTCCGAGCGGAACTGGTCAAGGCGCTTGGCAAGTCCGGCATCGAGGCGATCCAGCCGAAGCCGGGCGATGAGTTCGACCCGCATCAGCACGAAGCGGTCATGCGTCAACCCGCGAAGGGTGTCAAGAGCGACCGAATCAGCGTGGTGTTTCAGCCCGGCTATCGGCTTGGCGACACCGTTCTCCGCGCGGCGAAGGTGGCGCTGGCGCCGTGAGCCGGAGCGCCGCGAAGCGGACCACCGTGAACTCGGCCCCCTTCGTCACTCACGCTCAACATCACCATCCACCGAGAGATTGATCCATGCCTACATATGAGTATCGCTGCGGCAAGTGCGGCCACACATTCGAAGAGTTTCAGGCGATGTCGGCGCCTGTGCTCAAGAAGTGCCCGGAGTGCGGCAAGCAGGCGCTTGAGCGATTGATCAGTGGCGGCATGGGAATCATCGTGGCGGGTTCATCGAGCGACTCGGCTTCGGGCGGCGGCGTTCCGTGCGGCAGCGGATGTGCATGTCACCCTGCGGGTGGCGGCTCAGGCGGCGACGCGCGGGCGAAGCCCGGGTTGGGGGCTTTGACTCGAAGCGCTGGCGGAGAGGGCGGCCAGGTCGGGCCGGGTGGAGTCGGCGCAGAGAGTGGCACCGGAGCACGCGCGGGCCAGGGCGCCGCCGCGGCAGCAGGTGCCGGTGAAACCGGTGGCTCCGGGGCGCGTGGTTCGGAGTCTCATGGTTCGTCGGGCACAGGAGCAGCCGGTGCGTCAAGCGCGGGAGAGTCAGGCGGTGGCGGCGGCGGCTCCGCAGGGTCGGCGGCTTCCAGCGCGGGCAGCGACTCGAAGTCGGCGGCCGATCCCGACCGCGCGGCGTGGAAGTCGAAGGCGACCCATCACTCGCGCGAGGGCCGCGGCCTCGGCAACCTCGGTTCGATCCTGAAGGGATCAGGCACGAAGGGACCTGGATCGCATGGGTCGCGCGGTCCGAGTCACGGCAAGGGCGCTTCTGCGCCTCGGGGCAACTCCTCGAAGCGCACGAGCGCCACGCGACGCGGTCGCTAGCGGGCCGCTGAGGAGGTGCCTGATTCCAGGGAGAAACTACGATCGCTGACGACGCTGGTGCGAACTCTCTCGCATCATGCGAGGCACAGCCAATCCCTAGCCGTCGATGTGGTGCGCGATTGACGGCGGTGCGCTGAACAGGTCCAGGTCTTGTGAGAGACTTTCGCGGCCCGAAGGGCCGAGAGGAGTCTGTCATGAAGGGACCAGGACACCATGACGCAGGAAGCGGCATGGGCCCGGGGAGATCGTGGCGACGCTGCGTTGGGCTTACACCGACTTGGTGGACGGGTTGATTGTGCGGCTTGACGGGTTGTCGCGTGACCGGCCTGAAGATCTCGAAGATCGCCGTAGCCCTCTTGGGGTGTCCAAGCGCACGGTGGAGGGCAACTGGACATTCGCGAGAGCGTGGCTGCGTCGGCGGCTTGCAAGTGACTCGGAAGGCGGAGACGGCCCTGCGGCGGGTTCATCCGAGCGCGAGTAGTCCGCCTGCTGTATCGCAGGCGCGGCCTCGCAACTGAGCTAGTTCCGCAAAGGTCTGGCCGATGGTGCTTGATTGATCAGCCGCGGTGATGGAAGTTGCGGCTGCGGGGTAGTGGGCCCCGTGTGGGCACCATGACACTCCAGCCGCCAGAACCTCCGAAGCCGGGCGATCCTCTCGGGTCCGATCGGTGGCTGCGCATCCGGCGACTGTTCGCGGCCTTGCGGGACTCATCTCCGCAGGAGCGCAAGCGGAGACTCGACGCCCCCGACGGCAGTGCTGGCCGCCAAGAATCTCGCTCGCAGTCGTGACGAAGAAGTGCTCGCCAGGCACCCAGCCTCTCCGCGGCATACAGCCGGTGGCCCGTACCGCGTACCCTCCAGCAATGCCGCTGCGGTACCGAGCGCGAATCCTCGATCATCTCTCGCATGACGACTATCGCCCCGCCGACACCGACGACCTCGCTCGCCTGCTGCGCGTGCCCGTCGAGGATCGGCCCGCCTTCGACGAGGCGATCGACGCCCTTGCCTCCGAGGGCTCCATCGAGATCGGCGATGACGAGCGCGTGCGACTCCCCCGCTACGGCGATGTGATCGAAGGCAAGATCAAGGTCAACCCGCGCGGCTTCGCGTTCGTGATTCCCGACACGCCGACGCGCGAGGGCGATCTCTTCATTCCCGCGGGGCAGACCGGCGACGCAATCAGCGGCGATCGCGTGCGCTGCCGCGTGGTGCGTCGCAGCGGAAGCTGGAGCGAGCGAGATCGTCGCGGCACCGGCGTGCGCGGCGGCGCTGGTGATCGCGACGGAGGCGGTCGCGGCGGCCGCGACTTCGGTCGATCCAGCGGTCGCGGCGGCCACGGCGGCGGATCGCGCGGCGGCTTCGGTGCGGGTGGCAGCAGCAGCGCAGGCGGCCGCGGCTCTGCTGACGCCGCAGGTTCGCGCCCGGTCGGCCGCGTCATCGAGGTCATCGAACGCGCAAGCCGCACCTTTGCGGGCACGCTCTCGCGCGAAGGGCGCCAGTGGATGGTGCAACCCGATGGCCGCCGTCTGCGCGATCCCATCATCGTGCGTGACGCGCAGGCCAAGGGCGCGAAGGAAGGCGACAAGGTCGTTGTCGACATCATCTCATTTCCCACGGAAACGAAGTACGCGGAAGGCGTTGTGACCGAGGTGCTCGGCGAATCGGGCCGGCCCGATGTCGAGACGCAGGCGGTCATCGCCGCGTTCGAGCTCCCAGGCCCCTTTCCTGAGGAAGTCGTCGAGGAAGCACGCAGCGCCTCGCGCGGCTTTGCCGCAAAGTCCGATGGGCCATGGCCAGACCGGCTCGACCTGACCGGCGAGCTGACCTTCACCATCGATCCTCCCGATGCCCGCGACTTCGACGATGCGATCACCATTCACTACGACGAGTCGCGCGACGAGTGGACGCTGGGCGTGCACATCGCCGATGTTTCGTCGTTTGTGCCGCCGGGTGGCGCTCTCGATCGCGAAGCGCAGGCGCGCGGCAACAGCGTCTATCTTCCCCGCGTCGTCATTCCGATGCTGCCCGAGGTGCTTTCGAATGGCGTGTGCAGCCTTCAGGAAGGTGTCACACGCTTCACGAAGAGCGCCATCATCACGCTCGATGGCAAGGGACGCCCGGGGCATGTGCGCGTAGCCAACTCGGCGATTCGATCGGCCAAGCGCCTCACCTACCTCGAAGCGCAGGCCCTGATCGATGGCCGCACCGCCGACGCCGCGACTCACGCGCGCACCGAGACCGAGCCGAGCGATGACCTCGTGCATGCGCTTCGCCTCTGCGATCGCCTCGCGAAGATCATCGAGAAGCGGCGACGAGCTCAGGGCATGATCACGCTCGCGCTGCCCGAGGTCGAACTCGTGCACGACGATGCCGGGCATGTCATCGACGCCGTCCCCGAGGATGATGCCTTTACGCATCGACTCATTGAGATGTTCATGGTTGAAGCGAACGAAGCGGTCACGCGCATCTTCGCGGACCTCGAGGTTCCACTTCTGCGGCGCATCCATCCCGAGCCGAGCTTCGGAGACCTTGAGGAACTCAGGCAGTTTGCGCGCACCGCCAAGTTTCGCGTGCCGGAGGAGCCAACGCGCCATGATCTCCAGGCGCTGCTTGAGGCCACGCGCGATCGCGAGGATGCGCGAGCGATTCACTTTGCTGTTCTGCGAACCCTCTCGAAGGCGAGCTACTCCCCGGCGCTGATTGGTCACTATGCGCTTGCGAGCGATCACTACGCGCACTTCACGAGCCCGATTCGGCGCTATCCCGATTTGACGGTCCATCGGGCGCTCGATGCGTATCTCGAGCTCACAGAAAATGGCGCGGCGGTTCCCGGCGGCCGTCGGCGTCGCTCACTGGCACAGGGCATGCACGATGACCCGCGCGTGTTCGACGAACTGGAACTGGCCGAGGTCGGGCGGCACTGCTCGGAGACCGAGGTTCGCGCCGAGGAGGCGGAGCGAGACCTTCGCAGCTTCCTGGTGCTTCAGCTTCTGCGCGAGAAGCACATGGGCGATGAGTTCGATGCGATCGTGACGGGCGTGCTCGGTTCGGGGGCCGTCTTTGCGAGCCTCGAGAAGTACCTTGTCGACGGAGTCGTTCGGCTCGAGGCCGCGATTCGCCGCGGCGACGGAGAATCCACTCGAATCCGCAAGCCCGAGCGGTGGACGGTGAACGAGCGCGACGGGCGCCTGGTGAATGTGCGAAGCGGCGCAAGCATCGGCTTGGGTGATCACATTCGTGTCGGCATTCTTTCGATCGATCTGCCGAGTCGGACCATGGAGTTGGCGCTGGCGGGGCCGCTCAGATCAAGGCGCGCGGCCGAGCCCGAGGATGCCGGGACCGCGGCCGATGGAGCGAACGCGGCCCGTGCGGCTGGCGCGGATGATCCAGATGACGCCACTCCTGACAGCGCTCGATCGATGCGCGGAAAGCGAGCGGCACGCAGCGATGAAGACAGCGCTCCCAACGAGTCTGACAGCGGTCCGGAAGGCTCGTCACCACAGCGCCGTGCGTCGCGCGGCATCGGACTCGGCCACGAGCGCGATCCGCGCCGCGATCTCCTGAGTCGCGAGCAGCGCGTGGAGCACAAGGGGCATCGCCGCGGCTTCAAGCAGGGTCGCCGCGGACGACGGGGGCGGTAGGCGCATCATGCGCGAGCCGCGAGCAGTCGCTCGTACAGGTCCAGTTCTTCGACGCTGAAACAACAGAAGAGGACTTGCGCGATTTCGCGATGGCGCCGCAGCGTTGCGCGAACCTGCCTGATGGCCGTCGGCGCCGCGAGCTCGACTGGGAATCCGTAGACCCCGGTGCTGATCCCCGGAAAGGCCACCGAGCTCGCGCCATGCTCGAGTGCCACTTCGAGCGATCGCCGGTAGCACGACGCGAGCACCTCCACTTCGCGCTCCGTGCCGCCGCGCCAGATCGGGCCGACGGTGTGAACCACGATCCGCGCCGGAAGCCGGAATCCCTCCGTCGCCTTCGCATCCCCCGGCTCGCAGCCTCCGAGCCGCAGACACGCCCTCCGCAACTCCGGCCCCGCCGCGCGGTGGATCGCACCATCCACGCCGCCGCCGCCAAGCAGCGAGGAGTTGGCCGCGTTCACGATCGCGTCGATCTCGAGCGTCGTGATGTCAGCGTGGATGGCATCGAGCCTGCGTGCCGCACCCATCTGGGGATCTTCTCACAACCAGAGCGAAACTCAGTGCCATCTCACCCGGCGTCCATCTCCCACAAGCCTCGATGATGCTCCGACGGCCCGCAGAGAGCTATCACTTCCACGGCCTGGGCACGACGCCCATGTCCACCTGCCGATCGGCGAAGCACTCCTTGAGAAAGTGATCCATCGCCGCAAGCGTGCGCCCCTCGGCGCGTTCGCAGTAGCGCATGCCGCCCTGAGGGTTGTTCACTTCCGGGTGCGTGAACGCATGGCCGCGATGGCCGAACATCATCATGGTCCAGTCGGCGCCAGCGTCGGTCATTTCGCGGGCGAACGCATCGACCGCATCCGGCTGCACCATCGGATCGTTGTAGCCGTGGCAGGCGAGCACACGCGTACGCATGGGACGCGGCCCGGGCTTCACGGAAGTGGGACCGAGCAACCCGTGGATGCTCACCACGCCGACCACGCCATCAAGGCCAGCGCGGGCGAGATCAAGCACGCACATGCCGCCGAAGCAGAAGCCAATGGCAGCAATACGATGACGGTCAGCACGGTCGTAGTTCTTCACCGTGTGCACGGCGGATGCAATGCGTCGCAGCAGGAGCGCGCGATCCTTCACGAAGGGCTCCATGAGCTTGGCGTTCTCTTCGGGGCTCGAACCGCGAACTCCCTTGCCGTACATGTCGAGTGCGAACCCGAGATAGCCATGCTCAGCGAAGCGTTCGGCGAATCGCCGCGAGAAGTCATCCTGTCCGCCCCAGGCATGCGAGACGATGACGACCGGTCGTGGACCCGACTTGGTCGGGTCGTAGGCAAGAAACCCTTCGAGCGTCGCTTCTCCGTCGGAGTAGTCAATGAATTCCGTATGCATGCCCCCATGCTAGGGCCTTGGTGCGAGGCCCGCGCGGGGCCTTGCGCGAGCGAGAGTTGCGGCGACGCGGGGCGCGGTCGATCGGCGCCGATGAGTGTGGCGACCGGCCCGGAGCGATTCATCGGAAGAAGTGGCGCGCGACGCAAAGGCCTTCGGGGTGGGCGATAGATTGACCACGGGTCGAGCCGATGGTCGGCTCAACGGCATTCACGAGAGTCTTCTTGCAGCCGGGGTTGCTGCGCCGACTCCTCGAGCCCTTCCGGGGTGGCTCGCGGCGGCGTAAGCACCGGGGGAGGTGGTCATGCCACATGGTGACGGTGCATCTGCTGCACGGCGAGGTCGGAGCGCGATGGTCGGGGGCGGCCGGGGGCATGAAGCGCGACTTGGCGCGGGCGCCATGCGACTCCCATCGCCACTCGCCTTGGTGGTCGCGGTCGGAGCAGTAGGGACAGCCACTCTTGCCTCAGCGCGAGCACAGTCGCAAGCGCCGAACCAGTGGCAACTCGAGGCTCAACTCGAGCCCGATGTCGGACCACCTCCCTCACTCCTGGGACCGGCGGTGGCGATCAATCCCAAGCGCGCCGCGGTCGGCAATCGGCGGAACCACGACACGGGAAGCGACAGCGGTGTCGTGCACTGCTTCGACCTCGTGCGCCGCGCCTGGCGGCAGTCGCAACTGGTGCATGAGCCGAGCGGGTGCATTACCTGTGATTTCGGAGCGGCGCTCGACATGGACGCCGATCGCATGATCGTGGGCGCCCCGCGTGATGGGGCTCTCGGCTTCGAGGCGGGGCGCGCGCACATCTACCTCAGGCGCGGCACGAGGTGGGTGCTTGAGACGACGATCGCTCGCTCCAAGCCTTCACCCGGCGATCTCTTCGGAAGCGATGTGTCGATTGCTGGCCGTGTGGCGGTCGTCGGCATGCCCTATGCGGATCTGGGTCCGCCCGGACCCGGCCAAGGGGCCACGCCCGATTGCGGCGGGGTTGAGGTCTTTGAGTTCGTCGGCCAGCGCTGGGAGCATGTCGCGACGCTTCTTCCACCCACACCTGCAACGAGCGGCTGGTTTGGCGCTGCGGTCGCGGTTGAGGGAGATCTGATCGCCGTGGGAGAGCATGGTCACCCCGATGGACTCGCCGCGGCAGGCGCAGTTCATCTCTATCGACGGAAGCTTGAAGGCTGGGTCCACGAGCAGACGATTGCCTCTCCCTGGCCGGGCGCGGCGTGGTTCGGCTTTGCACTCTCGATCGATGGTGGTCGCCTGCTCGTCGGGGCACCGAGAGCCAAGGCTCCGGGAGCGAGCGCGGCGACCGGTGCAGCGTTCCTCTACGAGCGCTCGGGATCCTCTCTCACACTCTCGGCAGCGCTCGGTGCACCGTGGCTCCAGTCTGGAGATGGCTTCGGTATCTCCGTAGCGCTCGATCGAGAGACGGCCGTGGTTGGCGCGTCGGGCGATGACGAATCAGGGTTCGACGCAGGCGCCATCTACTTCTTCACTCGCTCAGGCAAGTCGTTCCGACCTGCGGACAAGGTGCTCATCCCGGGAGTCGGTGAAGGGGACCGAGCGGGAGCTCGGATGGGCGCCACGCGCGGTCGAGTGATTGTCGGCCGCGGCGGCGACCCGGAACTCGATCCCGCTCCGGGCGACGGCGCCGCGTGGATCTTCACCTCGCCGACGGTGTCGCCGCCACCACGGACGACTTCGGTGAACCCTCCTGCTCGCGCGCCTGCGGGTCGTCGCTCCCAAACCAGAGGTCGATCACTTCGCGCCACTGCTCGGGAGTTTCGCAGCGGATGAACGCCGCCTTCACCTCGGACTCCCGCGGATGGTGCCGCGCGAATCGAATCCCGAACTTCCGCATTCTCTGACCTGCACTGCGCTCCCCATGAATCACCCGGGCAAGGTCGAAGTGAGCCAGCAGCGCCTCGCGCTGTTCCGCAAGCGACGGCGGGCGTGCTGGTCGTCCGGCCATCAGCTCCCGAGCCTGGCGGAAGATCCACGGATTGCCGATGCACCCACGCGCCACACTCACGGCGTGCACACGGCAGAGCTCGAGCATGGCGAAGATGTCCTCCACTTCCCAGACATCTCCCGATCCGAAGATGAGGCGATCGGGATGTCTGCGCGTGAGGTCACTCAGGAACACCCAGCGCCCGGGACCTTCATAGCGCTGCACCACGGTGCGACAGTGGACGGTCGTCCAGAGGTAGCCAAGGTCATACGCGGCATCAAAGACTCGCTCGAACGCGCGGACCATCTCGGGTGTGTCGTCATAGGAGCGACGCAGTTTGACCGTGCAGGGCACCTGTTCGGGAACGGCGCGGCGCACCGCGTCGAGCACCCGGATGGCATCGTCGGGATGCGCGAGGAAGTGGCCGCCTCGGTTGGCCCGGCGGATCTTCTTGACCGGACATGCAAGGTTCACATCGAGAACCTCATAGCCCATCTTGAGAAGGATGAGGGCGCCATCCGCCATCTCCGCTGGTTCAGTGCCAATGATCTGGCCTGCGATCGGGTGGTCATCGAGGCCCGCCGCCCGATTGTCCTCCAAGTCACCAGTGCCACACTCGCAGGCGATGAGATCGGGATCCTCCTTCCGCCGCCCCTTGCCCCCGTTGATGAGCGTGCGGTCGAGAAGTGCCTCCGTCACACAGAATGGCGCTCCATGGCGCCGGGCGATCAGTCGCATCGCCCCATCGGAGTAGCCGGCGAGCCCCGCCTGAAAGAAGGGTGCATCAAAGCCCGCGATCCGCCCGCTCACGCGCGGATCGACGCTCGCGGCGGCGGCAATCTCCGCGACCGGCCGTGGCAAGGCGCGGGCGGGGTTCATCCGCTGCGAGGGCGAAGGGGTCACGGGCACGCTCATGACAGTGAGGGTAGTCATGTGGCCATCGCATGGGCTCACTGGCCTGCGGTCCGCCCGACCGACGCTCGCGGTACATTGTCTTTGCTCATGCCGCGGGACCACGAAGGACACGACTCCCCCAGACACGCCGATGGGTCCATCACCAGCGGACAGGGCACCACCACGCAGTGTCCCTCCGACGCCATTGGGCACCCGGCGGCCGCAGCGCGGTCCTTGATGGACGGTCCGATGCCGCGTGCCATTGGCCGCAACTGCTCTCGCGGGGCCTCGAGCGCCGCCGTCACCCGCTTACGCCGCGCGTCGGTGGTCGGCACGATTTCCCTCATCGCGATGTTCGGAGGCGCAATCGTCGGCACGGGATGCAGCCCCGTCAATGTCGATCCATCGCGAGCGACGCGGCACTACCCGCGCGAACTCGTGCAGGGCGAGGTGGTTCAGGTTCAAGTCATCCCCGGCCCCACCTGGGTCGAGGTCGTCAACGCGACGGCACGGAGCTACCGGGACTTCGACCTCTGGCTCAACCAGCGATACATGGTCCATATCGACGCGCTCGAGTCGGGCCAGACGCTCAAGATCCCCCTCTCCGACTTCTGGGATTGGCGCGGCGAGGGCCCCTTCGAGGGCGGCATCTTCCGCTACTACGCACCGACTCCGATCGCGCTGATGCAGGCACAGCTCTCGCCGACCGACCCGCTCATCGGCTTCGTCTGCGTGCTGCCCGAGGGCGCCCGTGACTTCTATGAGAATCCGCCGGCTCTGCCGGTCCAGCCGCGCCGCTGAACCAGCCTCGCCGCGCTGACTCTGCTTCGCGCCGCTGAGCCAGCCTCGCCGCGCTGACTCTGCTTCGCGCCGCCGAGCCAGCCTCGCCGCGCTGACTCTGCTTCGCGCCGCTAGGCCAGCCTCTTCACCAAGAGGCCGCGTTTCAGATCCCCCGCGTCACCGAGACCGAGCGAGGACGACCGGCACAATGAGAGCAAGCGAGGCGGGCTTCAGGGAAGCCGCCGAGCGAGGCTCGACGCAGTGCTGCGAAGCCGGAGCCGGTCGAAGGTAGCGCGGGGTCTGAAACACTCTCCAAGGCTGATCAGAGGTTCGGCACTTCCCATCCTGCCCGATAGGGTCGCCGCACCCACGAGTTCGCCTCGGTGTTGTTTGTGATCGTCCCAAGCTGATCGTTGAACTCAAGCGTCTGCTCGTTGAAGCGGCTCGCAATCGCTCCCAGCGAGAGCATTTCGCACAGCGGCCCTGCCAACTCGAAGGGTGCGCGAGGCCGACCCTTGCCCAGGCAGGCGTCAACCCAGTCATGCCAGTGATTCGTGGTCGCGGCCTCGGGCAGCGACACCTCCACCTGACGACCGTCTCGGAACACCATCGGCGCCGCGCTGTCGCACGGCTGCACGAGGATCCCATCCTCGCCGACGACAATGGCTGCACCGTCGTTGTTCGGCAGCTTGAGATCCGTCGGCAATCCGATCTCGGCAAGGTCCGGCCTTCGACCGCCGTCGAACCAGTAGAAGGGCAGCGGCCCCGCCGTGCGCGGCGTCGCCGCGAAAGTCATGCGAATGGACTCCTGCGAGGGGAACTGATCCTCGGTTGCATTCGGCGCGGAGCAGGTGATGGTCAGCGGTCCGGTCAACTCAAGCGCCATGAACGGCACATCCATGATGTGACAGCCCATGTCGCCGATCGCGCCGGTCCCAAAATCGTAGTAGCCGCGCCACTTGAAAGGCGTGTACGCATCCTTCACGAAGGGGCGCAGCGGCGCGACGCCGAGGAAGAGGTTCCAGCCCAGCCACTCGGGCACCGGGTCGTCACCAGCGGGACGATTCTCGCCGCACGGCCACCAACCTGCCGGGCGATCAGTCCAGCCGTAGAGCGCCTTCGCACGCCCGACCACACCCTGCTGAAGCAGCGCCAACCCCTGGCGTCGCTCCGCACGGGCGAAGCGCTGCGTTCCCATCTGCGTCATCACGCGCGGCTTCGTCGCCGCCACGCGGGCAAGCTGCCGATTCTCATAGGCCAGTCGCGCCAACGGCTTCTGGCAGTAGATGTGCTTGTCGTGGTTGAGCGCCGTCATGGCGACCGGCGCATGCATGTGATCGGGCGTTGAGCAGACGATTGCATCGACTCGATCGCCGAGCGATGGAATGATTTCGCGCCAATCCTGGATCATCACCGCGCTACTGAACTTCTCCGCGGCCTTCTCCATGGCACGGAGGTTCATGTCGCAGAGCGCGACGACCTCGACTCCGGGATGCGAAGAAACCTGTCCAAGGTCGCTGCCCCCCATGCCGCCGACCCCGACGAACGCCACGGCCAGTCGCTCATTCGCTCCAACACGCCCGGGAATGGCTGGCGCCAACTGCGGCCCGGCTCCGGCTCGCTTCGAGAACCCGGTCATGGCGGCCGCCATCGGCCCCGCACTCAGGGCCGCAAGGGCTCCCTGCTTGATGAACTCTCGACGCGTCTTGCTCATGCGATGACTCCTTGGGCGAATGGTGACCCTCGCAGCTTACGGATCGTCGGGCGAAATCGCGACATGCAAACTCACCGACGGAATCGGACTGCGGCCGCTCGGAGTGCGCCATATCACGGCGTCACGCCTCGACGCGTGAACATCACTCGGAGCGCTCTCCGTTCCGAGCCATCTCACTCGGGGGAAGACCTGCGAACGACACCTCACGACACCACGGACCAGGCACCGAGCAGGAGTGCGAGATCGGTGCTATCAACAACTCCATCGCCAATGGGGTCGCTGAGCCCACCCACGCCCCGAGGAGAGAGCCATTTGCGACCTGGCGCAACTCACTTGAGGAAGCGATCGAGCCCGGATGCCCGAAGGATCGCCCGGAAGTTCTCACCGAAGACGAAGTTCTCCTCGGGGAAGACGATGCCCGAGCGATTTTGATCGAGGTGACTGAAGATCATCTCGACGCGACCGATCGGCTCCCACACCCCGCTCCGATGGTCAAAGCGCTCGATGGTCCCCTTGGTGCTCGCCCCCATCGAGTCCATGCGCTCGATCGTGGCGTCATAGCGCACGCACTGCCCCGGCACGACATCACGCTCCACCGTCGCCACGGCGATCTTCGCGAGGATCACCTTCTCCTCGAAGCCTCTCGATGCGCCAACAAGAATGCCGGCGGTCTGCGCGAAGCCCTCAATCATGAGCGATGCCGGCATGACGGGCGAGCCAGGCAAGTGATCGTGGAGATGTTCCTCCGCCAGTGAGACATTCTTGACGGCCACCATCCGGCGACCGAGCTCGAATGAAACCACTGTGTCAATCCACATCCAGCGCATGCAATCGCCTTGGTGAAGGCACCCCGCCGTCGTGCCCGAGGGACCGTCAGGTACCGAGCTTCCGCTCGACGAAATCGACCAGGCTCTTCACCGTGAAGGTGTCCTGAAGCGTGGCGACCGCCCGATCATGCTCGAAGGTGGTGAAGTCCACATGGGGCATCCGCTCCTTGAGCATGGCCATGCCCTTGTCCGTCACTCGCCCCGCTTCAACGAGCGTCGGGTCGGAGAGCATGTTCTCGGGGAAGAGCTCGCCCTGCGGGATCTTGAAGGGCCGTTCGGGCGTTGAGAACTTCTTCTCCAGCCGGAACATGATGTCCAGATAGTCGATGCTCTCGGCGCCCAGGTCCGCCTTGATTCGCGCCGTCGGCGTGACCTCGTCGGCATCCACACCCAATGCGTCACAGAGCACCTCGCGGACGCCGGTTTCGATCTCGCTTCGATTGAACGCCAAGTGCAAATCTCCTGACTTCTTCCGTGAAGCAGGCGGGGACGATTCCGCCCTACTCCCGTCTCAAGGGCCTCATTGTAAAGCGTCCGGAGACGGCGGTCTCTGCCGCCGCTCCCTGCCGGATCACGGTGGCCGATCCCCGAAATCCCGCCGCCGTCTCCCCGGGTTCGCCATCCAGAGTGACCTCAACCCGAAGGCTCTCCCCCGGACGGACCAGGCTGCCGTAGCGCATCGCCTTGACCTCTCCAAGGACCCAGGACGGGCACCCCCGGCTTTCGAGCAGCTTGCGGGCGGCCTGCACCATCGCCTCGACCATGAACACTCCGGGGAGCACCGGGAAACCGGGGAAGTGGTCTCCAAGGTACTCCTCGGCAAGAGTGACATTCTTGAGTGCCACCAGGCGATCCGGAGTTGCCTCGAGCACCGTGTCGATGAGCGCGAAGTGCATGCCGTTCGGGGCGGATGGTAGCAATGAACGGGGAAGATTGCCGTCGAAGCAACCGACGGCGATTCATCGGCGGAGGCCGCGGTTTCCGATATTGGAGGCATGGCCAGCAAGACCTCTCGGGCTGTCACGCGCCCCGCCGGTGATCGACTCTCAACCTCCTTCCTGAAGGCCCCCGGGTGGGGACGCCGAGTCGGATGGTTGGTACTGGCGGGCGCTTGGACGCTGCTCTTCCTGGCGCTCGCGACCTTCTCGAGCGCCGACTGGCCCTCGCGGTCGGTGGCCATGCACAACGATCCGCCCGCGAACCTCCTTGGCGCAACCGGCGCCCTCGTGGCGCATTGGGTCTACATCGCCGCAGGTCCCGGCATCTGGGTCGCGATGGCGGCGTTCGCGTGGATGCTCGGATTGATCGCGTCGGGTCGAGTGGTCACGCATCCTCTGGTGCGCCTGCTCGGTGTCTCGCTCCTCACCCTCTGTGTGAGTGCGCTTCTCGGGTGGTGGCTTCCGGTGCTCTCCCCCGTGGTCGGCGCCGAAGGTGGCGTGCTTCCCGCCTATGTCTTTGACGAACTCTCCGTCCGGTTCCCGCCGCTTGCGGTCGCGGGCCTGCTGCTGCTTGGGTTGCTGGTCGGTGCGATCGTCTCGATGGATGAACTTGTCTTCGCATTTCCCTCGATGGTGCGTCGCGCGTTCACCCTCTCGGAGCCCCTCACGCGACTCGACTGGAAGCGCCTCGGTGAACACCTTCCGCGCGGTCGTCAGCCGGTTCTTCGGAGCGCTGGCGCCGTCCTTGATGGCGGCGACATGGAGGGCGCGGTCGTGGTGTCGCCGGTCCTCTCAGGAAGCAAGGTTGCCCGTCGCAAGGTGAACGATCGCGATCTTGAAGTGGCCGACATGCTCGCGCGATCGGCGCGCGGCGGCGCGACGCTCGCGGATCACGACGAGGAAGAGACGCTCGACACTCCTTCGCGCTCGGCGCGCGGTGGGCGCGCTGGCGCCGTGGCCGATCATGAGGATGACGCCGAGGCCATCGATGAGCGCGGCGATGACCATGATGGCGAAGACGGCGAGTTCGACAGCGAGTTCGATGCCGAGGCGCGCAACCTCACGGCGGCTGAAGACTCCGAAGAGGATGATGACGCTGATGAGTCGCCCGCCGACGAGACCGACTCGGCGGAGGACGAGGGCGACGACGGGGTCGCGGACCACACCGCTGGCACCGAGACCAGCGCGGCGGCGAAGGAGACGCCCAAGCAGCTCAGCGCCGAAGAGCTTCGCGCACGCATCTCGAAGCTGCCCGTGCGCATGGCGAACCGCCGCGTCGAACAGGCGCGCGAAGAGGACATTCCGCGCGCAGTCGATTACAGCGGCTATCAGTTCCCGCCGCTTGAGATGCTCGAAGACCCCGAGGGGAACTTCTCCGAGACGATGGAAGCCTTCGTACGCGATCAGGCGCAGGTCCTGACCGAGGCGCTGCGCACCTATCAGATCGACGGCGAGGTCGTGGGCATCGAGAGCGGTCCGGTGGTGACGCTCTACTCCGTGGAGCTCGCACCAGGCACGCGCGTGATGCGCCTCGAGACGATCTCCAAGGACATCGCGCGATCGCTCCAGGCGCCCAACATCCGCATCATTCCCAACATGGTCGGTCGCACGGCCGTGGGCATCGAGGTTCCCAACCGGCAGAAGGAGCGCGTCCGGCTGAAGGAGCTCATGTCGGGCGGCCAGGCGCAGAGCATGGTGCTTCCCATGTTCCTCGGCAAGGACTCCGCCGGCGAGCCGATGGTGGTCGACCTGACGCGCATGCCACACATGCTCATTGCCGGCACCACCGGCAGCGGCAAGAGCGTCTGCATGAACACCATCATCATGGGATGGCTCTACACCAAGCGTCCCGACGAACTGAAGATGGTCCTCGTCGATCCGAAGATGGTCGAGATGAGCCAGTTCTCCGACATTCCGCACCTCATGTGCCCGGTCGTCACCGACATGAGCAAGGCGGCGGGCATCCTCGAGTGGGCCGTCGAGAAGATGGAGGAGCGCTACGAGCTCCTCAAGGATGCCGGCGTGCGCGACATTCGCTCCTACAACGACCTTGGCGAGGAGGAGCTGATTGTTCGTTTCAATCCGCAGAATGATCTCGAACGGGCGAAGATCCCCAAGAAGCTACCCTACCTCGTCTTCGTGATCGACGAGCTCGCCGATCTGATGATGACCAACAAGGAGGTCGAGCACTCGATCGTCCGCATCGCGCAGAAGGCGCGGGCGGTCGGAATCCACCTGATCGTGGCGACGCAGCGCCCCCAGGCGAATGTCGTGACCGGCCTCATCAAGAGCAACATGCCCTGCCGCATCAGCTTCAAGGTGGCCAGCGGCATGGATTCGCGCATCGTGCTCGACCAGAAGGGCGCGGAGCTGCTGCTCGGGCAGGGCGACATGCTCGTCCTCACGCCGAGCTCGAGCGAGCTGCGCCGCGCTCAGGGCACGCTCGTGACCGATGGCGAAACGCGAAGCGTCGCGCGTTTCCTGAAGCAGGTCGCGGCACCATCCTTCGAGCGGCAGCTCATCGCGATTCGAGGCCCCGGCGCTCGCGGCGGCGAAGTGAGCGAGGGCGATGGCGGCGACCCCGGCATGATGGAGCGCGATCCGCTCTTCGACAAGGCCGTCGAAGTCATGATCGAGAGCGGCCGCGGCAGCGTGAGCCTGCTCCAGCGGCGGCTCGCCATCGGCTATGGCCGTGCCAGCCGGCTCGTCGACCAGATGGGCATGGCGGGCATCCTCAGCGATCACAAGGGTTCGGTGGCGCGCGAAGTGCTCATCACCCTTGAGGACTGGCAGCGCATGAAGGCCATGGAGGCCGAGGATCTCGCCGAGGCGGAGGAGGTCGATCCGATTCCGCCGAGCCAGCGCGAAGCTCGTGCCGCAGCCGACGCAGGCCGGGGCTCGCCTGCGACCTCGACCGCGCGCAGCGCGCATGGCAACGAAGCCGATGAGGATGACGAGTCCGATGAGCCCGACGACTCGGACGACACCGACGAGCGTCATGTTCGCACAGGCGGCGCTGACGCCAAGTCACTCGCCACGGGTGATCTTGAGTATGTCGAGGGCGAAGAGGATGACCACTCCGGCGTCCCCGATGAGTTCGACGGCGAGTTCCGCCAGTAGTCCGGTCAGTCTCGGCGCGTGGACCTCGCAGCGAGCGTCGGGCCGGGGCTCATCGGCGGGGCAGTGAGCTTGGCAGCGAGAAGGTGTCCTCGGAGAGATACCACTCCGGCTTCGGTACGCCCTCGTACTCGATGACGGCGAGCATGCCCGCTGCCTCGTGCCAAGTGATGTGACAGTGCATCATCCAGAGGCCGGGATTGTCGGCATCGAACTGCACCTTCACAGTGGTGCCCGGCATGACGAGGATGGTGTCGCGCATGGCGCCATCAATCTTCCGACCATCGATCTCGACGACCTGGAAGACATGCCCGTGCAGATGCATCGGGTGGGACATCATCGTCCGGTTGGTGAACACCATCTCCACACGCTCACCCTCCTTCACGGAGAAGCGGGGCCCGTCCGGCCATCGGCCTCCGCTGAGATTCCACTCGTATCCCGCCATGCGACCGTCGAGCGTCACATCAAGCGTTCGGTCGACTTCGCGGGGCGACAGTCGACGCAGCGGTCGAAGCAATCGCTCCTGCCGGTAGCCGACACCGATGGCTCCGGAGGGCTTCGTTGCCTGCGGCGGGAGTTGCGGGATCGCCGCCCCCGGCGTGGCCAGGACGATGGCCGCAACAAGCGTGGATCCTTCTCCCTGCGCCAGGACCGGCACGGCGGCTTCCCGCTCGGGCATTCGCAGCAGAACATCCATGCGCTGCGCAATCGCCAGCTCCGCCGATTCAATCGGCAGCGGCTCGATCGGCTCACCGTCGACCGCCACGAGCGTGCCGGTCAGACCTCCGAAGCAAGCGGTGAAGTTCGTTGAAGAGGAGGCATTGATGAGTCTGAGTCGCACCAGATAGCCCGGCGCGGCGCGCACGACTTCCGCGTTCGAGATGGGCCGACCATTGGCGAGCACCGCGTCGTAGTCCACATCGTTGAGATCGGGGGCGGGCTTCGACGCTTCGCCCGAAGCGCCGTGCTCCATGCCCTTCATCTCCTTCATGTCCTTCATGTCATCGCCCGGCGCCGCAGGTTCCTTCGCCCCAGGCAACGGCGCGACCCCGCTCATCGACTTGGCTCGCAACTCGGCGAAGACCTCGGGTGGGCTGCGTAAGAGGAGATCCGTGAGCATCATCACCACATCCTGCGCTGCCTCGATCGCCTCGACGACGCTATCCCCCTTGCCCTCACCCTCTGATTCATGCCCATCCGCGCTCGCCGGCGACCGAGCGATCCGGGCCGACCGCGGCTCGATCACGATCGGCACCGCCAGTTGATCCTGCAACTGCCAGCCGTAATGGGAATGGAAGAAGTAGGAGCCGCTCTGCACGGGCACGAAGTCGTAGATGAGGGTGCCGCCCGGAGGAACAGGGAGCTGCGTGACGAACGGCACTCCATCCTGCGCGTTTGGCAGGATCAGCCCATGCGGATGCATGCTCGTGGGCAGGCTCGACTCATTCACCAGCTCGATGCGAAGCCGATCTCCCTCGCGGGCGCGAATCACCCGTTCGCCAGCGTCGAGTATCACCTTGAAGACGGGCGTCGTTCGGCCGTTGATCTCAAGCTCGCCCTCACGGATCACCATGCGCTGGGTCGACTCCGCTCGCGTGTTGTTCGGCGGGTCGGGGAGAGTCGCGGACAGCGCGGATGCCGAGGGCGCCGCGAGAGTCATGAGAACTCCGAGTGCCGTGGCCGACACGAGCGCTGCCGGAGATGGAGAAGAAGCGCTCCCCGCGAACACGCTCCGCAGGCAAGCATCATGATCAGGGCCGAACGCACGCTTGAGTGATCGGTGCATCGGTGCAGCGTAAACCCTCGGGCCGTCGAGCGAGGGCGCCCGGCCGCTCTACCGCCTATGACTCGGCGGCGAGTGGCAGGCATGGAGCAACGCCCGGCTCCGCCACGATGTCGGCCCCTGGTTGCTAGCATCGTCGGCCGGTGAGCGCCGACGCGACCAGCCCGAATGCTCCCGCCGCACCTCCGAGCGAGCCGTCAATCAACGCGCCTGAACTGCTCGAGTTCATGGTTCGACTGGCGCAGGCCTATCTCGCCTGCGGTGAGCAGACGGCCCAGGTTGAACTCTCGCTGCGGCGCGTCGCCTCGGCGATGGGAGTGCGACGATCGCGCGTGGTCGCCTTCCCGACCGCCATCTTCATCTCGCTGCACGCCCCTGATCGCGAGCATGTCACGATCGCCGAAGGGCCGATCCAGATGCTGCGCCTTGATCAGATCGGACAGGTGTACAGCCTCGGGACCGAGGCGCAGCGCGCCGGCGCGCTGACGCCTACTGAAGGCTTTCGTCGGCTCAACGAGGTCCTGCGGCAGACTCCCCGCTTCGGCGCCGTCGGCTCCGTCGCGGGTCACACGGTCCTCGCCGCGGGACTTGCGATTGTCCTGGGCTCATCGATCGAGAACCTGATTGCCGCGAGCGGTCTCGGGCTCATCATCGGCCTGCTCAAGGTGGCCAATCGCAATCGACCGATTCTCGCCGCGCCGCTGCCGGTCGTAGCCGCCGCGATCGTCTCGGCGATCGTCTACTTCGCGATGGGTCGCGGTTACGACATCGACCCGCTGCATGCGCTCATTCCACCGCTCATCACCTTCCTCCCCGGAGCCATGCTCACCTTCGGAATGATCGAGCTGGCCTATGGCGACATGGTGAGCGGATCGAGCCGTCTGTTGACAGGCGCGGTTCAACTTGTGCTGCTCGCATTCGGGTTGGCCGCGGGCGCCATTCTTGTCGGAGTTACCGCCGAGCAGATGCTGCTTGACACGCAGGAGTGGATCGCTCCGGCGTGGCTGCCATGGCTGGGAGTGGCGGTCTTCATCGTCGGCGTCTGTATTCACTTCTCAGCGCCTGCCCGGGCGCTGCCTTGGATGCTGCTCGTCGCGCTCCTGACCTTCGCGACGCAGCGGCTCGCGGCCACCACCATCTCCCCAGTCACGAGCGGCTTCTTCGGCATGCTGGTCGCAACGCCTGTCGGCTACCTGATCCAGCAACGCTTCCGCGGGCCGCCGTCGATGGTGACCTTCCTGCCGAGCTTCTGGCTCCTGGTGCCGGGGTCGCTAAGCCTGATGAGCGTCACGCGACTGCTCAGCGATCGCCCCGCCGGATTCGATGGACTCGCCGACGCGACCTTCGCCATCGTCTCGATTGCGCTAGGCACGCTTGTTGGCGCATCGCTCTACAAGTGGCTGACCGACCAGTTCGGCTGGTGGCAGCTCCGGGTCGGGCGCGTTGGCCGACTGTTCGGGCGCGGACAATGAGCGAATCGCATCGGCGCGCTGGTCGCCGTGCGTCGGTTCTGACGAGTGCGTGAACTGCCAGCGAGCGTCGCTCACTCGTCCAGCGTCGCGATCGTGACGGCCAACTCGCAGCCACGGATGAACTCGGGGATGTCCACCCACTCCTTGACGGTGTGGATCTCATGCTGACCCGCGCCGAAGGTGACGGTGGAAAGCCCGTGACGGACAAACCAGTTGGCATCGAGACCGCCATTGGAGAAGAGCAGCTTCGGTGTCGCTCCAGTCGCCTTCACGGCTCGCATCGCTTGCTGGACGGCGGCGTCACTCTTGGGGAGTTCGAACGGCGGATACTCCGCCTTGCCCTTGAAGACCACCTTGGCTCGGCCACCGCTCGAATCCTTCACCGTCCGACCAGCCAGCTCGAAGGCCTTCTTGTACGCCGCAGTAATCTCGGCGGCGAACTTGGCATCGCGGCTTCGCGTCTCCCCGCGCACGAAGACATAGTCGGTGACGACATTGGTCGCATCACCTGCAGCCTTGCGATCGTGTCCGGCAAAGATGCCGGCGTTGCTCGTTCCCGCGCGACGACCCTTGACCACCTTGCCCCACCAGCCCCCGCGGTGCGCTTCGGCGAGGGCGATCGAGGCCACAAGCATCGATGAGATGCCCTTCTCCGGGGCCACGCCCGCGTGCGCTGCCTTGCCGTGAATCTCGACCTCCCAGCTCTGGGCTCCGACCGCGCCGGTGATCAGCTCGTGGGCGTACTTGGCATCGACATTGAAGCACTTCTTGGCGCCGCCGAGCTTCTTCGGATCCATGTACTTCGCGCCCTGCAGACCGCTCTCCTCGCGCACGGTGAAGAGCAGCGTGATCGGCGGGTGAGTCAGCTTCTTGCGAATCAGCGTCTCCGCCAGCGCGACGAGCACCGCGCAGCCGGTTCGATTGTCACCACCGAGCCCCGTCTTCCCCGCGGGCACGATGCGCTGTCCGCTCTTCTTCGGCTTCGCGCCGCGCACGATCGGAACGACATCCATGTGGGTCGCGAACACGAGGCGCTCGCCATGTCGGGTGCCGGGGAGGTTCACGAAGAGATTGCCCGTCTGGGTGGGCAACGGGATGCGGCGGTGGGCATCATCGAAGCTGATGGCGGACGCGGGCACGCCGATCGCGCGCAGCCGCTTGATGATGGTGTCCCCGATGAGCTTCTCCTCACCGCTCTGCCCTTCCACGGCAAGGAGCGCCATGAGATGGGCTTCAGCGGCACGAGCATCGACGAGGGTCTTTGACTTGGGCATGTCTTTCTCCGGGCGTGAGTGAACAAGTTGGGCGCTGTGGTCAGTGCGAAGGTTCGAACGCGGCTCAGATCGGGTTGCAGTGAGAATCCACCGCCGAGGTGGCCATGCAGCGCCGTGGATCAGGACGCTCGCGAGTGATCAGGAGATCCCCCATGGCAGTCCCAGCAGGTGCCAGAGGACGAAGAGGGCTGTCCAGACGATGAACATCCAGGCGACAAACGGCAGCATCAGCGCCACCACGGTGCCGACTCCCGCCTTCCGGTCATACTTCTGTGCGAAGGTCACAATGAGCGCGAAGTACGCATTGAGCGGTGTGATCACATTGACCGGCGAGTCGGCGAGGCGATAGGCGCTCAGCACGGCAGCCGGGTCAACATCGAGCTTCATGAGGAGCGGCACGAAGATGGGCGCAAAGAGCGCCCACTTGGCGATTGCGCCGGTGATCAGCAGATCGAGGAGTGCGACCACCACGATGAAGCCGAGCAACAGCACCAGCGGCGGCAGCCCCGCATCCTTGAGCAGATTCGAGAGCCCCACCGCCAGCAGCGACGCCATGTTGCTGTAGTTGAAGTAGGCGATGAACTGGCTCAGCACGAAGAGCAGCAGGAGCAGGCTTCCGAGGGCACCGACCGCTTTCTCCATGGCCTTGATGACCTCGGTCGCAGACTTCATGGTGCCGGCTCCCACGCCGTAACACGCGCCGACGACCAGGAAGACCACCATGATGAACGCGATCAGACCATTCATGAAGGGCGAGTTGCCGATCAGGGATCCGGTCTCTGGGTCCCGCAGTGGTGCGCCCGGCCACGCAGAGAGCGCCACGAAGAAGGCGATCGACGCCAGCAGCCCCACGAAGGCAAATCGCAGGCCGCGAGGCTCATTCCCGGCGTCACCGGGCTTGCCCGTCTCGGCGCCGCCGGGAACTTCCGGATCGGCGTCCTCGGGCTTGTACTTCCCAAGCCGAGGCTCGATGACGCGCTGCGTGATGAAGGTGATCAGCAGCGTGAGCACGATCACCGACGCGATCGAGAACCAGAGCGTGGCGGCGAGACCGATCTCCTTCGATGGATCGACCACCCGGATGGCGTCGTTCGTGAACTCGGTGAGGATCGCATCGAGCGGCTTGATGAGCATGTTGACGGTGAATGCACCCGCTACGGCCGCGAAGCCCGCCGCAAGACCGGCAATCGGATGTCGACCGACGCTCAGGAAGGCGGTTCCCGCCAGCGGCACCAGCACGAGGTAGCCCGCATCGGCGGCGATGCTCGAGAGGATGCCGACGAACACGAGGATGTAGGCAAGCGCCGACGCGGGCGACACCGCCACGAGCTTCCGAATGAGCGCACGGATCAGGCCCGACTCCTCCGCCACACCCACGCCGATCATGGCCACGATGATCAGGCCGACGGCGGTGAATCCCATGAAGTTGGGAATCATGGCCGCGTACATGAAGCGAATGCCGTCGCTCGAAAGCAGACTCTGCGCGGTGACCGTGGTCGTGCGAATCTCGTTCGTCTCCTTGTCGATGAACTCCTGGGTCACCGAGACACCGAACAAGGTGAGCAGCGCCGACACGACAACGACCGCGACCGTCAATCCCACGAAAAGAAGCACCGGATGGGGCACCTTGTTGCCAACGCGCTCAACGACATCCAGGAAGCGCTGCATGACACCACGGGGCGCCGAGGCGGATTGACTCATGGTGATGGATCCTCAATGAGGATGGATGGGGGCGCCTGAAGGTCCGGCGGCAGAAGCCATGGAACCATCAGGACGGTCACAAGAAGAACGATGATGCTGAATGGCACTCCGATCCTGACGAAGTCACCAAATCGGTAGTTGCCCGGGCCGACGACGAGCGTGTTGACCGGCGACGAGACCGGCGTCATGAATGCGGTGGATGCGGCCAACGCGACGGTCATGCCGAAGGGATAGGGCGACATGCCGAGGTCCTTGGCAATGGCGATCGCCACCGGTGCCATCAGGACCGCCGTCGCCGTGTTCGAAATGAAGAGACCGAGGGTCGCCGTCACCACGAAGATCGCCGCGAGGGTTCCATGCACACCAAGATTGCTCGTGACGGCGTTCAGGGCGCCGGCCCCTAGATCGACTCCGCCGGTCTTCTGAAGCGCGATCGAGAAGGGCAGCATGCCGACGATCAGGACGATCGTCTTCCAGTCGATCGCGCGATAGGAACTGGTCATCGTCACGCACTTGAAGGCGCCCATCATCAGGCAGCCGATGAGCGCCGCGATCACATTCGGAGTCCACCCGGTGATCATCAGGACAAGCACCACGGCGAGACTGATGACGGCCAGCGGCGCCCGTCCCGGCGCGGCAAGCTGGTCCTTCACCTCGACGGGAAGCCGCATGAGTTGAAGGCCGTTGTCATCGGCGTTCAATCGTTCGAGCCTCTTCCACGGTCCGACCATGAGCAGCGTGTCGCCCTCCCGAAGTCGCTGATCCAGCAGACTTGCACTGCACGCCTTCGTGCCGCGCCGCATGCCGATGACCGTCGCGCCGACGCGACTGCGCAAGCCAGCCTCGACCACCGTCTTCTCGACGAGGTCGGAGCCGTAGGGCACGATGACCTCGGCCAAGCCGATCTCCTGCGCGCGATCGCTGAAGTAGTCGCTTGCGAGCGGGAGCGGCGTCAATGAGAAGCGCTCGACGACGGCGGCCATGTCGACCGAGGCGCCGAGGACATCCAGCAGAAGGACATCGCCCGCTCGAAGTTCGAGGGCCGGCCTGGGCTGGATCAACTGATTGGACAAGCGACCGCGTCGTTCGACCGCGATGATGTTCACGCCGGACGACGCGCGCAGATCGAGTTCGCCGAGCGAGCGCCCCACGAGGGACGAGGCTTCGCTCACCCGCAAGCGATGCTCGCGCGCGGCCAGGTCGTACTCCTTGATCCACTCCGTGAGTGTCTGCCGAGGCGCGGCCGAAGGACCCGCGGAGCCGTCGCCCGCGGGGAGCCAGCGTCGGGCAATCAGCATGTAGCCGATACCGAGAATGAGCACCGGCACACCGAACGGCGTGAAGCTGAAGAAGCGGAAACCATCGAGACCGCTGCGCTGAAGCTCGGAGTTGACGACGAGGTTGGGTGCCGTCGCGACCAGCGTCATCATGCCGCTGATGAGCGCCGCGAAGCTGAGCGGCATCATCAGGCGACCGGGAGAGGTTCCCGTCGTCTGAGCGATTCGAAGCGCCACGGGAATGAAGATCGCGGTGACGGCGGTTGAGCTCATCATCGAGCCGAGACCACAAACCACCACCATGAGCAGCGCCGTCAGCTTGACTTCGTTCGAACCCGCCTTGATGGAGAGCCAGTCGCCGAGCCACCGTGCGACTCCGGTGCGAACAAGCCCATCTCCAATGACGAAGAGCGCCGCGATGAGCACGATGTTCGGATCGGCGAATCCTGCCAGAGCGTCACGCACCGGGATGATGCCGAGGAGCGGCATCAGCGTGAGCATGATCAGCGCCACGGCATCCATGCGCGGACGGTTGATCGCGAACATCACGATCGCCGCCACGAGAAGGCCCAGCACGATGATGAGTTCAGTGGTCAACGCACATCCGTAGTCGCCGAGGACTCAAGTCGGGGGAAAGCGTACCGAGCAGAGCAAGAGCTGTCTCTCGGCGAACCCCGTTGGGCTTCATCAGGAGCACATTGAATGCTTCTTGATTTTTCTGGGCTCCGGGTGAATCCAGACACCCTTATCTACATCTTCATACTCCCCCTACGCGCCTGCCATTGGCCATCGAGGAAGTGACTACGCTCCGACTCATGAGGACGACTGTACCAAGTGACGAACGGGCTGCGGTCGACGCCGTGTCGACAGGTCATCTGCCTGCGCCGGAGATCGTGGCCCGATTGGTGCAGGAGTCGTATGAGCGCTTTCGTCAGGTCGACGAGGGAACGGTGGCCGACTACATCCCAGCGCTCGCCAAGGTGCGCCGCGACCTCTTCGGCATCTGCGTGGTCGGGGTGAACGGCGGTGTCCACCACGCCGGGGATGCCGAACATGAGTTCTCCATCCAGAGCGTCTCCAAGCCCTTCGTCTTCGCACTCATCTGTCAGGCGATCGGGTTGGAAGACGCCCGCGCCAAGCTTGGCGTGAACGCGACCGGGCTGCCATTCAACTCGGTGATGGCCGTGGAGCTCAACTCCGCGCGCACCATGAACCCTATGGTGAATGCGGGCGCAATCGCCTCCACGAGCCTTGCTCCCGGGTCGACAGCCGAGGCCAAGTGGGCGTTCATCGTCGATGGACTCTCACGCTTCGCGGGCCGCCAGCTCGAACTCGATCGGGAGATCTACGAGTCGGAGGCGGCCACCAATCTCCGAAATCGCGGTATCGCCAAGCTGCTCGAGGGCTACGAGCGCATGTACTTTGACGCCCTCGCAGCCGTCGACATCTACACGAAGCAGTGTTCACTTCGAGTGAGCGCCAAGGACCTCGCGGTCATGGGCGCGACCTTGGCCGACGGTGGCGTGAATCCGATCACCCGTGAGCGCGTGGTCGATGCGGCCGTGTGCAAGCGCGTCCTGGCGGTTCTGGCCACCGCAGGCCTCTATGAGACCTCCGGCGACTGGCTCTTCGACATCGGCCTGCCGGGGAAGAGCGGCGTGGGTGGCGGCATTGTGACCATCGCCCCAGGTAAGGGCGGGCTGGGCACCTTCGCGCCCGCGCTCGACGAAGCGGGCAACAGTGTGAAGGGACAGTGCGTCGCGCGCTTCCTCTCCGAACGGCTTGGCCTCAATCTCTTCGCTTCGAAGCCCGAGACGACCGGCTGAACCGAAGACTCATCTCTTCGCTCGATCCAATCCCGTATCGCCTGCACCTCCCGGAGGACTCATGATGACTCGCGCATCAACGCTCGACACTCCTGCGATCTCGGCGGATGAGCCTCGAGATCCGTGGCTCCCCATGGTCGTCATCGCCATGGGCCAGATGCTCATGTCCTTTAATGTCGCCGCGCTGCCAGTCTCGATGCGCGGCATGGTGGAGAGCTTCAACACCCCGCCGACCACCGTCGGGACGGCCATCATCATGTATTCGCTCGGCGTCTCGGGCTTCGTGATGCTCGGAGCCAAGCTCGGCCAGCGACTGGGCGTGAAGCGCTTCTTCCAGATCGCCGTGAGCATGTTCCTTGCGGCCATGGTCATGATGGTCGCAAGCCCCACGGCCACCATCATGCTGGCGGCCCAGGGCATCGCGGGACTGGCCGGTGCCGCGCTCGTTCCCACGCTCGTGGCGCTGATCGCCAACCACTACAAGGGCAAGCAGCAGGCGAAGGCCGTGGGCTGGCTCGGCTCCGCACGGGCCATCGCGGGCGTGCTCGCGTTCGTGATTGTCGGATTCGTGGCGGCCATCAATTGGCGCTATGCGTTCGCCCTGTTGATCCTGCACAGCGCGGCCATTCTTCTCCTCTCCTTCAAGCTCAAGCCCTCGGAGGCCAAGCCGGAGGTCCGCATCGATTTCGGTGGAGTCTTCCTGGCGGCGCTCGGCATCATTCTCATCACTTTCGGATTCAACAACATCCGCGGCTGGGGTGTGCTGCTGGCCCGGCCCAACGCCCCCTTCGATCTCGCCGGCATCTCACCTGCCCCGGTGATGATCGCCATCGGCGCCGCCATCCTCATGAGCTTCTTCGTCTGGTCGCAGCGCACGGCACGGCGTGGGGGAACTCCGCTGATGGCGATGGAGGTGATCGGAAGCGGCCGCGAGTGGGCGGCGGTCATCGCGCTCTTCCTGATCGTCGGAACCGAGGCCGCCATCAACTTCAGCGTTCCGCTCTACATTCAGATCATCCAGGGGCGCTCCAGCATGGCGACTTCGATCGCCATGATGCCGTTCATGCTCACGGTCTTCTTCGTGGCGATTCTCGTCGTGCGCTTCTACGACACCTTCACGCCGCGGCAGTTGGCTCGGGGCGCATTCACCCTCGTCATCGCCGGAACCACATGGCTCGCCTTCGTGGCCAGCAATGACTGGAGCGTGCTGCCCGTGATTGTCGGCCTGGTCACGGTAGGCATCGGACAGGGAGTGCTGGTCACGCTGCTCTTCAATGTGCTGGTCACGGCGGCTCCGCGGGAGTTGGCCGGCGATGTCGGCTCTCTCCGAGGAGTGACCCAGAACATGGCTGCCGCCGTCGGCACCGCCGTGATGGGCGCTCTCGTGGTGGCCGTGCTTACCGCGGGCATCATGCGAGAAGTTCAGAACAACCCGCTCATCGCCCAGGAGATCACCGCCGAGATCGACCTTGACAGCGTCAACTTCCTCAGCAACGAGGCGCTCAGGGCGCGCTTTGAGGGCTCGGCAGCGCGACCCGAGCAGATCGAGGAGGCCATCCGCATCAACAGCGAAACCCGCCTCCAGGCGCTTCGGACCGGCTTCCTCTTCCTGGCGGGACTTTCGCTGCTGGCGCTGGTGCCGTGCAGTTGGCTGCCGAACTACCGACCGGGCCAGATCCCCACGAACGCCACTCCTCCATCGCCGGGGAGATCGTGACCGATGACGAGCTGCGACCCATGGCTCGACGAACTCGAAACGCAGGAGATCCCATGAGCGACCAGTTTCCTCGTGTCCCTCGACTGCTGACGCTGGGCTGCGCCGTCGCCACACTTCAAGCCGCGATGGCAGCTCAGGACGCGCCTGCGGTGAGTCCCCCGCCATCGGAGGAAGCGGCGCTCTCCACTCAGTCGACCGCTCCGGCAACGGACCTTCCACCCGTGCCCGCCGCCGATCTCCCGAATCCCGACATCGTCATCTTCCCGGTTCGATCTCCGGGCGATGACGGCTACACACCCGGCGAAGGTCCGACGAGTCCGATCAAGGAGCTCGATGAGATCTTCGCACCGCGCCGTGGCATCATTCGTATTCCCGGGTATGACGACGCGCTCGATGCACTCTTCGACTTCTTCGCGAAGATCGACGAGGACATCGGACTGCGCACGGGCTTCGCGTATACGAGTGTCTTTGCCATCGCCAGTGGTGGGCCCGGCAATCGCAATGGCTTCTCCGGCGATGTCGATCTCATGTTCGCGTGGACCCTGCTCGGCCGTGGCACCGCCGACACCGGCACGCTGGTCTTCACGATCGAGGATCGCTTTCGCCAGTCGACTCAGACTGCCAATGCGCTGGGCCGGGTGCTGGAGGTGCTCACCACGCCGGTCAATGCATTCAATGATCGCGGCTTCGTCATTCGCGATCTGCATTGGCGCCAGCGCCTCTTCGACGATCGCCTGCGCCTGCTGGTGGGTCGGGCCGATCCGTCGGATTATCTCGGCACCATGATGATGGCGAATGCGAACAACGCCTACCTCAACCGATCGCTGGCCACCAATCCATCGGTGGCGTGGCCCGGACACACACCAACGCTCGGCGCGACGCTGCTTCCGACCGATTGGTTCTACGCCACCTTCGGCGTGGCCAACGCCTACGGAACGACCACAACGACTGGACTCGACACCATCGGCGACCTCGACCTCTTCTGGGGCGCCGAGTTCGGTGTGACGCCGACCTGGGAGGGGCTCGGTACGGGGCGTTATCGCATCTTCCTGTGGCAGACCGATGCGCGCCCGAATGACAATCTCCCGCTCGATCGAGGCCTCTCAGTCGTCCTCGAGCAGAATGTCGGTGACAGTGTGTTTCTATGGGCGCGCTACAACTACGCCGATGCCACGGTCACCAACATTCGGCAAATGGCGCAAGGCGGCTTCGGTCTGCGAGGTCTCCTCGGCAGCCCCGACGATCTGACCGGCTTCGGCTTCTCCTACGGGCAACCGCGGGTCGGTCTCAGGGATGAGAAGGTGCTCGAAGTCTTCCACCGCTTCCAACTCACGCCGAGGACGCAACTCACTTTCGATGCCCAGCTCATCGTGGACCCCTCCTACAACCCCACTCAGGATGTGCTCGGCGTCTTCGCCGTTCGATTGCGCATCGAGTTCTAAGGGCGGCGCCACCGCGCCTTGCGAGTGGCCGCGGTGAGCTCAGGATGAGGGCGTCGAGTCAACTCTCAGTCAGCCGATGGCTGATTGAAGCGAACCGGGGTTTTGCAACACTTCCTCACCCCGGCAGGCGCTGGAGCACCACGCTGAAGCGGTCGGCGCTCACGATGAGTTGATCTCCCGCGAGCGAGAAGCGGGCGTTGATGAGATGGTCCGAACGATTGATGATCAGCGTGTCGTTGACCACTCGATAGCCCTCATCCGCGGTTCGAATGAGGCCATCCTTGGCTGTGATCGTCGTGAGGAGTCGGCCGTTGGGCCGGAACTCAACGAGCATCGAGGCGAACGAACCGAACGCATCCCGCGGATTCACGCTGACCACCGCCCATCGAGTCTCTCCCAGCGGGCCGACTTCCGTGTTGGTGAAGCGCGCCTCGCCGGCGGCACTGATTGACGGCGCTGGTGCCGATCCACCGCGCTGTTGCGCAGCTTGCTGTCGCTGCTGCGCCTCAAGCGAGGCAATGCGAGCCTCCTGCTGGCGCGAGAGCTCTGCCGCTCGCGACTTGTCGACTTCGTTCCCGATCAGGTAGCCGACACCCGCGCCGACACCGGTCCCGATGAGCGTCGCGGTGGTGTCTCGGCCGATGGCCTGTCCCATGAGCGCGCCCAATCCGGCCCCAGCCACCACCCCCGTTTGACCCGCGGTCTGGCAAGCCGTTGAAACCAAGCCCACAGCCATGCACCCGGCGAGGATCACAAGGATCGACCGCCACCTGGGCTGACCAACCGACGGTTGCAGAGAGTGGGCGTGACGCATGGACTGGATCTCCTTCGGGGCAGGCGACTCGACACGGACAAGCGGAATCGATGCGTGTCGGATCGCGGCGGATGCTACCCGGCCCTCGACCGATCACTGGGAGAATCCCCCTCTCAGGCCATTGCATCACCCGGGAACGGTGCTACTGTTTTCCTGTCTCAACGAAGCGACCGACCCTCCGCGCAAAATGCGGCGCGGCATTCGGAAGCAAGGTGGGACCGACCGGATCCGCTCCTGGTCTGACGACTCGGGACGCCGAGCCGCACGACCAGAGGTCGCCCGGGCGATGAGCTCCGCGGGACGCTGCGGAGAAGAGAGCTTGGCGGCGAGTGCTCACCTCGCGACGGCTGAGCGTGGCGCTTTCAAGAAGGAGGTGGTCCAGTGCAGAGTGAAACCATGAAGGGCTTGCACCGCTAACCCCGTGCACCCGACGGGGTCCGCACGGTTCGGTGCGGCCCTCTACGACATGCCCCGCCGATCGGCTCGTCCGGTCGGCGGGGCTTCTTTTTCCGGGCTCGAAACGGCGGGTGAACTGGACTCCATTGGCCGAAGGGACTGTCGTTGAGTTCCGCGCCGAACTTCACCCAAATGGTCGTGAACCCGGCGCCTGTCGAAGATTGCATCTCGACGACCAGAGCGAGACCCTTGACGGTGCGATGTGGTGCCCCCGTCGATCATGTGCCCTAAGGCATCCCCATGCTCTGAAGTCGAGGAGATGCTGGCGTCACGCCACGCTCCCCGGCCGGGGCGAAGATCTTCGCAATCGCCGTCAATCGGTAATCGAAGATCGTCTCGACCGCCCGACGCACGACGAGAGGCGTGGCCACGACATCGAACGCGGCTCGATACTCGACTCGATCGCGCATCAGCGTCCCCTCCGGATGCGGCTCAAGCGTGTGCTCATGCCACCACCAGCGATAGGGCCCTCGAATCTGACGGTCGACGAAGCGGAGCGGCGGCTCCCACGCTTCGATCCTGGTGCGCCAGCGAATCGGAATCCCCCAGAGGCGCAGGCGGTAGTCGATGATCGCCCCTTCCCGCATGTCGATCGGACGCGGCGTGATGATGCGAAAGCGCAGCCACGGCGGCGTGATCGCCTCGAGATTCCAGGCGTCGGCGAAGAACTCGAAACTCTCTTCCAGCGAGCGCGGGATGATCTGTTCGCGGCGCAGCTCGTGAAGGTGACCCGTCGGGCGCCGATCGGAAACGAAGTTCATGAGACGATCGGCACTTCGAACCGGAGCCGTCGCGGTTTCGTTCACCTTCGGTCGCGCGTGAACTGGCCTGAGGTGTCGAAGTCGAGAAGGTCGGGGAGACGGTGCGGCTTGGTTGACCGTCGGTCGTGCGTGGGTTGACAGCCTCCATGGCGTTCGTACTCTGTTCGGTCGTGGACCAGCGCTCAAATGAGTTTCAGGATGCGCTCGTGAAGGGGCCCGCCCATCGCCGCGGCGCCGGGCTGAACCCGGGCAATCGGTTCGAGAGCGTGCGCCTGCATGTGCTGGGCGAAGAGATCGATCGCCAGTTCGTCGAGCACGAGCGCACCGACGGCACGCTCGCTCGAATGGAACGGCAGGTCTTCACCGATCGCACGAAGTCGATCATCAACCGGGTCGCACGCACCAGCGATGTGCCCTTCGACTGGACACTCAACCCCTATCGCGGCTGCGAGCATGGCTGCGTCTACTGCTACGCACGGCAGTACCACGAGTACATCGGTCTGAGCTGCGGACTGGACTTCGAGACGAAGCTCGTCGCCAAGCCCGATGCGCCGGAGCTGCTTCGAAAGGAGCTTGCGGCGGCGGGGTGGCGGGCCGAGCCGATCGTGATGTCGGCGAGCACGGACATCTACCAGCCGATCGAGCACGAGATGAGGATCGCGCGGCAATGCCTCGAGGTTCTGACCGAGTGCGGACAGCCCGTGAGCGGCATGACCAAGAGCTCGATGGTCCTGCGCGACATTGATCTCTGGTCGCGCCTGGCGGCCCAGGGCGCGGGGCGCGTCACCATCACGCTGGTCACACTCGATGCGGAGCTCGCGCGATCGCTCGAGCCACGAGCCTCGGCGCCGTCGGCGCGCCTTCGCGCGATCCGCGAGCTCACGAACGCCGGCGTGCCGGTCACGGTCAATGTGGCACCGGTGATTCCGGGGCTTACGGAGTCGGAGGTGCCCGCGATCCTCGAAGCGGTCGCCGATGCCGGCGCCCTCTCCGCAAGCTGGATCATGCTGCGGCTGCCGTATCAGTTGAAGGCGCTCTTCCTCGACTGGCTCGAACGAGCCGTGCATCCCGATCGTGCACGCAAGGTGGAGTCGCTCATCCGCCAGATGCGCGACGGCAAGCTCTACGAGGCTCGGGTGGCGCGAGGCCGCGGCCGCGGGCCGTTCGCCGAGCAGGTGGCGCAGACCTTCAAGGTCTTCCAGCGCCGATTTGGTCTCGACCGAGAGCTGCCGCCACTCTCAAGCGCGGCGTTTCGACGGCCGCAGAGTGGCGGTCAGTTGGCGCTCTACTGAACGCCACAGCGCTCCGGCGCGGGCGCCGGAACGCACTGCGTCGCCTGATGCGGTCGCCGTGGACCACGCTTCGAGCCCTGGCGCGACGCCCACCGATCGCAGCGAGTGCTAGGCTCAATGCGTGGGCCGATCAACGAGCGCATCCGAAGCAGCGCTCGCGAGTCTGGACGCGGCGCCTTGCTGCCTGCGCTGCGGGTATCCGATCGCGACGACCTCCGAATCGCCGGCATGTTCCGAGTGCGGTGAGAGCACGGAGCGATCGCGTAAGGCATGGCGCGAAATGTGGATTCCGGGCGGCCGACGCGAGCGGCTGGCTCGCTCGCTCGTCCTGATCGCGACCTGCTCCGGAGCTCTCGCCGCCAGTTGGTCGCTGCAGACGCTGCTTCGACTCGAGGTGCTCGGGCCCAGTTCGGTGACGCCGGGGCCGTTCGGCTTGATCGCGCCGGTCGGTGCGGTGCTCAGGACGGGCCTCGTGATCACACTCATCCCACTCAACATCGTCGCGGCATGCATCTGGTGGCGCATCGGGAGTCGGCCGCCGCTGCGGAGACGCGCCGCGAAGGGCTCTCTGCTCATCGTCGCCATGCTCGTCTGGGGATTCTGCACGCTGCTTCTGATCACACTGCTCGTCGGGGGGACCGTTGAGTCGCTTGATCGGCAGATGCAGACCATTCCCGAGTCGCTCGTGCTCGCGGCCACGCTGGCCGCACAGTTCGCGATCTACCCGTGGCCGATGGCGCTCGCGGCGCGGGGGCTTCGAGCCGATCGCGACATCCCGTTCTGGCGCCGAGTCACCGCTCCGTGCGGAGTCGCAGGCCATGCGCTGCTCATCATCTGCGCCTGGTGCTTCGTGTCCGACGCAATCCTCCTGTTCGAGATGGAACGGGTCTTCGGCGCGATACTCATCCCGCCCTGGCTTCACTGGCTGATCCTGAAGACCTCGACGCTGCTCTGGAACGGCGGCGTGCCGCTCGCGCTCGCCTTCGTCGCGGGGGCGTCACTCGTGTCCCTCGCTCAAAGTGCGCAGGCGTTCGGCATCATGCCGTTGCTGAGGCGAACCTCGAGGACTCGCACCATCGTCGCGGCCATGCTCGTGACGATCTCCCTGCTCTCGATCGTGTGGTTCGGCTGCCTTGTAACCTGCATCCGGTTTGCCGGATTCACCGCGACGGGCGAACCGCAGGCGGATCGGGCTCGCGCCTTCATCGAGTCGCTGCTCGCCGACCCATTCTCACTGGCGCAGTTGGTCCTGCTTCCCCTGGTCATTCCCGCGGCGTGGATCGCGTGCTCGTGGTGGGCGCGGCGGCTTGCCTATTCGCCGATGTCCTCCGCCCAGAGGTCGGGCTTCTCGCGCTGAAGGCGCTCCATCAGTGCCACGCAGCGCTCGTCGTTCAGCAGGCGCAGCTCGACGCCCTCGCGCCTCATCCACTCCTCCGCGCCGAGATAGGTTCGATGCTCGCCGATCACCACGCGCGGGATCCTGAAGAGGATCGCGGTCCCCGAACACATGGGACACGGTGAAAGGTGTCCGTCCCGCGAACCTTTCAATTACCCACATCTTTGGCCAGACAGTAACCGAGGTGGATGTCGGTCAATCTCGCCATGCCGCGCCATAGGACCATGTTTCCCGGCGGCGCATCGCGGGCCCGGTTCAGATAGCCACCGAGTCGAGCGAGCCTCGTCAGGAAGTTGCCTACCGTCTTCTTTCTTGAGCCGTCGTTGACCGGGACGAGGCGCTCGAGCAGGTTGATCTCTCTGGAGGTTCGCAGCACCAGCTTCACCGGGAGGTTCGGAGCGCGGTTCATCATCGTCAGCCACAGCACACGCCATGCCAGAATGCACATGATCGCACTGGCTGACCAGTCGCTCGGCAGTCCGCAGCCCGAGTCCTCGGCCCGACATCCTGACTTGAGCACCTTTGTGGAATGTCTCGATCTTCCAGCGTAAAAGCGCGTACCACCGAGCTTTTCGATCGCATCGGCCTTCTTCGATCGGATCGAAAGATTGGTCACGAGCTTCCAGTCGTTCGTCGCGCGGCCCTTAAGCACGCCCCGTTCCTTCGCGTGGATCACACTCAGCACCATGGTTCCAAAGGCTTCTCCTTCCTGATGGGCGGGCACATTCTCGATCTGGTGGTACTTCAGCTCCAGCACTGCAAGCCTGACGGCGGCCCTTGTCGTCCTGACCTCGAGGCGATAAAGACAGCCCCTCACGCGCCGTTCGTCCATCGCGTTGGCCACGGCGCCTGCCGTCCTCCACGCGACGATCGACGCAAGTGCGGAACACAAACTTCTTCGTCCCCAGCGACGCGCATTCGCTGAACAACTCATATAGATGTCGCCTCCCGGTCGCCGATGTGGATGCAGCGAGCGGCGTCACCGATGTTCGCGGTCGATTGACGCACATTTTCGCCAGCGGATGCTCTCCTTCAGCTCAATCGGGATGCGAGTGGTGTTGACCGAATGCGTACCCGCGTCGAGACCTCTGCCCTTGGCCGCGTTGGTGCCTTGAAACCCCTTGCGCTGTCCAGAGCTTGATCGCCGAGACCGAGGGGCACGCCGTCAGTGGTGACGATGAGACTCGAGTGCATGAGGATGCCGCAGACAGTGTGCATTCGCTGGCGACCCTCTCTCATCCTTGTGACTCATGGCCACCCTGTTATGACACCAATCGCGAAAGTGCTCGCTCACGGTGAATGAGAACTCGGTCGTGTCGTGCAGTGCAAGGACCCGACCATCGACAAGCTGCCGACACGCCCGCGTGGCCTGCATGTGCCCGGCCAGGATCTCTGCCTCGCTCACACGCTTGTTGTCAAGAAAGCGATACGCGGCCTTGGTGCTGGCCCAATCACCGCACGCCAGCGGCAGTGACTGGCCGCTTCCTTGAGAGCTGCTCCATGAGTAGACCGAACCGCCCAGCCAGTCGGGCATCGGCAAAGCGGCAGCCAGAAGCAAGCTCCTGATTGATCCACGGTCCCATGGCCGCGACTCCATCCGTTAAAAGCGATGCCATCCATGGCACGTTACTCCCCAGTGATCGGCATGACCAGTCCGTGCCGCAATAACCCAACCCTGTTCAGCGAACCAACAGACAAAGATGTGGGTAATTGAAAGCCCGCGAACCGCGATGGGGTCACTCTGAATCGGCCTGACGGCGTTGCCACTCATCGGGCAGCCAGTGATCAAGCTCTTCAGCCGGGGTCTTGGGCAGGTTCACAAGCAACTGCGTGAGGTAGACCTGTGGGTCGACGCCGTGGCGCCGACACGAGCTCGTGAGGCTCGAGAGGATCGCCGCCGTCTCGCCGCCGCACGGACTGCCGACGATGAGCGAGTTCTTGCGGTTGAGCGCTTGACGCTTCATCTCGCGTTCGCTCGCGTTGTTGTCGATCGGGACTTCGGAGTCGTTCAGGAACACCGTCAGCTCGCTCCACTGGTTGAGCGCGTACTGCACCGCGCCCGCCATCGGGTGCTTGGGCAGCAGCACACCCTTCCAGTGCTCGAGCCGCCCCCGGATCATCTCCACGATCGGCCCGGACCTGTCCCGCCGGACTTCGGCGCGCGCGTCCGGGGTCGCCTCGCGGATCGATCGCTCGACCGCGAAGAGCGCATCCATGAGCGTCACCGCTTCGCGTGCGATTCCCGGCTCGCTCTTCTCGAGGTCGACGAACTTCCGCCGCGCATGCGCCCAGCATCCGGCGCGCGTGATCCCGTTGCCGGCCACGATCCCGTCGTAGCCGCCGTAAGCATCCGCCACGAGAGTCCCGCAGAAGTCCTTGAGGAACTTCGTCGGACCGTCTCTCGCCCGGCTCGGCGTGAAGTCGAACACCGTGTACGGATGCGAGTCGTCACCGAGGTAGACCCACATTCGCGCTTGACGCGTCTTCTCCTTCTCCAGGAGCGGCATCACCGTGTCATCGGTCCCGATCACGCGCGACGAGCGCACGCGATCGGCCATGCGCCGGTAGATCGGCATGGCGATCTCGGCGACATCGCGGCACCAGGTGGAGAGCGTCGATCGTGAGAGATCCAGGCCGTTGCGGCTGAAGATGTTTTCAAGTCTGTACAGCGGCAGGTAATCCGCGAACTTGCTCGTGACCACGAAGGCGAGCAGTCCGGGGCCGGCCATGCCCTTGTCGATCGCGGACGCGTCCTTCCGGGGCGCGGTCTCGACCTGGCCGCCGAGTCCCTCGCGATCGCAGTCGCGGCAGGCGTAGGTGTGGCGGCGATGGTGCCAGCGCTCGAAGTGGCCGGGGATGAACTCGACCTGCCAGCTTTCCTCGCATCCGATGCGGGTGCGCATCTGGCCGCAGCACTTGCAGGGCTTCTCGGCGTCGGGGAGATCATGCTCGACGGTGCGGACGGGCAGGTGCTCGAGGTCGGCGATGCGGCGGCGGCCGTGAGCCCCGGAACGCTTCGCGTCGAGGCGACGCGCGTCGGCGCGGTCATCATCGGCAGCGCTCACCTCCGTCGGGAGCTCGAGCGGCCGCGCCTCGAGCTGCGTGGCGAACTCCAGCAGCAACTGGCCGAGCTCGACCACGGTCGACAGCCGATCCGCGCGCGGTCCGTAGAGACGCTTGCACAGCTTCAGAAGTTGCGCTTCGAGCCAGGCGATCTTTGCGTCGCGATGCGCGAGCGACGCATCCTTCTCCGCGACATGAGACATCAGCATCGCGCAGAGCGCCTTCAGGGCATCGACATCTTCGGGAAGCTCGATCGCGGCCGCGTCGTCCATGACGACATCCTCTCCGCGCCAGGCCCCGGCGCGGATGCAGGGAAATCACGAACTTCGTGCGAATCGCTTCACGCGCTTCAGGCTCCGCAGGTCGACGCCGTCGAGCAGCATCGCCAGCTCGCTCGCGCGCAGCTCGATCGATGCACCTTCGTCGGCGCGAGGCAGACGGAAGGTGCCCGCCTCGAGCCGCTTGTACCAGAGCGCGTAGCCGTCGCGATCCCAGTAGAGAATCTTGAGGCGATCGCCTCCGCGCGAACGGAAGACGAAGAGGTGGCCGCTGCGAGGGTCCTGGCCGATCACTGACTGCGCCATCTCCGCGAGCCGATCGAAGCCGCGGCGCATGTCGGCGGGCGTCGTCGCCAGCCAGATGCGTGGCGCGCCTCGATCGAGCTGCGCGAGCGACGGTAGCGAGATCGGTAAGGTTCGGAAGATTGCGCAGATTTGAAAAAGCAGCTCCCGCGCTGGAAGGTGTTGGTGTGTTGGAACAACCCCTTTCCAGAGGAGAGCTGCATGGACAGCGTAGCGAGCGGATCGACGGAAGTCGCGGAGTGCGCGACGGAGTCGTTGAAAGCGGCGGTGACGGTGGACGCGGAGAAGGTGCGAAGCCATCTGGACGAGATGGTGCGTTCGACGGTCGAGCAGACTCTGAACGCGATGCTGGAGGTGGAGGCGGACCAGGCGTGCGGGGCTGGTCGTTACGAGTGTTCGCCGGATCGTCTGACACTCGAGCGGGAGCTACGAGCGACGCTGGAGACGAAGGCGGGCTCGGTGAAGCCTGCTGTCCCGCGGCTTCGAGAAAGCTGCCGCTCGAGTCGATGATCATCGAGCGGTATCGTCGTCGGGAGATTTTTCGGTGGAGGAGCGCTGGCGGAGATAAAATTCTGGCGGGCGTGAGCAGTGTCGGGTGGAGGACATCACGGAGCGCTGTGGGGATCGCGGGTGAGCCGCGAGCACGGTGAGCGGTCTGCCGCAGAAGGTACGGCCAGATCGAGTCGTAGCGCAGCCGTCGGACCGAGGGGCGAACACGCGCACGTACCTGGACGGATCTGGGCTGAAGCGGAGCTGGGGCGGGGAGGTGAAGAGCGTGGCGGTGCTGGTGGCGATCGGGGTGAATCAGGAGGGCTTCCGCGAGATCCTTGGAGGGCGGAGGGGACGAAGGAGGACACGGAGAGCTGGCGCTCGTTCCTTCGGCATTTGAAGGAGCGCGGCCTGAGGGGTGTTCGGCTGGTGGTGAGCGACAAGTGCCTCGGGGGCTGGTCGAGGGCGTTGGGAGTTCTTCCCCGAGTAGCGTAATGGCAGCGATGCGTGGTGCACTTCTATCGCAATGATGACAGTGGTGCCAAAGGGTCGGGTGCAGGAGGCCGTGGCGATGCTGAAGACGATCCACGCCCAGGAGGACGCGCGGAGCGCGGAGGAGAAGTCGAAGGATCGCGCAGAAGCTCGAGCTGCTTCGGCTGGACGAAGGCAGCGGAGCTCGTACGTCGGCGTGCTGGAGACGCTGTCGTGGCCATGTCGTTCCCGGGAGCACTGGGCGCAGTCTTCGGACGAACAACCCGCTCGAGCGTCTGAATCGCGAGATCCGCCGTCGGACTCGGGTGGTGGGATTTTCCCGGACGGGTCAGTCGGGCGCGATGCTGGTGGCGGCCCGGCTTCGTCACATGTCGGCGACGAAGTGGGGCTTGAGGCGGTACATGGACATGAGTCGATTGCGGGAGCTCGATGCGTCCCGCGCGGAGTCATCGGCCGCAGCGGCGTAGCTGCGGCCCCACGCTGGCAAGGCTGCGCCCCTCTTGATGGGGGCTCCGCCTTGCCAGCGATCACCTTCCCACGGAGGCTGCTTGATCAATTGTGCGCAACTTGACGGACGCTACCGCGAGATCATGACGCGGCCTCGGCGTCGAGACGCTCGAGCCGAACGACGAACCGTGCGACCCACGCCTCGTCGGCGCCGGATGCGATCTCGATCCGTCGTCCACCGGCAATCGTGATCACAACGCCGGGACCCGAGATCGAAGGTGGCGCCGCGAGCTCGACGAAGGACGGGTGATCATCGCGTCGATGCGACGCCGAGCCATCGCCTGCGAGCATGCGTCGCCATCGATGGAACGAGCTCGGCGACACCCCGTGCACCCTGCAGAACTCGACGATGCTCAGTCCGCTCCGACGCTGCTCGCGCAGCAGCCGGCGCCAATGCGCGTGATCATGCATCCACGAAGTGTCGACGCCGGCGGCCCGTCATGGAAGACGGGTTTCGCGGGACGGACGCGGTGAAAGCGTGCTCACCAGTGTGAGCGACCGCCAGTCGCGCCGGCGCCCGGCGCGGCGGATGCAGTCAACCTCCGCATGCGCCGTGGGGTCGCCGCTCTGCACGCGCTGGTTGTGGCCTGCCGCCACGACGCGCCCGCTCGGGCCGAGCAGCGCCGAGCCGATGGGAATGCCGCCCTCGCGCCAGCTCTTCTCCGCCTGCTCGATCGCCGCGAGCTCAGTGCGAGCCGTGGTGATCGGTGATCCCGACCTGACTTGTTGCTCGACTTTCACATCGCATCGTGGCGCTCCGTCAGGATGGCCGTTTCAGCGTCCTGCGAGCATCACGGTTGAGCGAGTCCCTTACCGCGCGGTCACCCCCGCCTCCGGCCGCGAGTGCGCAGTGCGACCAGCGCCAGGAGCAAGGCGGCGCTGGGCGCGGGAACTGCCTGCGCCCGAAGAAGGAATACACCGTTACCTCCTAGTGCTGGGAATGAGTTGAGGCTCTGAATGACACCCGGAAACTGCGCATTCCAGGTCCCGCTTGGTGCGGTAGAAAACCACGAGCGATCAAGCGTCGGAACGCTGGTATCAATCGGCGCTGCAAATCCATTACTAACTGTTACGCTTACGCCCACAACAATATTGGCGAATGCGCTCACATCTGTCGGCGCCACGGTAACCGATTGAAACACATTCGACTTGATCGCGCCGGGATCGATCAGGGCACTCCAACTCCCCAGATGGGTCATGCCGTTTGCGGGATCACCATCATTGTCGCCCCACAGATGGACATTGAAGGGAGCGCCGGCGCTGACACCCGCCGAGGAGGTACTGCCCGCGAGGCCAAATGTGACCTGGATACTGGTGATGAGCGAGCCGCTCAGATTGACCGCGAAGACATTCATCCACGCAGCATCTGCAGTGTAACCACTGAAGCCTCCTGCGGTGTTCGCCACGCCGTCATCCCACTGATAGGCGAAGTCGGCCGAAGCCGTCGCCGACAGAAGAGCAAGGCCGATCGATGCGATCGACGCCGCTACGATGTGCCCGGTCGCCACATCAGACACGCACCGTTCTCGCGCGGCCTTTGCATTCATGGTGTCCGACTTAGGCTTGTGATCGCTGGCGGCTCGCCCCTGCCATGTTGTTGGCGCCTGGATCTGTGTCATCATCACTCACCTTCCTGTTGCTGGCTCATTACAAGCAGCGCGAGTGCCACCGCGGCCTCGAGCTGCGCCTTGCTCTTTCCCGCCGACCATTGGACGAACTGCTCGTCCGTTTCGAATCCAAGAGCGGCGAGGAACGAGTCCAGGCGATCCTGGGCGCTCCCGATGCTCTCCACTCCTGTACGCAGGAATTCCGACGACTCACAGCAGATCGGATCGATTGTGAGCAGATCGTCACCGCTGCTCCAGTTCCCGATCAGGACCGCCAGGTCGTAGCCGTCGATCTTGACCTCTCCCTCAGGCGGTGTCGGGCCCAGGTCGAATGGACAGGCCTCGCTGCCTACTGAGCCCCAATGTCCAAGGAGCGCCGCCAGATCGGAACCGTCGATCCGATCATTCCCGTCGAAGTCCATCAGGTGGGCGAGCTTGTAGAGCGTGGTTCCTGCGATCACGAGCACCATGCCGCGATCGTTGACGGACGCCGCGAATGGGAGCTCGCCCTCGATCGTGCAGGCTCTGGTCACGGTGGCAAGATCAACGGCGCACCAGTCCGTTTCGAGGTCCTCCCCGCCCGGGTGCTCCCAGATGACGGCATGCGGACCGCCGCCAGCAGACTCCGACTCCTCTTCCTCCTCGACAAGTGGAACGGGTGAACGGAAGCCGGTGACTCGGATCAAGCCGTCGGCGCCGATCGAGATCGACTCCGCGCCGCTGGCATCGTTCGGCTCTTCGAGGAATGTTCCCAGATTGAGGTAAGGAAGGTCGTCGCTTCCAAGCGACCAGATCCACGCGTTGCGAACGCAGTCTTGGAAGGCAGGCGGAGCCTGCTGGCCAACGCCGACGGCCAGGCATCGCCCTTCTTCGCCAAGCGCAATTGCACGAGCGATGTTCTCGAAGTACAGCCAGTCGGACTCGCCGTCGGGCTGGTGCGGGTATGGCAGCAGACCGCCGCTGGGAGTCGAACCCATTGACCAGCCGTACGAATCCCGGGTTCGGCGGTCGGACGGGCAGTCGGCAAGGCTGAACTCCGCAGTGCACGGCCCAGGTTGCGGCGTCCTCTGCACGAACCCGACGGCCGCGGTGCCGGTCCCGGTGATCGCATACGGTCGGGCCATCGTGGGCAGCTCCCAATCTGATGGAAGCTCCTCTCCAAAATCACTGGACGACCCAGTCCATTGAATGGCAAAGGGAAGGGATCCCCCTTCGCTATCCGAGCAGAACGAGAATGTCCCCACCACGATCGGCTCGAACCCGTCGGAGAGCGCCCACGCCAACCCGGTCCGAGGATCCGGCTCGCTTGCCGGCGATGATTGAGGATGCGGCGGCAAGTAGGGCGAAAGGTCGAAGACATCGTGCCCTGTTGAACTGCTGCTCTCGCGCCACCAGATGCACGGCAGCGCGTTGCTCAATGCGGCGGTGGCGCCGGGATCGGGCAGCACGCCACCGACGACACTCCCGACATCGTTGATGCCCAGGGCCACTGACGCATCGGCGCCGCTTGGATGAAGCGAATGCAGCCCGGCGGAGAGCCCGTAGAGATCACGCGGAAGCCAGAGAAATGCCTCGGTCGTCTGACTCGAGCCTTCACCAACGACCCTCGATCCGGCGACGGCGCCATCGTCATTCGAGACAACGCGCGTGGTGATCGAATGGCGCCCCGAAATGAGCACGCTCGTCCCACTGCGAATCGAAGTCACAATGGGCACTGCCCGGTAGCGCTCGCAAGTCTGCGGCATTCCTCGCGCCCCAGCGACCGCCAGCAGGTGAATCGCTGCGAGCGCGGTCAGAGTCGGCGCGAGCCGACGGACGACGGACGACGGACGACGGACGACGGACGACGGACGACGGACGACGGACGACGGACTCAAGTTGTTCATCGACTCCTCCGCAGGTGAACCCGAGGTGGACCACTCGGAGAGAACCGGGTGGCCTGGATTTGCGGAAACCGGACTTGTTGGACTTTACCGCCGTTCCGGAGCAGGTCAAGGCGCTGCGAGCAGATCTCGATGGAGCAGAATGGCATTTCCTGAGTGTTGAGGGGGCGGACGGTGGTCAAATGGGCCGTTGCAACGAGATCGCCGAGTTCCTTCGTTCCCAACACCCCAGCGTTCACCACGGCGTCGGCTCCCTGCTCACTCCCCTGCTCTCGGATCCCCCATCACTGGCGCAGTTGGTCCTGCTTCCCCTGGTCATTCCCGCGGCGTGGATCGCGTGCTCGTGGTGGGCGCGGCGGCTTGCCTACTCGCCGATGTCCTCGGCCCAGAGGTCGGGCTTCTCGCGCTGAAGGCGCTCCATCAGTGCCACACAGCGCTCGTCGTTCAACAGGCGCAGCTCAATGCCCTCGCGCCTCATCCACTCCTCCGCGCCGAGATAGGTGCGGTGCTCGCCGATCACCACGCGCGGGATCCTGAAGAGGATCGCGGTCCCCGAACACATGGGACACGGCGAGAGCGTGCTCACCAGCGTGAGCGACCGCCAGTCGCGCCGGCGCCCGGCGCGGCGGATGCAGTCAACCTCCGCATGCGCCGTGGGGTCGCCGCTCTGCACGCGCTGGTTGTGGCCTGCCGCCACGACGCGCCCGCTCGGGTCAAGCAGCGCCGAGCCGATGGGAATGCCGCCCTCGCGCCAGCTCTTCTCCGCCTGCTCGATCGCCGCGAGCCCAGTGCGAGCCGTGGTGATCGGTGATCCCGACCTGACTTGTTGCTCGACTTTCACATCGCATCGTGGCGCTCCGTCAGGATGGCCGTTTCAGCGTCCTGCGAGCATCACGGTTGAGCGAAGCCCTTACCGGGCGGTCACCCCCGCCTTCGGCCGCGAGTGCGCAGTGCGACCAGCGCCAGGAGCAAGGCGGCGCTGGGCGCGGGAACCGCGAAGCTCATGTACTCGATCATGCCGGCTACGGCGACTGTAAAGCCTTGAGGCGGCGGGGGCGGAATCAGTCGCACCCGGTCAAACGGCGTGACCGACTGGAAGCCTACGAACACCGCCACTGCGTCATTGGGCGGCATTCCAAAGGGGATGTTGCTTGCAAAGATATCCCCGACGAGCGTATCGCCGAGGTAGAACTCAACATGAACACCCATGTAGTTCAACGGCCGGGTGCCCCAGAACTTCAAGGGGGCTGCGAACTCCATGTTGATTTCGTAGATGCCTGGCGGCACGGGGTTCCATATGTCCTTACCCCCAATTGCCGGCTTCAGAGCCTGCGGATAGCCTGGATTCCACGCGTAGGCCGACCAGTCGTCCCCGTCGGTGAAACTCACGCCCTGCGGGGCCCATTGATTTGTTATAAGTGTGTTGGCCGGAACATCACCGAAATTGACCTGCGTGATGTTCGAGGCACCGCCAGCCGCCGACACCCACGCTGCTTTGTCAATGGTGTAGGACACGCCCGCCACGGCGTGCCCGGTCGTGACAGCGAACACGCACAGTACCGCCGCTCTCTGATCCTGTTTCATCACTCACCTTCCTGTTGCTGGCTCATTACAAGCAGCGCGAGTGCCACCGCGGCCTCGAGCTGCGCCTTGCTTTTTCCCGCCGACCATTGGACGAACTGCTCGTCCGTTTCGAATCCAAGAGCGGCGAGGAACGAGTCCAGGCGATCCTGGGCGCTCCCGATGCTCTCCACTCCTGTACGCAGGAATTCCGACGACTCACAGCAGATCGGATCGATTGTGAGCAGATCGTCACCGCTGCTCCAGTTCCCGATCAGGACCGCCAGGTCGTAGCCGTCGATCTTGACCTCTCCCTCGGGCGGTGTCGGGCCCAGGTCGAATGGACAGGCCTCGCTGCCTTCTGCACCCCACACTCCTAGCAACATTGCCAGATCTGACCCGTCAACCCGATCATTCCCGTCGAAGTCCATCAGGTGGGCGAGCTTGTAGAGCGTGGTTCCTGCGATCACGAGCACCATGCCGCGATCGTTGACGGACGCCGCGAATGGGAGCTCGCCCTCGATCGTGCAGGCTCTGGTCACGGTGGCAAGATCAACGGCGCACCAGTCCGTTTCGAGGTCCTCCCCGCCCGGGTGCTCCCAGATGACGGCATGCGGACCGCCGCCAGCAGACTCCGACTCCTCTTCCTCCTCGACAAGTGGAACGGGTGAACGGAAGCCGGCGACTCGGACGCTGTCGGGCGCCGATCGAGATCACCGATTCTTCCGCCGGCATCGCCCGATTTTTCGAGGAATGTACCCAGATTGAGGTAAGGCCGTCGCTTCCAAGCGACCAGATCCACGCGTTGCGAACGCAGTCTTGGAAGGCAGGCGGAGCCTGCTGGCCAACGCCGACGGCCAGGCATCGCCCTTCTTCGCCAAGCGCAATTGCACGAGCGATGTTCTCGAAGTACAGCCAGTCGGACTCGCCGTCGGGCTGGTGCGGGTATGGCAGCAGACCGCCGCTGGGAGTCGAACCCATTGACCAGCCGTACGAATCCCGGGTTCGGAGGAGTGTGGGGCAGTTGGGTTGTCCTAGCTCGGTCGAACACGGCCCAGGTTGCGGCGTCCTCTGCACGAACCCGACGGCCGCGGTGCCGGTCCCGGTGATCGCATACGGTCGGGCCATCGTGGGCAGCTCCCAATCTGATGGAAGCTCCTCTCCAAAATCACTGGACGACCCAGTCCATTGAATGGCAAAGGGAAGGGATCCCCCTTCGCTATCCGAGCAGAACGAGAATGTCCCCACCACGATCGGCTCGAACCCGTCGGAGAGCGCCCACGCCAACCCGGTCCGAGGATCCGGCTCGCTTGCCGGCGATGATTGAGGATGCGGCGGCAAGTAGGGCGAAAGGTCGAAGAACTCGTGCCCTGTTGAACTGCTGCTCTCGCGCCACCAGATGCACGGCAGCGCGTTGCTCAATGCGGCGGTGGCGCCGGGATCGGGCAGCACGCCACCGACGACACTCCCGACATCGTTGATGCCCAGGGCCACTGACGCATCGGCGCCGCTTGGATGAAGCGAATGCAGCCCGGCGGAGAGCCCGTAGAGATCACGCGGAAGCCAGAGAAATGCCTCGGTCGTCTGACTCGAGCCTTCACCAACGACCCTCGATCCGGCGACGGCGCCATCGTCATTCGAGACAACGCGCGTGGTGATCGAATGGCGCCCCGAAATGAGCACGCTCGTCCCACTGCGAATCGAAGTCACAATGGGCACTGCCCGGTAGCGCTCGCAAGTCTGCGGCATTCCTCGCGCCCCAGCGACCGCCAGCAGGTGAATCGCTGCGAGCGCGGTCAGAGTCGGCGCGAGCCGACGGACGACGGACGACGGACGACGGAATCAAGTTGTTCATCGACTCCTCCGCAGGTGAACCCGAGGTGGACCACTCGGAGAGAACCGGGTGGCCTGGATTTGCGGAAACCGGACTTGTTGGACTTTACCGCCGTTCCGGAGCAGGTCAAGGCGCTGCGAGCAGATCTCGATGGAGCAGAATGGCATTTCCTGAGTGTTGAGGGGGCGGACGGTGGTCAAATGGGCCGTTGCAACGAGATCGCCGAGTTCCTTCGTTCCCAACACCCCAGCGTTCACCACGGCGTCGGCTCCCTGCTCACTCCCCTGCTCTCGGATCCCCCATCACTGGCGCAGTTGGTCCTGCTTCCCCTGGTCATTCCCGCGGCGTGGATCGCGTGCTCGTGGTGGACGCGGCGGCTTGCCTACTCGCCGATGTCCTCGGCCCAGAGGTCGGGCTTCTCGCGCTGAAGGCGCTCCATCAGTGCCACACAGCGCTCGTCGTTCAACAGGCGCAGCTCAATGCCCTCGCGCCTCATCCACTCCTCCGCGCCGAGATAGGTGCGGTGCTCGCCGATCACCACGCGCGGGATCCTGAAGAGGATCGCGGTCCCCGAACACATGGGACACGGCGAGAGCGTGCTCACCAGCGTGAGCGACCGCCAGTCGCGCCGGCGCCCGGCGCGGCGGATGCAGTCAACCTCCGCATGCGCCGTGGGGTCGCCGCTCTGCACGCGCTGGTTGTGGCCTGCCGCCACGACGCGCCCGCTCGGGCCGGGCAAGCCGCCGAGCCGATGGGAATGCCGCCTTCGAGCCAGCTCGTCTCCGCCTGCTCGATCGCCGCGTCGAGACCGGCGCGGATGGCGGCATCGGGAGGCCAGGCGGAGACGCTCACGCGCAATCCTTCCAGCGGGTTGCAGCCATGGGTGTCAAGATCCGCGGCGCGACGATCCGCTCGTGGCCGACCCTGCGGCAGCCCCCGCACCCGGGGCTTGATCAGCACTGGCGGCAATGGTGCGGCTCAGTCCATCCTCGAACGAGACGATCGGGCTGTAGTTGATGAGCGCCTTGGCCGCGCGGATGTCCGCCTCGCTGTCGCGCACATCGCCGCGCCGCATGGGATGAAAGACCCGTTCGGCCTTCGTGCCGACGCCACGCTCGATCGCCTCCAGCAGCTCAAGCAGCGAGAAGCGCCCGCCACAGCCGATGTTGACCACCTGGCCTTCAAGCGCCGATGCAGTCGTCGCCGCGCAGAGGTTCGCGTGCACCGCGTTCGCCACGAAGGTGAAGTCTCGCGTCTGCCTTCCATCGCCATAGATCTCGACCGGGGCACCTTCGCGCACGGCCTTGATCCAGCGCGGCACGACCGCCGCGTATGCCGAGTCATGCCGCTGCCGGGGACCGAAGATGTTGAAGTAGCGCAGCGAGACGGTCTCCAAGCCGTAGCAGATGGCCCATGCTCGGAGTGAGTGCTCGCCCGCCAGCTTCGTCATTGCGTAGGGTGACCGCGGATCGGGCCGCATGGTTTCGACCTTCGGCAGCGTTGGCGTATCGCCATAGGCGCTCGAACTCGCGGAGTAGACGACGCGCTTCACTCCATGCCGCCGCGCCGCCTGAAGCACGGCCACCGTGCCGTCGGCGTTGGCCGCCTGGAAGCGATCGGGGTTCTCCACGCTCGCCGGCACGCTGCCCAGCGCCGCAAGGTGAAAGACAACCTTCGCCCCGCCCATCGCTTCGTCGAGCGCCGAGAGGTCAAGAATGCTCGAGGCGAAGACGCGCACCCGGCTGGCCACCCGGGAGAGATTGACCTCGCGTCCGTTGGAGAAATCGTCGATCACGCTCACATCGGCGCCAAGCTCGACGAGCGCGTCGACCACATGCGATCCGATGAAGCCCGCGCCACCGGTCACGCAGACGCGCATGCCCGAGAGCGCCTTGCCGGAGTCATGAAGCAGGGAGGACCGGGTCGTGCTCGGCGGCGTGGTCATGGTCATCGGAGCGTACCGGCCCCGACACCGACCGTCGATCGATCGGCGACCCTCGACGCCTGGCGCTGACTCGATCGTGCGAGGGAAGCCGAATGTCCTTGGCCAACCCCACGCTGCTCAACAGGCGAATGAGCCACCAGCTCGCATCCAGCTCCCACCATCGAAGTCCGTGACGCGCGCTTGATGGAAAGGCGTGATGATTGTTGTGCCACCCCTCGCCCATGGCGAGCACGCCCACGATGAAGTTGTTCCGGCTCTCATCGCCGCTCTCATACGGCCGTGATCCCCAGAGGTGACAGATCGAGTTGACGCTCCAGGTGACATGATGCACCGCCATGACACGAATGAGGCCACCCCAGAGGAATCCCGTGATGGCCCCGTACCAGGAGAGTGTGATCACTCCGCCAATGACCGCCGGCGCAATCAAGCCGATCAACACCCACAATCGAAACTGCCGATCAACGGCCACCAGGACCGGATCGCGCTCAAGATCCCGGGAGTAGCGCCCCAGGCCGCCCTGGTGCGGCGCGAAGAGCCAGCCGAGATGCGCGTGAAACGCCCCGCGCAGCGTGGCCCACCAGCCCTCGCCCCACGACCCATGGTCGCCCATGTGCGGAGAGTGCGGATCGCCCTCGGTGTCCGAGTGCACATGATGGCGCCGATGCTCGGCGCACCAGGTGATGACCGGCCCCTGCACGGCCATGGAACCCGCCGCCGCCAGCATGTAGCGCACCGGCGCCGGCGTGGTGAATGCCCGATGCGTGCAGAGTCGATGAAAGCCGACGGTGATGCCCAACGCCGTCATCACCGAGAAGCCCAGGAAGAGCGAAAGCGAGACCGCGTCGATGGCGGTCCCCCAGAGCAGAGCGATCGCCACGGCCAGCCCGCCCGGCGGCAGGAGCACGGCAAAGAGGTTGATCAGTCGTCGCTTGGAATCTGCCGGAGTCAGTTCTCGGCGGCTCAAGAGGGCCGCCAGTTCGCCTTGAAGGTCTTCAAGGCGCTCATGAACTGATCCTCAAGACCCTTGAAGCTCTTCTTCTCCGCAAGCTGATCCCGCAGGGGCTTGCCCGGACCCTGGAAGTACTCCAGGAGATCCGCTTCGCACCGGGACACCTTGTTGAGCGCGACATCGTCCATGAAGCCCTTGCTTGCCGCGAAGATCGAGATGACCTGGTCAATCGCGTCGTAGGGGGCGTACTGACCCTGCTTGAGCAGCTCCACCATGCGGGCACCGCGATCGAGCTGGCGCTGCGAGGTCGGATCAAGCTCGGTTCCGAGCTGGGCGAAGGCTTCAAGCTCGCGATAGGCCGCAAGATCGAGTCGCAGCGAGCCCGCGACCTCCTTCATCGCCTTGATCTGCGCGTTGCCTCCGACGCGGCTCACCGAGATGCCCGCGTTGATGGCAGGCCGGATGCCGGCGGCAAAGAGCTCGGGCTGAAGGTAGATCTGCCCGTCGGTGATCGAGATGACATTGGTGGGGATGTAGGCCGAGACATCGCCTTCCTGCGTCTCGATGATCGGCAGCGCGGTGAGCGAACCGCCGCCATTCTCACTTGAGAGCTTGGTCGCGCGCTCGAGCAGGCGCGAGTGCAGGTAGAAGACATCGCCCGGGTACGCCTCGCGGCCCGGCGGTCGTCGCAGCAGAAGCGAAAGCTCGCGATAGGCGACGGCCTGCTTCGAGAGGTCGTCGTAGACGCAGAGCACATGCTTCGGGGTCTTCCCCTCCTTGCCCTGCCACATGAAGTACTCGCCGATCGCGCAACCCGCGTAGGGCGCGATGTACTGAAGCGGTGCCGACATGCCTGCGGTCGCAGCGACCACGATCGTGTAGTCCATCGCGCCGTACTTCTTCAGCGTCTCGACGACACCGGCGACGGTCGAGTCCTTCTGACCGACGGCGACATAGATGCAGACGACCGCGTCGGGCGTGCCCCAGAACGCCTTCTGGTTGATGATGCAGTCGAGGCAGACCGCGGTCTTGCCTGTCTTGCGGTCGCCGATGACCAGCTCGCGCTGACCACGGCCCACGGGAATCATGCTGTCGACGGCCTTGATGCCGAACTGGAGCGGCTCCTTCACCGGCTGGCGCTCCTTGATGCCGGGCGCCACGATGTCCACCTTCATCGATGCGCTCGCCTTGATGGGCGGGCCGCCGTCAAGCGGATTGCCGAGTGGATCGATGACGCGACCGAGGAGCTCCGGACCAGCCGGCACTTCGAGCAGGCGGCCGGTCGATCGAACGACATCGCCCTCGCGGACGGTGGTCGCCTCGCCGAAGAGCACGGCGCCGACGGTGTCGGTTTCCAGGTTCATCACCTGGCCCATGATGGTGCCGCCCTCGGTCTCGAACTCGATGAGCTCGCCCGCCATGACCTTGCTGAGGCCGTAGACGCGGGCGATACCGTCACCCACTTCAATGACCTGTCCGACCTCGCTGATCTCCAGTTGGCTTGAGAACTGCTCGATCTCACGCTTGATGACGGAGGTGATCTCGTCGGTCTTGATCTTCACGGGAAGCCTCGTGTTCTGTTCGAAAGTGGCGGAACGGGTTCAGTTGGGTCAGGTGAGAAAACTGCTGAGGTCGCGGCCCAGTCCGGATTGACCGCGCTCGTGCAGGTTGCTGGCCAGTCGGCGGAGGCGCGTGGCCACGGAGCCGTCGATGAGCTGATCGCCCACGCGCAGCTTGACGCCCCCGATCATCGCGGGGTCGGCGTAGCTGTGAAGCACGGGCTCCTTGCCGAACGCCGCCTTCACGCGCTGCACGATCGCGCTCTCGACGGCGGGTTCAAGTCGCCCACCGGTGGTGGTGAAGACATCGACCTCGATTCGGCCGAAGCGCTCCTGCACCATCATGTCGTAGGCGTCGGCGATCGACTGGAGGTGACCGCTGCGATCATGCTCGTTGACGACCAGCAGGAAGCGCAGCGTCAGTTCGCTCACGCGACCTTCAAAGATCTTCCGAAGGGCGGTGCCGCGGGCGTCACGCTCGACGATGGGCGAAGCGAGGAACTCCCGCAGCTTCGCGTCACCGCGGACGAGCTCGGCAATCGCTTCGAGCTCCGACGCCGACTCCGCGATCTTCGCCTCGCCGCCGGACTTGTCGGCCAGCTCGAAGAGGCTTCTCGCGTAGACCTTGGCGATCTCGTCGACTTGGGTGGGCATCGGGAGGGGCGGTGAAAGGGAACGCCTTCAGCGGATTCAGTTCCGACTGCCGGCAAGGTTCTGGAGGGACTCTTCGACCAGGCGCTTCTGATCGTCGGGGCTGGCGGCGATCTCCCGCTTCAGGATCTGACCCGCGATCTGCGTCGCGAGGGAGACCGCGCGATCGTGGACTTCCATGATCGCCTGGCGCTTGGCACCCTCGATCTCGGCGGTGGCTCGCTGCAAGCGCTCCTGAGTTTCCTGCTCCATGCGGGCCCGAAGGGTCTCCGCCTGGCGCTGCGCCTCGGAGCGAGCCTGCGCGATGAGCCGGGTCGCCTCTTCGCGGGCTTCGCCGAGCTTCTTCTCGAACTCCGCCTGCGCGGCCTTGGCCTGCTTGCGGGCATCCTCGGCGGCCTTGATCTCGCCGAGAATCTTGTTGTTCCGCTCATCGAGACCCTTCACGATCACCGGCCACACCTTCAGGTAGAGGAACCCGAAGGCGACCAGGAACACCACGATGGCCGTGGCCGAGATGAGCGTCTCGATCTGCGTCAGATCGGCGGCAAGCAGGAGTGGCTGAGGCACGAGAGAACTCCTTGATCCGGTGCGGCGCTCGCGTCAGCGCGGCGCGAAACAACGAACGCCTTGGAGCGATCGGCGCTATGCAACGCGCCGATCGCCCCACGGCGACATCACTCAAAGGCTGGTGAACGCGAGCAGACCCACGACCACGCCGAAGAGCGCGACGCCTTCGACGAGAGCGGCCGTAATGATCATGTTGAGGAAGATCTTGCCGCTCGCTTCCGGCTGGCGGGCGATCGACTCGACCGCGGCGCTGCCGATGCGACCGACGCCCCAACCTGCGCCAAGCACGGCGAGGCCGGCGGTGAGCCCCGCGCCAAGACCGGTGAGGTTCATTGCTCCACTGGCGGTGCTGGGTTCCGCAGCAGCGGCGGTCCCACTGGCGGCGAGGGCGGCGAGGGCGGGAAGGACGAGCATGGTGAGCTTCTTCATGACGCGTATGGCTCCTGGTGCCTTGGCTGAATCGAAATCGATCGTTGGTGCGAGAGTTTCGGACGATCGGCCTTCAGGCCGACATGCCCCGAAGGGGCGAACATGGTAGTGGAAATCGGGCGTTGGTTCAGTGGGCGTGGACCGCGGCGGGCTGAGCGTGTCCATGCTCCTCGTGGCCATGGTCCTCATGGCCATGCTCCTCGTCGTGGTGGCTCATAGTGCTGATGAAGACCGCCGTCAGGAACATGAAAATGAAGGCCTGGAGGACCGCCACGAAGACCTCGAGGAAGGTGATCAGCACGGCAAAGATGCCGGAGACGACGGTGATTCCGCCGACCCCGAGCAGGCCCATGCCGCCCTGAAGGGCCATGGCCCCGAACATGAGCAGCGTCGCCAGCAGGGTGTGGCCGCCCACCATGTTCGCAAAGAGACGAATCGCGAGCGCCGCGGGCTTGATGAAGAGGCCCATGAACTCGACGACGAAGATGATGGGCACCACGAGCCAGAGGCCCTTGGGCCCAACCAGCAGGTCGCGGCCGCCGCAGAGATGCTCGAGCCATCCCTTCACGCCAAGCTCCCGGAAGGCGTGCATCTGGATCGCAATGAAGGAGAAGATCGCCAAGCCCGCCGTCACCGAGAGGCTGGCCGTGGCAGTGCCGCCGAAGAAGACCCAGTCCGCTCCTTCGGGCGTCTGCACACCGACGAGGTTCTTGAAGAGGGTCTGCACATCGATCAGCGGGATCAGACCGAGCAGATTCAGCGTGAGAATCAGGAAGAACTGCGTCATCAGGAACGGCAGGTAGCGCCGCGCGGTGGCCGCACCAAGCACCGGGGTGAGCATCTCGTCGCGGAGATAGACCACCAGCGTCTCGATGAGTTGCGCCAGCCGTCCCTTGGTGATGTAGCGCTCGTTGCCGAGACTCTCCGGCCCCGTGGCGATGCGCTTCGCGGCGTGGGAGAGGGCCCAGATGGTCAGCGCTCCTCCGACGATCAGCATCACCATGCTGATCGAGATGAACTGCGACCCAAAAACCTTCTTGTCCACCACATGGTGGAGGGGATCAAGTCCGGCGAGGAAGAGGGCGTTCATGGTGACGGTCTGAATCAGGAAGCGGGCGGTTGGCGGGCGTTCGCATCGGCCGCCGCAAGCGATCGGGCGATGCTCCTGGCCGCGATCGCGACTTCCGCCGCGAGACACGCCAAGTAGGTCCCCGCCAGCGACAGAAGGAAAACATCCGTTCTGCCGGGGATCGCGGAGTATACAGCGAGCCCCGCAATCGGCGTGAGCAGCAGACGCCCCACGGTGCTGCCGAGCCAGATCGCAGCCCAGGTTCCCGCCGCCCGCACGCGCCACGGCTGAATGGCCGCCAGAATCGGGACCGCTGCCAAGATGGCTGCCAGCGAGCCCGCGAGACTTGCGGTCACCGGATCGATGGCGGCCGTCGCGTCCCCTGTCCCCGTGGCCGCGGGCGAGCCGACGATCCGATGGGTGATCAGCGCCGCGAAGGTTGCCGCGCCGACACCCGCCAGCAGCACCGCCAGCACAATGGCCCCCGAAGCTAGCCTGATCCGCGGCTCGCGTGGGTCGGCGGCGAGTGAACCGATCATGCCCGACCCGCCGCGCGGCGAAGGCGCTGGCGCGTCTCGGTCCGATGGGTGATCGGCGCGGTCGTCTTGCTCACTCACCGCGGCGCCTCCTCTTCTCGATCTCGTCGAGTTCCTTCATGGTCTTGATCCCCTGCCGAATGAGTGTTCCCATAGCCACGACCACGCCGAGAATGCCACCGATCATCATGCCGGTGTTGCCACCCCCCCGAAGCTTGTCCACCAGCCAGCCGATGCCAAGCCCGGCGGCGACTTCGGCGGTGCTCTGGAAGGCGATGCCCATGAGCCGGTAGCCCAGTCGCATTTCCGCTGCGTTGGCCCTGCGATCCGCCTTCGAGGTCACGCCGCGGAGCCTAGGGCGAAGAACGCCGATCCGCACAGATCGCGTGGATGAATCGCGGGGTATCCTTGCTGCTCCAATGGCCATCCGCGACGAGGACATCATCGATGTGACCCCGACCAGGCTCAACCGCACGGAGAGCCTCTTCGTGGTGAATGTCTTCAAGGGCCTCGGCACCACGCTGAAGCATGCGCTCAAGAATGTCGGCCGCGACGGCTCGAACAAGGACACCCTCTGGGTGCTCCAGTATCCCGAGCAGAAGCGCGACGATCGGCCGGTCGAGGAAGGCGGCCAGTACCGCCCCTACTTCCGCGGCGTGCATCGCCTCAACAAGGATGAAGATGGCCGCGTGCGCTGCGTGGCGTGCTTCATGTGCGCGACCGCCTGCCCGGCCAACTGCATTCACATCGTGGCCGATGAGAGCCCCTGGCCCGATCGCGAGAAGTACCCGAAGCAGTTCGACATCGACGAGCTGCGCTGCATCTACTGCGGCATGTGCGAGGAGGCCTGCCCCTGCGATGCGATCGAACTCACGCCGCACTACGAAGTGACGGGGCTCTCTCGCCAGGAGCTCATCTTCGACAAGGCGAAGCTGCTCCAGGTCTATGACGAGACCGTCGGCGAGAAGCCGATGTGACCCCCGCGCGGTCGCGGGTGGCTTCGATCGCGCGGTCGTGGTTTGCAACTGTCGTGCGCGGGGCTACTGACCCGCGGTCACCTGGTCTCGGCCAAGGATGCCGCCGCGCGTGAAGACATGCACGCTCGTGTTCGTGCCATCCACGGATGCCGAGCTGTAGTAGCCACCGTACACCTGCCACGGTCCGCTGCCGACCGGGGTCATCCAGAGCGACGCTCCGCCGCCCGCAACCACGGCGGCGTTCTCATCGAGCACCTTGCGGATGGGGAGCGGTCCCGTGTGACCGTCAAAGAAGAGCGTCATGGGCACGCTGTCGGCGCCCATATTGAAGTGAAGCATGCTCCCAGGGACGAAGGCGGGGTTCGTCAGGAACGGCGCATTCTGGAGCCAGCCATGCTCGATCAGTCGGCTCTTCAGTTCGGGATGAGCGCATTGCGACACCGTCGGTGACTTGAACGATGCATCGAAGTTGAAGGGGCCGACGAACGGCCCGCCCACTCCCTGATCGCTTCCGCCAAAGACCTTCGGGTGGTACATGGCGGCCGGGCTCATGATGTACGAACTGAAGCACATCCACTTGCCGTCCGCGACGAGCGTGAACGGGTGAGGGCTTTCGAGACCGGGACCCACGGCCGACATGCGTGTCCGGTCCGCCGGCGCGTAGAAGACGCGATCCATGAAGCGACCATTCACATAGGAATTGATCACCGGCGTGTTGACGAGCATGAAGGTGCCGTGGCCCACGGCCGTGCCGGCGAAACTGAACGGGTGATACATGTTGAGATTCGATTGGGACCCCGAGGTTGGGTTGTCGCAGGGCGGAAGCCAGTAGCCCCAGGTCGCCAGCGCCCCCGCAGGTGGATAGGTGCCGCCGAAGCCGAGAATGAGTGGCGGCAGGCAACCGAAGAGCGCAATCGCCTGCGGATAGCTGTTGCCGGAGAGCGCGAACTCGTCGTGGATGAAGGTCGGCTGCCGATCACTCCAGCTTGCGGCATAGGCCGCGTGCGCAGTCGCTTGCACGCGAAGATTCGCAAGTGACGCATGTTCCATGCTGCGGGAGCGCGCTGCGCCGACCAGAACGAGCACCACGGCGCACGACGCAAACGCCGTTGCCAGGGTCGCCACCAGCTCCGCGCTGGTGAACCCGCGATGGGCTCGCGCGCCGGAGGGCCGCAGTGAGCCTTGCACTGGAGGCGAGCGCTCCTGCTGCCGCGCAGAGAGGTTCGAACCTTCACGATTCACGGTGAGTTCATGGCCCATGTGCATGATTCAACTCCACTGCCCAAGAAGGAGGGCGAGGTCAGCGCCATCGACAACGCCATCACCATTGAGATCGGCAATGGTGCCCGGTGGCGCCGCTCCCCATGATCCAAGGAGGATTGCCAGGTCGGCACCGTTGACCACGCCATCACCGTTGAGGTCGCCCGCGATGAGTGTCGTCACGATGACGCATCCTTCGAAGCTCTCCTTGTCGTCGGAGGTGCCCGGCGCCCCGATGACCAGCGTTCCGCCCTTGAGCGCGAGCGCCGCGCCGAAGTCCGTATCGGCTGCACCAAGGCGCGTATCCACATGGTGCCACGCACCCCCGATGAACTCGAAGATGAAGACCGCCGCGGTCTCTCCCCCCCGCGCCTCGCCGAACTCGACGGCGCTGATGGCCACGCGGAGGCCGTCGATGGCGACCGCTCTCCCGAATCCTTCGCAGAAGATCTCATTTGGCGCCTCGAGTTCGGCTTCAAGCGACCAGAGGTCCCCAACCCGACGATAGATGAACGCCACCCCGCGGCGGGGCTGCGCCTGCATCTCAGTTGCGGGTGACCCGACGATGATGCGCTCCTCATCCATGGCGAGCGAGAGCCCATGCCAGTTGCTGAGTTGCGGATATGGAGCTTGCAGCGTGGTGAAGGGCGCCCACAGCGATTCCCCCGTGCGTTTGAAGATGCGCACAGCCGCATGCAGCCCGAGTTGCGCACTGAGGTCAACGGCGCCTGCGGCGGCCCAGCCAGAGTTGATCGCGACCACATCGCCGAGGCTCGTGGCGCTTCCAGCCGCAGCGGGGAAGGCCTGCATCGCGCTCACCACCCCATCATCGATCCGCAGGAACTGGACGGCGGCGCTCTTTGAACCGGGCCGCCCGGCCACGATCCACCCGTGCGACATCGCCACGGAAGAGCCGTAACGATCGAAGTTCGGCGTGACGGATTGAGTGAAGAGCGAAACATGCGTGTCATCGGCGTTGAGGCGGAAGACCTGGACCCTGCCGCGCATGTTCCCAAACGGCGCCTGTTGCGGGATCACAAAGCCAGGCGACCCGATGACCACGATGTCGCCATCAACGGCGATCCCCGCTCCGAACTCGGAGCCGTGCACAACGCTCTCCTGAATGGTGCTCTGCACCTGAGTCCACACTCCGTCGGGGGAGCGACGAAAGAGCACCACCAAACCCTTCAGACCCGGCTCGCGCCGAGTCACCGGCACTGCCAGCACCGAGTGGCCCAGCGCCAGATGCGATCCAAAGAAGTCCCGCGGCTGAGCGCCGGGTGCGCGAAGCACCTGATCAGCGCCTGCGACGGCTGTCGCGGCGCCGAGCGTCGTGACGGCCAGAGCGCCCAGGAGTCCCAACGGGGTGCGTTGATCCGGCCGGCGGACCTCGCCGACTCGACTCATGACGCCCGCCAACGAAGCAGGGTGTCCTGCATGCATGGGGCAACCTCGCAATCCAAAGTGCGGACGCCGACGCCAAGGCATCGGCCTTCGTGAGGAGGAACTCCTCGGTCAGTACAGTCAACGAATCACGAAACGCTGCGTCGCGGGCGAAAGAGATGAAGGGGCGCCGCGAACTCCGAACCGCGTGCAGGGTATCGCTTCAAGTCTGCATGTCAAGACATCAAATCAAGAAAGGCCGGGAGTAACGCGGTTCAATCCCTCGGAAGGCCGTTGCCAAGCAACGGCACCTGTTCGAGCGTGGCCTTTGAGAGCACGGCCCGCAACTCGATCTGCGCCCGATCATCCGCCTCATCCTGCAGAAAGCGCCAACGCTCAACCTCGGGCGCGTGGTGATGCCAGCGAATGGGCAATCCCTGATCGCGTCGCGCATGGTCACCCTCGATCTCCTCAAGCGCTCGCATGGTCACGCGAATCATCTCGTCGGTGACCGATTGCCGAGCGCGCTGCCACTCGGCGCTGATGCGATCGATCGCCTCGCGCTCTTCGGGCTCGACTCCCTCCAAGGCCCGCAACTGTGCAATGATCCATGGAGTGGGCGAGTGGTTCCGCACCACATCGGGATACGCCAGTCGAATCCAGATCTCCTCGAACTCGCGACGCGCCTCGCCTTCGAGAGCCCCCCGAACCTCCTCCACGATCTCGCGGGACAGTCGGTCGATCGCGCGGGTGTGCCGGGTCCACTCGCGTGTGGCCGAGTCGAACTCCGCATGGGCCACCTGCCACTCCGGCGTTTGTTCGAGCCAGAGATTCCCCGGACCAGAAAGGATGAACCACTCGTCCCGAACATGCTGCGAGTGCTCCATGTCGAGGGCCGCCTCCGCCCGCGTCAGCAGGCGCTCGCGCAGTGCATCGCTTCGCTTTGCAACCGCTGCCGCCAGTGCGTGACGCGCTTCCACGCCGAGGAGCGGCCCCATGGCGAGGAGCGCAAGATTGACCTCCGCGGGCTCGCCCACCACGACGAAGCTCGCCATGCCGGAGCGAGGTCCGGTCACGATGGAGAGTCGCGCGAGCTCCGCAACCGCGATCCATGGTCGGCGCGCTGGCGCACCGACTCTCGATTCGAGCGCGGCGAAGAGGCGGCGGTCGATCGCAACCACCTCGGCAAGGAACTCGAGGTTCGCCTCGAACTGGGTCTGCGCCGCCTGTATCGCCGGCCACTGTCGCCACGCCTCGAGTGACACCGCTTCATCACGAAGGCGGTCGTCGCCCATGCCTTCGTGCTCGTCGATGGAAGGGAGATCACTCAACAGCGGATTGGGCAGCGCCGATCGATCAAGAGTCGAATGGGTCATACGCCGCGAGCCGAGATCGCTCCGTTCGATGCGTCGGCTCCATTGCTGGCGCGCCTCATCGAGCAGGGTCGTCAACGCACGACGCTCGACCTCATCGAGCTCGATCGCCTGCGCAAGGAGCTCGAGGAACGACTCCTCGATGGGCCGAGGATTCCACCCGCCCCCGTGTTCCTGGCCAACAAGGACGGAGTGTTCATCCTCGGCGCTGAGACGAGCGTCGACGGCCGGAACCTCGGAGGGGGAGAGCCACGAGATCTCGTGAGCCCGCTCGCTCATGGGGCGGCGGTCCGCTTCGTCGCCCGGGCGCCCCGGGAGTCGAAAGCCCATGGCCCGCCACTGCGGCTCGTCCAACTGCTCCATGAGCGTGGCTACGGTCCTTTGCGCCCGATCTTCGCGGGACTGCACCAGCGTGCTGATCTCCACCGAACGACGGGCGAACTCCGCCTCGAGAGTCTCGACTCGGGCCTCCGGAGTCGCGCGATTGAGGCGCGCGTCCTCCCGGCGAGCCTCGGCCTGCCGGCAGATCGGGATGAGCTGAAGGATTGCCAGAACGGTCGCGTCATCTTCACGCCTCCACTGTTCGAGGGCACGCAGGAGCTCCGCCTGGCGCGCAGGGTCCAGATCTTGCATCGCGCGAAGCTGCGCCTCGGCTCGAAGAAGACCACGCTCAAGGCGGGGTCCCGAGGAGGATCCCCACAGTGGTCCGATGATCTCTCGCCGCAGCGCACGCCTGGCCTCCTCGGTCACGACAGCCTCGAGGACCTGATTCCAGAGGCGCTCCTCAAACTCCCGACCAGAGAGAGCCGCGCGACGGAACTGGCGATACGGGTCCGCTGACACAACGGCCCTGCTCACTGCGGTGCGGCGCGCCTGCTGCTGCTCGGGCGAGAGTGCGTCGGGGTCCGCGACGATGGGAAACCCGGCGAGCGCTTGCTCGACGACAACCAGGTAGCGACGAGCGGCCTCTCGTGCGCTTCGAAAGATGCGCTGGGCGTGTTCATGGAGCTGCGGAGCATTCGCATCGATCACCGCCATGGCAGCGCGACGCTCCGATGGCGGGAGCTTGGCCGCCCTGATCTTCGCTTCGAACTCACCCGTCGCATCGACGAGACCGCGACGGTACGGCCGGAAGGTCGTCAGTCGCGACACGGAGACCGCTCGTCGAGCGAAGCGCTCCCGTGCGGCCTCCGGAAGCATGGCCTCGACTTCTCGCAAGAACGCCTGTTCGTAGAGCCGAAGCCGGGCTTCCAAGCCATCGACAGCAATCTCGCGACGACGCAGTTGGCGAATGCGACCGAGATCGAGCCCGAAACCGGTTTCGAGGATCAATCTCGGAGCCGCCTCATCACGGGCTTGCAGCGCTCGAGCAAGGTAGGCGTCGTGCAGCGGCAGCAGCGATTGAACGAGCCGATGGTCGTCGCCGTCGATCGCGTCGGGGCTTCCATCATGGCGCGTCTCGACCAACACTTCGAGGACCGACGCCTCGACCCAACGAACCCGGATCGGTTCAAGCACGCCATACGACTCAAGGCCCTGACCAGCGGCCGGGCGAAGTGGAAGCACCGCGAGGAGACCCAGAACAATGGCGACCGTGCCGCAGCGCACCCGATCGAGTGTTCGACACCGCACCGCATGCACTCCCGCGCGCACTCTCATGGGGCGATGCAGCGTGAGGGTCGAATCGCGGTGACCGCTGGCATCCCGCGGGCCGTGCAAGGTTCGACAGTGGTCATGCGAGGTTTCATGGCTCCCGCCTGCGCTCACGCCAAGAATGGTAGCCCATGGCTGCGGCTGCCCTTCGATGTGAAGGGCGTCTGAGGCCCGTCGACCGACCTCGGCATGCGACCAGGCGGGCTGCCGACGCATCCGGTCGGCAGACCCATCGAACCGCCTTGAGATGTATCCCCTCTCACCAGGAGCAGGAGGACCAATCGCCGTCATCGGCGCCGGCCTTTCTGGTGCCGCAGCCGCTGAGGCGCTCGTGCGCTTCGGCTTCGCGGTCACATTGCTCGACCTTGGTCGCAGCGCCGGGGGGAGACTCGCCTCGCGACGCCTTGCCACCCCCGACGGCACCGAGTGGCGCTTCGACCACGGCGCGCCGTTCTTCACGGCCATGACCGATGAGTTCAGGTTGATCGTCGGCGACTGGAGCAGCGCCGGTATCGTCGCGCCGTGGCTCGGGCGTTTCATGTTCCTCGACGAGATCGGCCTCGCCTTCGAGCGCGCCATCACGCGATGGGTCGGCGTGCCCTCGATGAGCGCACTCCCGCGACGGCTCATTGAATCTGCGGGCGACCGGATCGCCGTTCGGAACTCCTTCCGCGCGGAGCGATTGGAGTTGACCTGCGACGGGCGCTTCGACCCCTCGCGGCGCTCGGGCGCGGTGATCTCGCGTGAGTCGGCACGCCCGCTGTGGCGCATTCACGGCACCAACTCGCGCGGCGCGGCGGAGGCGCTCGGTCCATTTTCAGGCGTGATTCTCGCGATGCCCGCTCCGCAGGCGTCAAGAGTCATTGCCGCATCGCGCGACCACTCATCCGTCGAGATGTTGCAGCCGCTGTCAGGAGAGCTTGGTCGGCTCTCATGCCGATCCGCATGGGTGACGATGCTCGCCTTTGAGTCGCGTGTGCCGATCGACGCCGATGTCATCTCGGTGCGAACGCCCGGGGTGATCGCCCGCGCGGTCAGGGAGAGCGGAAAGCCGGGCCGACGCGACTCTGGTGATGGCAGCGTTGCGACGGAGCCTGACCGTTGGGTCGTCACTTCGACCGATGAGTGGGCCGCCACTCGGCTCGATGAACCGCGCGAACGCATCGCAGTCGAACTCGAACGCGCCTTCCGCCAGCTCGTTCGAAGCCTTGCTCGCTCGAACGGTGCGCCGGCGCCAGATGCGCCGCGGACCATGCTCGCTGAAGCGCACCGCTGGAGTCTGGCCATGCCGCGGCGAACGCCCGCTCCTCGTCGAGAGCTTGAAGACGAGACGAACGACCCCCGCGCGGCGATGACACCGACCCTTCCCACCGCGCACGATGGCCGCGTGATCGCCTGCGGAGACTGGAGCGCCGGCGAGGGAGTCGAGGCAGCGTTCCTCGCTGGCCGCGCCGCCGCCCGGCGGCTGTCGGCCCACCTCGAGGCAAGCTACTTCGAAGAACCTTTCGTGCCAGGCGTCTTCGAGCGCCGAGAGTGAAGACCATGCGAAGCGCACGCCCGTGGCTGATCGCCGCCGGGCTCTACAACCTCACATGGGGCGCCTTCGTCGTGCTCTCGCCCCAGTCTTTCTTCACATGGACGGGCATGGAGCCCCTCAATCATCCCTCGATCTGGCAGTGTCTCGGCATGATCGTGGGCGTCTACGGCATCGGCTATCTCATCGCAGCATCGGATCATCGGCGCCACTGGCCGATTGTCCTCGTCGGCCTGCTCGGCAAGGTCTTCGGGCCCATCGGATTCGTCATGACCTGGTGGCGCGGCGAGATTCCGCTCGCCTTCGGAGCGACAATTCTCACCAACGACCTGATCTGGTGGGTCCCATTCACGCTCATGCTGTTTGATGCGCGCCGCGCCGCGAGGGCCACGCCCCATGCATGAGTGGATCACCCCGCTCAGCTTCATTCATGCGGCGTGCACATGGTTCATGGCGGGCCTGATCTGGTTCGTGCAGGTGGTCCACTATCCGCTCATGGCGCGCGTCGGCGCGAATGAGTGGGTGGACTACGAACGAGCGCATGTCCGCCGGACCACGCTGGTGGTGGCGCCGGTCATGCTGATCGAGGCTGCATCGGCCATTCTCCTCGTCATGATCGGCACCGCGCGTCCGCTCGCGTGGTCGGGAGCGCTGCTCCTCGCGCTCATCTGGATGGTGACCTTCGTGGTCCTTGTTCCGGCCCATGCGCGACTCGAACAGGAACCTGACCAAGCGGCGCTTCGTCGGCTTGTTCGATGGAATTGGCCGAGAACCGCAGGGTGGACCCTGCGCGCGGCGGTCGCGTCGGTCATACTGTTCACCGTCGGGGGTTGACCGAGGAGTCGTGGAGTCCCGATGAGCATGACAGAATTGAGTGTGTGTCGCGGCTTGCTCTGCGCCGCGGTGGTGTGCGGGTTGGGGCACGCGGTGGCTGCGAGAGAAGTCGCCACCTCGATCACGAAGCCCGCCCCCGAGCCGGGCATTCCGATGCAGGTCTGGGTCGATGCGGCGCCGACGATTCCCGGCATTCAGCGCTGCGTGGTCGATGCCCTGCCCAAGGACCAGATCATCGCACCGGCGGGCATTGGCCCGATGCTCTGCGACCTCGCGGTGGATGTTCGACTGCTCAACCCAGTCATGCTGAACCCTGCGGCGCGCCTCTTCGCGGTGTCGTTCACGGTGCACTTCGATCCTTCGATCGTCGAAGCGGCACCGGGCTTCATCGACGCGCCGGCCTTCAATGGTGTGATGGCGAACCCCGTCTGGTTCGTGCCGCCCGGGGCACCGCCGGGCCAGATTCGCGTGGAGCTTTCCATTCCCTCTTGCGTGGTGGGGCTTCCCGGCGGCTTTCTCGTCTTTCCGGGCATGAACATTCTGCTCGCGCGCCTCGGTTTCAACGCGCTCGACGACGGCCAGAGTGGATTCGACCTGACCGACATTGAGTTCCGCACGACGCCGAACTCGTCGTGCCTTCCCATCACGGTGGCAGCGGGCACGGAGAACTTCGCTCGCTCGAAGGTGGTCATCGATCACGCGGGGCGCAATCTCGGGTGCTTCTCGGTGAATCGCTCCTTCGACGCGCCGGATTTCTCCCCCGGCGATGGCATCGCCGACTCGAATGCCACGCCGGGCATCATCGATGCGACCCTTTCCGCGTGCATTGCCGAAGCGAATCTGCGCAGCGGCCCTGACACCATCGCCTTCGCGTTTACGCCGATCGGGGCGCCGATCTCGCTGACCGCACCACTGCCGCCGCTCTCCGATCCGACCGGAGGCACGATCATCGATGGCACTTCACAGCCGCTCGTACATCTGCGTGGCCAGGGCGCGGTGCATGGCGTGACGATGACAAGCGGCGGCCATGTCCTGCGTGGAGTCGCCCTCACCGGTTTTTCGGGCGCCGCGGTCGTGATCACTGAAGCCGCCCAAGGAAACCATGTTGTCGGCTGCCGCCTGGGAAGCGATTGGTCCGGCGCTGGCGTGCCCAACGGAATCGGCGTGCTGCTCGATGCGGGCGCGCGGGGCAATCGCATCGGCGGAAGCGGTCCCGGTGACGGCAACCTGATTCGCGGGAGCCTCAACGCTGGCGTGGTCGACCTCGCAGGGAACCTGATCTCGCGCAACTCGATCGTGGCCAATGGAGGCAAGGGGATCCAGGTGAAGTCCCCCACGGCGGTGGTGACGGTGCTCGGCGCCATGGTCGAACGAGGCGTCGTGGTGATCGAGGGCATCGTGAGCGGTGTGCCCGATCACGCGTACGACATCGAAGTGTTCGGCAACAACGCCTGCGCGCCGAGCGGCTTTGGCGAGGGCCAGACCTTCATCGATGCATTCGAAGTCACCACCGAAGCGTCGGGCGATGCGTTCTTCCTTCGTGCGATCACGCTTGCGAATGGAAGCGCGACGCCATGGCGCCTGACGATGACAGCGACTTCGTCTGCGAGTGAGACTTCAGAGTTCTCCAACTGCGTCATCGTCCTCGGCGCATTGAACCCATGCCCCTCTGACCTTGACGGGAACGGTGTGGTCAATGGTGCCGATCTTGCGCTGGTTCTCGGCTCCTGGGGTGACGCGAGCCACTCGTTGCCGATCGGAGACATCAACGGCGATGGTGTGGTCAACGGCCTTGATCTTGCATTGGTGCTCGGAAGCTGGGGCAAGTGTCCGTAACGATCACGGAGCTTTGTGCGGGCTTCATCGAGATTCAGTCGCGAAACGGGCGTGCGTTGGCGATCGGGCGCTCAGGGAGCCGCGCCGAACACGCGCGCACTCCGCGGCCTCCGAGTACATTCCCACCTCTCCGTTGCCCCCCACATCACAGGCCACGCGCGGCTGAGCTCCTCATCGAGCCTTGACGGACCCGCCCGACTGACCGATCCAGCGCCACCTCTCTCACTCATGCATGCCCACACTCCGGCGCCGATCTGGCACCGCATCGTCACACTCATCGGCGTTGTTGTTCCGACACTCGCCCTCATCGCAGGCATCTGGCTGGCATGGGGAGGATGGTGCTCGACCACCGACCTCGTCATGCTCGGAGTCGGCTATGTGCTGACGGCACTCGGTGTCACCATCGGCTACCACCGTCTGTTCACCCACCGCGCCTTCGAAGCCTCACCGGTCGTCGCGTGGTTCTTCGGCATCCTCGGCTCGATGTCCGTGCAGGGCCCGCTGCTCTGGTGGGCGGCCACGCATCGTCAACATCACCAGCACTCTGATGACGAGCACGATCCACACTCACCCCATGCCGGGCATGCGCAGGGTCTGCTCGGTGCGATCCGGGGCTTCTGGCATGCTCATGTCGGATGGCTCTGCACGCGCGACCTTCGCTCGCAGACCGAGCGCTATGTGCCCGACCTCATGGCCGATCCCATCGCGCGTCGCATCGATCGCCTCTTCCCATTATGGGTGGCGCTCGGCCTCGTGATTCCCGCCCTGATCGGCGGCGTCATCGCCGGCACATGGACGGGCGCTGCGCTGGGCCTGCTCTGGGGCGGATTGGTGCGGATCTTCCTCATGCACCACGCCACTTGGAGCATCAACTCCGTCTGTCACCTCTGGGGCTGGCGCGACTTCGAATCCGGCGATGAGAGCCGGAACAACCCGATCATGGGCATCGTTTCCATGGGCGAAGGTTGGCACAACAACCATCACGCCTTCCCCGCCAGCGCGCGTCATGGATTCGGCCTGCAACTCGATGTCAGCTGGATCATCATTCGCGCGCTGTCGTGGGTCGGCTTGACAAGGCGCTTGCGACTGCCGGACCCCGCGCGCATGGAGCAGAAGCGCCTGCGCTCCGCGGCGACGGCGTGAGATGAGCGCGACTCGGTTGATTCTCGATCGCTTGTTGCTTGACGCGCAGGCTCGCTACCGATTCCTGCGCTTGAAGATGTCGTCGAAGATGCCGCGAATCGGATCGCTGGGCTTGTCCGCGGGCGGTGTGCCACCCCCTTGCCCGCCACTGCCCTGTGGCGCATCGTTGCGACCCGGGATCCGCAGGATGCCGCGATCGCCGAAGAGACCATCGAGGACCTGATCGACGGGATTCGACCCGGGTGGCATGACGATGACCGGCTCGAACGCCATCTCGAGGTGACGGCCCTCCTCAATCGGACCACTGAAAGTCGCTCGAACCCGGATGGCGTTCACATCGACGAGCGGAAGGTTGCCGAGCACCTGATTCACTCGGCCGAAGAAGGCGTCGAAGCGCGTCGCCCCCGAGGCCAGACGGCCAACACCCACAATCGGATAGTCGACATTGATGGCGTTGGCGAACATCGGCGTCGACCCGATGTCAACATCGCCCGAGAGGAAGATCTGCTGGTTCCAGGTCTGGCCGATCTTGCCCATCGAGAGGATGAAGTTCTCGTAGCTCAGATTGCCCTTGTTCACGGTGACATCGAGTGGCGAGATGTTGCCGGGAATGATGCCGTCATCATCCTCTCGGACGAGTTGCAGCAAGTTGAGGATGGAGCCGCCCCGCTGAAGTTCAACATCGCCGACCACGAGGGAGAACCGGCTGTCGAACTCCCGCAGGTCGAACGAGGTCGGGAGATCGAGGCGACTGATGGTGAAGACGAGAGGCTTCCCCTCCTGCGGCCGAATGTCGGCCAGCACCGGGTTGATCGGGCGCAGGATCCGCTCGCGCAGCGTGGGGTTTGGAATCAGCGCGGCGGTAAAGGGGTTGCTCTGTGCGATCTGGAAGGCGTTGTCCTGGATGGCCACGCGACCAAGGTCAGCAACGAGGAACTCGCTCTTGAGGTTGCCCGTCAAGACAGAGCCCGGGTTCCCCGACGGGCTGACCGCGCGCACATCGACATCGAGCTGCGGGCCGATCGCTTCGACGAGGCTGCCGTCGCCATCCATGAAGACATCGAGAAGGGCCACGGGGAATCCCTGCATCTGCACATTGCCCTGCAAGGCGAGGCGCACCCAGTCGAAGGCGCCCTTGGTGTCGGTGAAGTCCGTCATCGTCGCGGCGACTGAGAGCGGATGGGCCCCGGTCTGCGGCGTGGTGAGCGTTGACTTGATCGCGGTGACCAATGACCGGCCATTACCGGCGAGCGTGACCTTGCCATCGACGGCGCCGAGTCGGGTGGTGCCGAGGCCGGCGATATCGAGGTCGAGATTGCCTGTAGTCAGGGTCACCGTCGACTTGGCCTTGGCCCATGGGCGGGTTCCATCACTGAGCGGCGCGGGAACGACAGTGTCACGAAGCGAAAGCGTGATGGGCACGGCGCTCGCGCGCGTGATCATGGTCCGACCGCGCGGATCCTTCTCCTGACTGAAGAACTCGGTGCTCTTGGCGGCATCCATCGTGATCGAGAGATCAGCGGTAGGGAGCGCGATGGACCCGTCGGCGGCGAGTGATGCCTTGCCCGCGCCGCGCATCGCGCCGACCGCCGTGTCGAACTGAAGGCCAAGCGCGCCCGCCGGCTCGGTCCCGGTCGCCAAGGCGAGCGTGCCTCGATCTCCCGGCGCCACGCCCGGCACGGTGGCCGGGTCAACTCCCGCCACACGAAGCAGGCGCGAAGCCTCAAGATCCTTCGAGTTCACCGTGGCATTCCACTTCCGGCCCGGCGTGGCCAGTGCACTCCCATCGAAACCAAAGTCCACATTGGCAATGGGTCCACTCGCCTGCGGCGCTGCGCCCGCCTGGCCTCCGGCGGCAGCCGACTCCTTGAGCGCCGTGGTTCCGGAGACCTTGGCGCCGACATCGTTGCCAAGATCAAGCGCCACCTTCGAGTCAAGCGACAAGAGCGACACGGGCTGCTCGACACCTGGCGCCTTGACGAGCGCAATGTTCGTCGACTTCAGAGTCAGATGGACTTCAGGCAAGGTCACCTGACCCGCTTCAAGCGCCGCGCGCGGCACTTCCATCGGATCGACCGCGATGACGACCGGCGCGGGCGTCGCCACGCGGAAGTCCTTCAGCCCGATTCCGTCAAGGAGCGCGTCAGTCAGAGTGGCGTTGACTGTCGTCTGATCGACTCGCACGCGCTCCGCATTCCAGTCAACGCGGCTCGTGACACCCTGCGCGCCGTCGGCCAAGCGAATCTGCGCTGCACCGAGTTTCATGCTTCCGTCGAATCCGACGCCGAGGGTCGACTGGGCAAGACCGAGCCCGAGCGAGCGAATCTGCTCGGAGACGGCGTGAAGCACGGCTGGCGCGCGGCTCCAGTCGATGGGGCCCACGGCGAGCGTGCCCTTCGCGCTCACGCTTGCGGCATCGAACTTGGAGCCGCCGATGCCAGCCAAGCCGCCGAGTTCGGCATCCACGCGCGACATCACGCCATCGACTGCGGCCGAGGCGGCGATCGTCGCGCCGCGGGCGAGCCCTGCGCTCTTGATCGTGGTTGCGATCTGCGAGAGGCCGATCGTTGTCTCATCACCAGCCGGGAGCGTGATCGCTCCCTTCACGGCGATCGACGCATCGATGACCGCATCGTTCAACTGCCACTGTTCGTCGCGCCTCGGCAACCCGAGCGAAGTGATCGAGATCGTGGCAGGAACGGGCGCAGTGGCACGCACGCCCAGCGGGGCGAGCAGCTCAGGTGCCGCAGTCACTTCCACCGTTCCACGGCCATCTCGCAGCGAGCCGCTCGCCGGATCGACGACCACGGAAAGGTCAGCCTTCACGCGCTCGGTGCTCAAGTTGACCTCGATCGGCGCATCAGAACCACCCTTGGCGCTCGCAGTGAGATTGACCACGGGTCCGATGTCGCGCACGGGATCGATCACAACCGGACCGGTCTCCGTGAGGAAGGGGCGAAGGCTGGCGCTCGGGATTCCGCGCGCCTGCACCTCGGCGGTCATCGAGCGCGGATCGGTGGAGATGCCGGTCGCAGACGCGGGGTCGCGCGCCAGTTGGGCACGGACCATCAGCGAAGTCGGGCTGTCCGGTGTGTCCGCGGCGCCTCCGGGAGTGCTGACTCGACCGGAGAGATCCACCGCAAGGGAGAGCGGCGCATCGGCGCGCGGTGCATCGAGCACCACGCGCGAGGTGTCCACGGTCAGCATCAAGGGCCCCACCGGTGTGACCGCTCGCTCCACGCTCAGTCGCGCGGAACCTACAGCTTTCCCGAGCGTCATCGCCAGATCATCATTGAAGAGGTTCTCGAGCGAACCTTCACCCGACACCGATCCGCGCCCACTTCCCATCGTGGTCTCGGCGGCCACTGCGAAGGTCGCGCGACCGCCGGTGCCGATCGCAAAGTTCGCAACGATCCCCTCCGCAGAGAAGGGTTCATCGCCGCCCTTGATCGCGACTCGGCCACGCTCGATCGCGGCGGCCACCTGGCTCGCCGAAATGCCCATCGGACCCGAGGGATCTCGACCAAGCGTCAGTCGGCCGGCGAGTTCTCCCACCTCGATCTGCTCCCGTGTGGCCCCATCCACGGCGAAAGCCACGGCAACCGCGCCGCTCGCATCACGCGCGTCAAGCGAAAGATCGAACGATCGCAGCGAACTCGTCTGCCCGTCGTACCGAAGTGCAGTCTCCTTCATCGACACCGAGGCGGTCCCCTTCATCGCGCCGACCGTGGGTGCACCGCTTGAGTCGAGAACGCCCTTGAGGTCTGCCTTGATCGCCATCGGTCCGGCAGGTCCGAGCGCCGCCGCACCACCGGTCGGGCTCGCTCCCGGCTTCAACGAGCCAAGGCGGCCATTCAGATCCGCCTGCACCGAACCATCCGCCGCAGCAAAGCGCACGCTCCCGCGGAAGTCGGAGAGGGCAATCGAACCTTCACTGCCCTGATCAATGATGAAGCTCGATGGATCGATCGTCAGTCGGACCACAAGACCCGAAGGCAGCGCCGGCGCTGGAGTGGTTCCTGAAGGAGTCGCTGGCGGCACGGGCTTCGGCGGCGTCGATGGCGTTGTGGCCGATGGTGGCGGGGTCTTGACGAGGCTTGCGAGACCGAGCGTGCCATCAGGTGCCTGCGAAGTCGTCACGGCCACGAGGGCCTCGACATCAAGTTCGCCCATCGGGTCGGTCATGAGCGAGAGGAGCGATCGGTTCACCGCCACCACGGCGAAGATCTCGTTGCCGTTGGCGCGGTCACTGATTGTGAGCCCATCGATCTTCTGCGGGGCCGTCCAGCCGAATCGCACGCGTGTCACCGAGACATCACCGTTGACCTGATCGCGCACAAGACCGGTGACGATGCGGCGACCGATGGTCATGCTGATCAGGGTCGGTGCGAGCGCGACGAGGATGACCAGCACCACCGCCACACCGACGACCCACCGAAGCCAGCGCCTTCCGCTCCGAGCCTGCGTTGAATTCTTCATGGCATCCTCAGGTTACCCCGGCCATGACGCGCGCAAGCGGCCGAGGGCGAAGTCCCTGACCGGCCTGCGGCAATCAGATTCCCGCGCCCATGCATCGGCGTGACCGGCCCCGTCCCGAAGTCGCGAGCGGCAGCCGCGGTGCCCTCGGTTGGCCGGATTCCGGCGCTCGTCGTCACCGGGTCGCACACCGAGCTCGATCAATCAACCAGCGCCGGCTCCTTCGCCGTGGGCGGCGGCGCGGCGTTGGCCAGCATCCGGTCGACCGCGAGCCTTGCGAGCCGCTTGGCGTCGGGGTGCACACGGATCTCGTTGACGACGCGCCCTTCTGCGAGGTGATCGAGCACCCACAGGAGATGCGCCTGATCGATTCGGTACATGGTGGTGCAGAGGCACTGGCAGTCGCTCAGGATGCGCACGCGCACACCGCGCTCCGCCGCCTGCCGGGCGAGGCGATTCACGAGGTGCACCTCGGTGCCCACCGCCCATGATGACCCGGGCGGCGCCGATTCGATCTCGCGGATGATGAACTCGGTGCTTCCCACCTTGTCCGCGATCTCGACCACCTCCTGACAGCACTCCGGGTGAACAAGCACCGTCTCCACACCCGACTCCTGCCGCGCCTGCGCCACATGCTCGGGTCGGAAGAGTTTGTGCACCGAGCAGTGACCCGCCCACAGCAGGATGGTGGCGTGGCGAATCGTCTCGGGCGAGAGGCCGCCGAGCTCCTTCTTCGGATCCCACACGGCCATGTCAGCACGCTTGGCCGAGCGTGAGGCGGCGGTCTTCTTCGATGCGCCCGGTTCGCTCGGGCTCCTGGAGCCCTGCGCCTTGGCGCGCTCCGCGTCGATCTCGCTGATGAATCCCGCTCGTCGAGCCGTGTTGCGCCCGAGGTGTTGATCGGGCATGAAGAGAAGCTTGATGCGCTCGCCCCGCCGCTTCGGAGTCTCGCCGCCACGGAGCGCCCAGTCGAAGACCTGCGCCGCATTGCTGCTGGTGCAGCAGGCGCCGCCGCGCTCTCCGACGAAGGCCTTCACCGCGGCGCTTGAGTTGACATAGGTGATCGGAATGATGCGGACCGAGTCGTCGTCGATGGTGGCGTGGAGCTCCTCCCAAGCGGTGATGGCGTCCTCATAGTCGGCCATGTCCGCCATGCTGCACCCGGCGGAGAGGTCGGGCAGGATGACGCGGACCCGATCCTCGGTCAGGATGTCCGCCGTCTCCGCCATGAAGTGGACTCCACAGAAGACGATCCACTCCGTGCCGCGCTTCGGCACCTCGGCGGCGGCCAGTTGGCTCAACTTCAGACTGTCGCCGGTGAGATCGGCATGGCGGACGACATCATCCTGCTGGTAGTGATGCCCAAGAATGAGGAGTCGACCTCCCAATTCGCGGCGCCGCGCGGTGATGGCGCTGCTGAGGTCGTCATCGCTCATCATCCTGTACTTCTCGGGAATCGCGGGTTGCCAGAGCATGAAGCATCTCCGAGGGCGAAGATTGTAGCGCCCAGGCGCGCATGAAGTTCGCGCCATACGCTTCGCACGCCCCAAGGTGGGCTGCCGAATGCATCGCCCTCCCAGGTCGCCCCCCTCAATCCCGCTTCAGTTCATGACCGTTCGAAGAACCATCACGCTGGCCGCTCCTGCAAAAGTGAACCTTGCGCTCTCCGTGGGCGCGCCGTCCCCGGCTCACGGCGGTCTTCATCCCATCTCAAGCTGGATGGTCACCGTCGATCTCGTCGACGACCTGACACTCACGCGCCTGGAGGACGACGGACTCTCCATGTACGCCATCCTGTGGGCGGAGGATGCCAAGCGCCGGAGCGAGATCGACTGGTCCGTCACGCGCGACCTCGCCGTGCGCGCCCACCAGGCGGTCGAGGCGCATGTCGGACGCCAGTTGCCCATCAAGATGAAGCTTGAGAAGCGCATTCCCGTCGGCGGCGGTCTCGGCGGCGGCAGTTCGAACGCCGCGGCGATGCTGCGCGGAGTGAACGAGCTCTTCGACCTCGGCCTCGACCAATTGACGCTGACGCGACTCGGCGCCTCGCTCGGCTCCGATGTTCCCTTTCTTGTGCGCGGTGGAAGTGCGCTCGTCGAAGGCGTGGGCGAGGCGCTCGAGCATCATGCGCAGGTTCCCGAGCTGCACATGGTGCTGGTCCTTCCCGAGGCCGCGTGTCCGACGGGACCTGTCTACGGCGCCTTTGATCGACTGCGTCCGGGCGCCGATCTTGACGCAGCGCGGGTGCGGGCGCTCGCGCGCACGGCGCTCGAGGCCGCCATGCCCGGCGGGCATGAAGGAAGCGCCCGCGCCCCACTCGATGTGGCGCTCCCCTTCAATGACCTTGCGGCACCGGCCTTCGAGATAGCGCCCTCGCTCGCCGAGGATGCGGCGGAGATCGCCGAGATCGTGGAGCGGCCTGTGCATGTGAGTGGCAGCGGCTCGACGCTCTTCTTCCTGTGCAGTGGCCGACTCGAAGCGGAGCTTCTGGCCGAGGCGGTCGTCCAGAGGCTCCATCTCCCCGCTGTGGCGGTGAAATCGACGGCCACACCGGGATTCCGCGGCTGATCGAGTCACTCGCGGGGGAAGGCCGCGCCCTGCGGTAGTCTCTCTCCTCCCCATGACTGACTCCACGCACGGCCCGCACTCTTCTTCAAAGCCCTTCGTCCCCGCCGGTCTCGACGCCACCCACTGGGAGTCGCTCGAACCTCTCTATCGCTCACTTCTTGAGCGGCCGCTCAGGTGCGCCGGCTGCCTTGAGCAGCTCATCCTCGATCGAAGCGAGCTCGACGCCTTCGCCAGCGAAGCGGAGGCGAACGCCTACATTCGAATGACCTGCTTCACCGACGACGCCGAGGCCAAGGCGCGCTTCCTCCAGTTCATCGAGAAGGTCGATCCTCAGCTCAAGAAAGTTGGCTTTGAACTCGATCGGCGGATCGCCGAGAGCCCCTTCGCCAAGGACCTCAACCAGGCGCGCTACGGCGTGCTGCTGCGTGCGCTCCGACAGAGCGTCCGACTCTTCCGCGCCGAGAACATCCCGATCGAGACGGAGCTCACCAAGCTCGATCAGCAGTACAGCGAAATCAACGGCGCCATGACTGTGGAGTTTGAAGGTCGTGAGCAGACGATGCCCCAGATGGCGCGCTACCTCGAGGTGACCGACCGATCGGTGCGCGAGGGGAGTTGGCGAGCGACGGCCGAACGACGGCTTCGCGACGCCGATCGCATCAGCGTCATCTACGACCAGATGATCAAGCTCCGGTCGCAACTGGCACGCAACGCCGGATTCGACAACTTCCGTGACTACCAGCATCAACGGTTGCATCGCTTCGATTACACCCCCGCCGATTGCGAGACCTTCCACACCGCAGTCGAGCAGGTGTGGGTGCCCGTGCTGCGGCGACTGAATGCGGAGCGAACGCGAGTGCTGGGCCTTCCCGCCCTTCGGCCATGGGACTTGAAGGTCGACATCCACGGGCGTGCGCCGCTGCGTCCATTCGACGGCGCCGACGATCTCGTCGAGCGAACCTCGAAGGCGTTTCACCGAATGGATGGCGAGCTGGGGCGGATGTTCGACTCGATGCGGGGCGGCGGCTGCCTCGATCTCGACTCGCGCAAGGGCAAGGCCCCCGGCGGCTATCAGTATCAGCGTCAGTACTCGCGCTCGCCCTTCATCTTCATGAACGCGGCGGGTCTGCAGCGCGACCTTGAAACGATGGTGCACGAGGCGGGGCACGCTTTCCACTCCATCCTCTGCAAGGACGATCCGATCCTCGCGTATCGCGGCAGCCCCATGGAGTTTGCGGAGGTCGCCTCGATGAGCATGGAGCTGCTGACCTTCCCCGTGCTCGATGAGTTCTACAGCGAGGGTGATGCCAATCGAGCTCGCCGCGGCCTGCTTGAGAACCTCGCGACGATGGTGCCGTGGATTGCGCAGATCGACGCCTTCCAGCACTGGGTCTACATGAACCCCGGACACTCGCACGACGAGCGCGCCGCCGAGTGGCTCCGACTCAATCGCCGCTTCGGCCCGACGGTCGATTACAGCGGACTCGAAGAGGTGGAGCGCACGGCGTGGCAGCGGCAACTCCATCTCTTCGGCGTGCCCTTCTATTACATCGAGTACGGCATCGCGCAGCTTGGCGCTCTCCAGCTCTGGCTGCGCTCCCGACGCGATCCCGCTGCGGCGCTCGCCGGCTACAAGCGAGCCCTGGCGCTCGGCGGTTCGCAGCCGCTGCCCAAGCTCTTCGAGGCGGCAGGCATCCGCTTCGAGTTCGGCCCCGCCATCATGCGCGAGCTCCAGGATGAAGTCTCGCGCGAACTCGAGCGCACGGCGCCAGCGTCCGTCGCCGCCGCAACCCGCAACACTCCCCACCACTCATGAAGCCTGTCGTTGTGCTCGGGTCCGGCAAGATCGGCCGGACGGTGATTTCGTTCCTTCAAGGCAGCGGCGACTACGCCGTCACCGCGGTTGATCATGCGCCGGCGCTGCTGGAAGAGGCCGCTCGCCTTGCGCCCGGATGCCGGACCGCGACCGCCACATTCGATGACGCCGCGGCACTCGATCGCGTGCTCAAGGGTGCCTTCGCGGTGATCAGTTGCGCCCCTTTCTTCTGCAATGAGTTGATTGCCACGCGAGCCAAGGCCGCGGGCGTGCACTACCTCGATCTCACCGAGGATGTCAAGGTGACGAAGGCGGTGAAGGCGCTCGCCCAAGGCGCGGCGACAGCCTTCATTCCCCAGTGCGGCCTCGCGCCGGGGTTCATCACGATTGCCGCGACGCATGTCATCGAGGGCATCGATGAGCTGCACGAGGTTCGCATGCGCACCGGCGCGCTGCCCGAGCATCCGAACAACGCGCTCAAGTACAACCTGACCTGGTCGACCGACGGCTTGATCAACGAGTACATCCAGCCCTGCGAAACGGTCATCGATGGCAGCCTGACCCTGGTGCCGGCGCTCGAGGGGATGGAGCGCGTCATGATCGGCGGGATCGAGCTCGAAGCGTTCAATACGAGCGGTGGGCTCGGAACCTTCGCCGAGACGCTCGCGGGCAAGGTTCGTCACCTCAACTACAAGACAATGCGCTATCCCGGCCACAACGCCGTGATGAAGCTGCTTCTGCATGATCTTCGCTTCCGCGAGCACCCCGATGAGCTCAAGCAGGTGCTGGAGCGCTCCATTCCGAGCACGCATCAGGACATCGTGGCGATCTTCACCAGCGCGATCGGTCAGGCGGCGGGCCGGCTCGTTCAGCGCTCCTACGCGAAGATCATTCGTCACGCGGTCATCGGCGGCCACCACTGGACGGCCATCCAGATCACGACGGCGGCAGGCATCTGCGCCATGCTCGACCTTCTGCGCGAAGGGAAGGTTCCCCAGCGCGGCTTCGTTCGCAATGAAGATGCAAGCTACGCCGATTTCATCGCGAATCGCTTCGGCCAGCACTACGCCTGAATCGACGGGGCCCCTTGGTGAGAGTCGCCTGCGACCACAGACGCGCCAGGCACCCCGGCCCGGCCTCTCACCGATGACCATGGCGACAGCACGGACAAACCAGTGACCGCCAACGCTCCACGACGCCCGCACGAGCGCTCCTCCTTTCGCGAGGAGGCGCATGCGCTCGTCGATTGGATCGCCGACTACATGCAGCGGGTCGAGTCACTGCCGGTGCTCAGCCGCGCCGAACCGGGCGAGATTCGCGCCGCGTTGCCGGCAAAGCCGCCGGAGCATGGCGAGAGCTTTGATCGAGTGCTCGCCGACATCGATCGCGTGATCCTGCCGGGCGTCACCCACTGGCAGAGCCCGAACTTCTTCGGGTTCTTCCCCGCCAATGCGAGCGGGCCGGCGATTCTCGGCGAACTTCTCAGTGCAGGCCTCGGCGTGCAGGGCATGCTCTGGTCGACAAGTCCCGCGTGCACCGAACTCGAGCAGCTCGTGCTCGATTGGCTCGTTGACATGATGGGACTGCCCGCGCGGTTTCGCAATGATGGGGGCGAGCGCGCCGCCGATGTCGGGAGCGATGGCAGACACGGCCCAGATCGCGTGCGCGGCGGCGGCGTGATCCAGGACACCGCGTCAAGTGCACTGCTCTGCGCGATCATCGCGGCGCGAGAGCGAACGAGTGGTTTCGCCATCGATGCCGGTGGTGTCGGGGCGTGGCCCAAGCCGCTCGTCGCCTACGCGAGCAGCGAGACCCACAGTTCGTTCGTCAAGGATCTCCGCATTGCGGGCCTTGGGGCTTCAAGCCTCCGCGCCGTCGCTGTCGATGCGTCCCGGGCGATGAGCCCGCACGCGCTCGAAGCGGCGATTATCGAGGACAAGGCTGCGGGGCGAGAGCCCTTCTTCATCTGCGCGACCGTCGGCACCACCTCCACTCATGCGATGGACCCCGTTCCACGCCTTGCCGAAGTGGCGCAACGGCATGGCTGCTGGCTGCATGTCGACGCTGCGCACGCGGGCAGCGCCGCCATCTGTCCGGAGTTCCGCTGGATTGCCCACGGCGCCGAGCATGCGGACAGTTGGTCCTTCAACCCGCACAAGTGGATGGGCGTGAACTTCGATTGCTCGGTCCTGTGGGTCGCCGATCGCGCCACGCTCGTGCGTGCGCTCTCCGTGCTGCCGGAATACTTGCGCAATCGCGCGACCGAGAGCGGCAAGGTCGTCGACTACCGCGACTGGCAAGTTCCGCTCGGTCGGCGATTCCGCTCACTCAAGCTCTGGTTCGTGATCCGGCACTTCGGAGTCGAAGGCCTGCGAGCCATCATCCGCGAGCATGTGCGACTGGCCCAGCTTCTGCGCTCGTGGGTCGAGGCCGATCCGGAGTGGGAAGTGATGGCGCCGACTCCGCTCTCGCTCCTCTGCTTGCGCTACCGAGGCCGCGCGCCGGCAGTGAGCCGCGCCGGGGCAACGGGCGCTTCGACCGACTCCACCACGCCGCCCGCCACGCTCGATGCCATCAACGAGGCGATCATGCATCGCGTGAATGGAAGCGGGAAGGCCTTCCTGACTCACACCCGCGTTGATGGCGCTTTCGTCATGCGCGTCTCGATCGGGGCGCTCTCCGTGCAGGAGGCGCATGTCCGGGCGCTGTGGGCGCTCCTGCGGGAGTCGGCCTCAGCAGGCACCGCGACCGCGTGAATCCGCGTGTCAGATCGACGCCATGCGGCGGCGATGATGCCATGATGCAATGATGCGACGATGCCACCTTCATTCTCGCCGCTTCGTCGCTTCGACCCGGGCATGCCTGCCCCGGACGCGGCCCGACGCTTCCTACAGGTGATGGCGCTGCGCCGCTCGGTTCGAATGTTCAGCAACCGGCCTGTGTCGCGCGAGACGATCGAGTCGATCATCGCCGCGGCGGGAACCGCACCCAGCGGCGCGAACAAGCAACCCTGGCGCTTCGTCGCCGTTCAGGACCCCGCGATCAAGCGAGAGATCCGCGAAGCGGCCGAAGTCGAGGAGCGTGAGTTCTATGGGCGCCGCGCCAACGCCGAGTGGCTCTCCGACCTTCAACCCTTCGGCACCGATGAGCACAAGCCCTTTCTTGAAGCGGCGCCGTGGCTCATTGCCGTCTTCAAGCTCGTGCGTGACGATCACGCGGGCAGCGCATCGGATCAGGTCTACTACATCAACGAGTCAGTGGGAATCGCGGTGGGGCTTCTGCTGGCGGCGGCCCATCACGCCGGGCTTGTCACGCTCACGCACACACCCAGTCCGATGAAGTTCCTCGCCAGCATCCTGCGACGCCCCGATCATGAGCGCCCCTTCCTGTTGATTCCCGTCGGCTACCCCGCCGACGATTGCGTGGTGCCCGACATCACGCGCAAGCCGCTCAGTGAGATCATGGTGGTCGACCGCCCCGAAGCCGACGCGTCTAGCGCTTCACGGTGAGCAGGAGAATCTCAGCCGGGCAGTTGACGCGCGCCGGGAACCAAGACCCGGCGCCGACATTCACAAAGAGCCGACTGTCGCCCTGCGCGTAAAGCCCCTTTCGGAGCGAACGAAGTCGCTCGCGAGCGGGGACTGAGCGATGGGCCCCGGCTGGCTCGGGAAGCACCACCTCGGGAGTGCCGCGCGCACTCTCATCTCGCGGTCTCGGCGCCCGCACCGCGCGATCGGGCAACCCGACCTGACCTCCATGCGTGTGTCCGGCCAAGGTCAACGGAATGCCAAGCCGAACCGCGGCGGGAAACGCCTTGGGATTGTGGGCCAGGAGAAGATCGGGTCGCTCGCGCAGCGAGGCGACGCGCTCCTTGAGCTCGCGCTTCGTGCGCCCCCAGTCAATGCCGCCCACGCGCAGCGCATCCGAGCGCGCCTTCGTCTCCCGCGCCTCATCAACCTCATCCTGAAGCACTCGCAACCCACGCTTCCTCGCCGCACGAACGAGCGCATCGGGGTCATCGAGATGATCGTGATTACCAAGCACGAGATAGCGCCCCATCGGCGCCCGGAGTTCACCCATCGCCTTCAGGAGCGGCTCGGCGCCGCGCCACTCGAGGTCGACCACATCACCCGTGCAGGCGAGAAGGTCGGGCTTCGCGCGATCGACGCGCTCGATGATCTCGAGCGCCTTCGGCATCGGCATCAGTTCGCCCAGGTGAAAGTCGCTCACATGGGCAATGCGCAGTCCCTCGAAGCGCTCCGGCCAAGAAGGAACATGGAGCGTGATCTCCCGCAGCTCGATCGGGCGCAGGAGATGTCGCCGCTTGAGCGCCCCGCCCAGCAGGCGATCGGGCGCGACGGTGAAGAAGAAGTGACGCAGCTTCGCGCGCGCGAGCTTGGCACCCCCACCGCGACGCTGAGCAACCTTGGGCCGACGCGGCATGGGTGATGAAAGGCCCGCACGCCTCAGAAGTGAAGGACACCGCCGACAAAAAGGCCCGCCACGCTGGCGTCCAAGTCCTGATTGCGACCCTTCGCCTGTATGTTCTGAAGGCGATACCCGAAGGTGACGCCGAGATTGTCGATGGGATAGACGGTCAGTCCAGCGCGCACCTGGTAGTAGGAGCCCGTCCCCGGATACGCCGGTCCGAACGCGCCGTCGGCGTCGATGCTCATGCGCTCCAGCAGCGGGAAGACATCGCGCAACCAGATGTCGACCGACACCCGACCGCCGATGTAGACGGCGGTCCAGGTCTGATCGAGCGTGGTGGACTGATTCGTCCGAAGGCTCGTCACCTCGAGATCGGTATTGATCGCCCGCACGCCGACGAACGCGCCGAGTCGGAGATCGGAGCGATAGCCACCAGGGCCACCAAGGCCGCCATCGGCCACACGATTCTTCGTTCGATTCGCTTCGTTCACTCCACCGAAGGGAAAGGGCCGATCAGCAAACGGGCGATAGAGATCGACGCCGAACTCACCTCCGATGTTCCACATGCTGAATTGGCTGGCGAGTGGATCCCCCGCGACGATGTTCACTCCTCCGAAGTTGTTGTTGAAGGGCGCGATGGAACCACCATCGGTGCTGAAGGAGCTCCCACCGACGCGCACATTGAGGAAGCGCCAGCGCACCTCGAGGTCGCCGGCGAAGCTCGTCTCCATCGATGAGAGACCGAGATCGCTCTTCAAGTCATAGGTCAGCGAGTTGCCGACGGTGACATCGCCCGAAACGCGCGCGAACCACGCCCCGGCCGCAAGGTTCACCTGAAGGCGATCCCACGCGCGAAGCTCATCTTCGAGTTCCGGCGCCAATGGCGGCGGTGGTGCGTCATTGCTCCCGGACGCCGCAGGCTGGCGCGGGACCGCGAAGATCCCGGTGGTGGTCGTCGCAGAGACCGGCACCACTTCGTCGTCATCCATCGGTGCCCCCAATGCCGCGACTGCCGAGCCCAAGCCCATCAAGCACGCCAAGCCGATCGTGGTGACACCTCGCATGTCGGGAGCGTACCGTACGCATCGATGATTCCCGGAGGCTCACACTCCGATGAGGGCGAACCTCGACCGGCGCCGCGCCACGCCGTTCGCCCACCCAACGCCATCGACCTCGGTCGCGGGGCGTGGGTGGCACCGCAGCGATTGAAATGGTCCTTCAGCCGGGCTGGCGGGCCGGGCGGTCAACATGTCAACACCACCAGCACACGCGCTTCGCTTCGCGTGCATCTTGACGATATCGGCGGTCTCAACGCTGCCGCGCGGCAGCGCCTGATGACCCTCGCCTCCGCATGGCTTGCGCGTGGCGAGGAGCTCGTCCTCCATGCCGACGAGACGCGCTCGCAACTCGACAACCGCGAGGCGGCGCTCCGCCGGCTGGCCGAAGTGGTCACACGCGCTGCCACGCCGCCGAAGGTGCGCCGACCGACCAAGCCGACGCGCGGAAGCAAGGAGCGGCGACTGGCCTCGAAGAAGCGTGACGGTGAAAAGAAGTCGCGGCGCCAGTGGCGCGATGAGTAGCGCAGGCCGGGCGCATCAGGCGAAGCGCACTTCGCCTGTGCCCTTCTCGATACTTCCGCAGACAAAGGCCATTTCGCCATAACGGCGGAGCTTGGCCAGCACGCCCTCGGCGAAGCTCGGCCGGACCACCAGCATGTAGCCGACGCCCATGTTGAAGACGCGCCACATCTCATCCTCCGCCACGCCGCCATGGCGCTGCAGGAAACGGAAGATCGGAGGCACCGTCCACGCCGAGCGATCGATGACGGCATCGACCTTCTCCGTCAGAGCTCGACAGAGGTTCCCGGGAATGCCGCCGCCGGTGATGTGGGCCATGCCCGAGACGACCTTCTTGCGCCGATAGGAGTTGAGCAGCTTGACGATCGGCTTCGCGTAGATGCGCGTCGGCTCGAGCAGGATGTCGATGAGCCGCAATTGCGTGCTCCAGGAGAGCGGCGTTCCGTCGAGCTCTGGATAGACCGCGTCGAGATCGAGCCGCGCGTCGCGGACGATGCGACGCACCAGTGAGTAGCCATTGCTGTGAATGCCGCTCGAGGCGAGGCCGATCACGACATCGCCGCGCCGGACGCGCGTTGCATCCATCGCGCGGTCAAGTTCGACCACGCCGACCGCGAAGCCCGCGATGTCGAAGTCGCCTGGCTTGTAGATGTCGGGCATCTCCGCGCACTCGCCGCCGATCAGGGCACAGCCGGCCACCTCGCACCCCTTCGCCACGCCTTCGATGATTGAAGCCGTCTCCTTCGGCTTGATGCGACTCAGTCCGAGGTAGTCGAGGAAGAAGAGCGGTTCGGCTCCCTGCACGATGAGGTCGTTCACATTCATCGCCACACAGTCGATGCCGACCGTGTGATGCACACCGCGCTCCGCCGCGAGCAGCACCTTGGTTCCCACACCATCGGTGCAGGCGACAAGCACCGGGTCGCGGTAGTTGCGCTTGAAGAGCTTCTCGTTGAAGTCGAGGCGGAACATGCCCGCGAACGCGCCGTGGCGTCCGATCACGCGCGGACCATGGGTGCGCCGAAGAATCGGCTTGATGAGGTCGACCACCTCATCACCCGCATCGATGTCGACGCCTGATTGTGCATAGGTCAAGCCGCCCGATGGCGCACCGTCGCGGGTGGCCGAGGAAGCGTCGCCCTTGGGCGCTGGACTCATGTCCGAATGGTAACGGATGCTGCTATCCTTCCCGCCCCCATGTCGATCCTCGTTGATGGTGCAACCAAGGTCATCTGCCAGGGCATCACCGGCTCCACCGGTGCCCTGCACACCAGGGGTTGCTTTGAGTATGGAACGCAGCTTGTCGGCGGCACCTCCCCCGGCAAGGGCGGAAGCCGCGACGCCAACGGTCTGCCCGTCTTCGACACGGTCCGTCAGGCCGTGCGCGACACGGGCGCCACGGCGTCGATGATCTTCGTTCCGCCGCCGGGTGCTGCCGATGCGATTCTTGAAGCGGCCGACGCGGGCATCACCGTCATCTGCGCCATCACCGAAGGCGTGCCCGTGCAGGACATGGTGCGCACGCGCGCCGTGCTCGACCGCGTGCACCCTCAAGTGAAACTCATTGGTCCGAACTGCCCGGGCGTCATCACTCCCGGACGGCGCGTCGCAGGTTCCGGGGCCGAGCCATCGACCGCGCGCTTTGAAGGCGGCTGCAAGATCGGCATCATGCCCGGGTACATCCACACGCATCGCCACGATGCCACAAGCGGTCGCGCGGTGGGCATTGTGAGTCGATCAGGCACGCTGACCTACGAAGCGGTCTGGCAGACTTCATCACTCGGCATCGGCCAGAGCACCTGCGTCGGCATCGGCGGAGATCCGGTGCGCGGCCTCGGTTTCATCGAGGTGCTCGAGATGTTCAACGCCGATCAGGAGACGGACGGCGTGGTGATGATCGGCGAGATCGGCGGCAACGACGAGACCCTCGCAGGGCGCTGGGTTCAGACCCACATGCGAAAGCCCGTCGTTGCGTTCATCGCCGGTCGAACGGCCCCGAAGGGCAAGCGCATGGGCCATGCCGGCGCGATCATCGGCGGCGCCGATGACACGGCGCAGGCGAAGATCGAGGCTCTGCGCGGCTTCGGCGTGCAGGTCGCGGAGAGCCCCGCAGACATCGGCGTCGCAATGGCGAAGGCGCTGGGCGTGTCTGCGGTCCTCGCTTCAGCAGCGGTGTGATGGCGCGGTGGATTGAGTTGCGGGTGGCTCCGGCGCTTGCGATCCGGGATCAATGATCCTCGGCTCGTCTTCACCCGCGATGACGCCGGGACGATTGACCAAGCGGAACACAAAGGCCAGTTGACCGGCCCGCGGCCATCGCTTCCCCATGCCGTCGGCTTCTATCATTGCGGCATCATGGACCTGCGCCCTTCCGGCTTCGAGTTCGCCCGAGTGCTTCGCCTGAGTCTCCGCAGCGCCTGGTGCACAGCCGCGGCGCTCCTCCTCACGGTGCCCTGCTTGGCGGTCACGGCACCTGCGGCAAGTGATGACTCGCGCGGTGAGAGGTCGCCCCGCGCACTCGAGACTCAAACGACTGCATCTCCCGCGCCGGCCGCCGACCCTCAATCCACCGAGTCGCCGCAGCACACGCCATCGGCTTCACCCTCCGCGTCCCCCACTGCCACAGCGCCGGATCGCACCGACTCCCCCGCCCCTCGGCCGAACACACCCGAGGCCCAGAAGGCTCCGGGCTCTCACTATGAGCGAGTGGGATTGATCGGGGCGAGCGCCACCGCTGGCTTTGGCGTGCGCGTTGACGCCGTTGGCGAGGATGGCGTGTCGCGCGAGATTCACGCGGCCGATCTTGGCGATGTCTTCCTCGCGGCCAGCCAGCGACCCGTGACCATCAGTCGCTTCGCATCGCTCTGGTTCTTCAACGATCCGCTCTCCACGGGTCGCGGCGCCATCGATCGAATGCTGGCGTTCAAGCCCACCTGCGTCTTCGCCGTCGACTTCCTCTTCTGGTACGGGTACGGCTCAACCAACGCGCAAGGGAGGCGGCTTGAGAACGAAGAGCAGCGCCTTGGGCTGCTCGAGGTCGGGCTCTCCGAACTTGATCGCATCGTGAAGACCGGCATTCCCGTCGTGGTCGGCGACTTCCCCAACATGGAGGCCTCCGTGGGCCGAATGCTTCGCGCGGAGCAGTTGCCGAAGCGCGAGACGCTCGAGAGGCTGAATGCAAGATTGCACGAGTGGGCGAAGACGCGCCCGAATGTCCGCGTTCTTCCACTCTCGACGCTCGTCCCCTCGCTTGAGACGGGGCAGAGCGTCGATATCCGCGGCCGAGCGTGGAGCAAGGCGAATGACGGCGAACTCATTCAGCGCGACAGGCTCCATCCCACCTTTGCCGGCGCCATGGCCATGCTGGCGAAGGCGTGCGAGCTGATGGATCTCTGCGTCGCGTCCGATGGGGATGGCAACACCTCGTCGGCAACCGTGGAGACGACGGTGACGGTCTGCGACGAGACACTCTGCTTTGAACCGGTGAAGCTGCGCGAGCGCTTCATCCAACAGGTGCGTGAAGGTCGTCGCCGCTCGGCTCCGAACGACGCCGGTCCGCCGCAGCCATCCAACGCCGAGTGAGGCCACGCGGCTCGACATCCGCGCGGTTTGACATCCGCGCGCGGATCGTCACGCTCCCCTTCCACTCGGCTCAGTTGAACTCTGAGGCCGCCTCGCGCAGCGCACGCTGCGTGGCCGCATCCTGAGAGCGCTCCGCAGCTCGAAGCAGCATGCCACGGGCGAAGTCGCGGCTTCGAAGGCGAGCCACTGCCGGAGCAAGCCTCGTGAGATCAATATCCACGCGCATCGGTCGCGGGTTGTTCGCGAGAAGATCCACGAGGTCGACCGAGTCGATCGTCTGGAAGCGCGGGTTCACGAGCGCCCACAGCATGTCAAGCGCCTCGGTATCGGGGTCGGAGACGGCGCGGAGCGCATCGACGAAGCCGTCGAGGTCGCGATCTCGAAATAGTGGGCCGAGCGCCGCACGCGCAGCGCCTTCGCGTGCGCCCTTGGCGACCGCCACGCTCCAGAGCTTGATGGCGATGGCGTCATCGCCGAGCTTCGTGAGCTCGGTCAGGGCCGCCTTGAAGTTCTGAGGCGACGGCTGCTCCTGGCAGGCGCGCATGAGCGCCGTTGCCGTGGTGCGCAGCGACTCGAGCGTGCGACCTCCACCTGCGACCGTTGACGGCTCGACGGTGTCCGCTGGCAAGCGGCGGCGCACCGGCTGAATCGGTGGCCCCGCCAACATCAGCGGATCCCCGATGGTCGCGACGCGCCACGGCGCCGCAAATGGGCCTTCCCAGTGGCGCGACGCGATCAGGAACGGCACCATCGAGGCGATGCGCTCCATGACGACACTCGGCGGAATGAATGCAGGAAGGAAGGGCTCCTGCACCGAGCCGACATAGGCATAGACGCCCTGGTCGAGCCACCTCGCACCGATGGTGTTCGCGAAGCTCGGGAACTGGAGGGAGAAGCTGTGCACCTTGTAGAGCACGAGCGGCCGGGCAAGGAGCGGAATGTCGACGGCCGTCCCCTGGTTGTCCGGCGAGGTTCGGCCGGGTAGCCCCAGGTCGAAGGAGTGCGGCAGACCGCTCGAATTGAGGAAGAGCACATCCATGTCGAAGCCCCCCATCGAACGACGGTGCCAGGCGCGAAGTGTCGCCTCGGGGCCGGTCAGTGGCTGCGACTTGTATCCCCCGCGCTCGAACCGCTCCTGAATGGACATGACGCTGAAGGCCGCCATGTCACCGCCCTCGCCATAGGAGTTGATGAAGGTGAATCGCTCGCGCGACAGGAAGAGACTGCACATCGCCGCATAGGCGCTCCGCGCCGAGTCTCCCCAGATCACACCGCAGAAGGCATAGCGGCTTCCGTTGGGGTTGCGGCAGAGCACATCGGTGACGGCGAGGGGATCCTTCGGATCGGTCGGTGGAGCCCCCGGTGCACTGAAGCGCAGGCCGGGCGGAAGGTTCGGCGTGCACTTCGCGGCGATCGTGCGGCAGATCGTGCATGCGTCGAGCTGATCTCCCAGCGAGCCGAAGGAGAAGCGGCTCGCACGGAAGATGTCGGTGATCGCCGAGGCCATGCGGTCAAAGCGATCACCATCGAGCACATCGGACGGTTGGCCGAAGTTGCCGTCGAGGAATCCAAGCAACTGCCCACGGCCCGCCGCGAGGGCAACCGCCGCGGTCCACGCCGGATCTTCGGTCGAGGTGATGACGACACCCGCGGGAACAAGACCCACACGCGCGAATGCAGCAGCGGGCGTACTCTCGGCGCTCCCGCCCCAGGCGCGCGCCACCGCGCTCTCAAGCGCCTTGCGTCGCGAGGGAATGTCCTGCGGCAGCGGTGCCGCCCGATCGGTCCGCCGCTCAACCGACGCTGGTCGGAACGCACGAATGAAGAGCGGAGTCCAGCGATCATCCTCGATGAGCACCGGCCACTGCACGGTTGTTGACCAGCGGGCGATCTCGTCGAGATAGGTCGCCTCGTCGGGCACGAGTACGACGCGATCCATCACGGCGATCTTCTGTTCCACATCGGCCACGCGCAGACCGAGGCGCACAGGCCATGGAAGGTTGGCCATCGCCTGTCCACCATCGGCGGGCGGCGCCGCGGGGGCACCTCGACCCGGCGCCTGCGCAACGGCCATGGAGACCATCGCCACGAGCGCGCCCAGACACGCGGCGCCGATTCGGCCGTGAAGAGACAGACGGCCACGACGCCGTTCACATTCGCGTGAGATCACAATCCCACGACCTTTCCAACTCCCGCCGCCGCGAGACCCCCGATCGTGGGACCCACCAAGGGCACCCACGCATAGCCCCAGTCGCTGCTGCCCTTGCCGGGAATGGGCGCCAGTGCATGCACCAGTCGCGGTGCGAAGTCTCGAGCAGGGTTGATCGCGAAAGTGGTCGTTCCGCCAAGCCCGAGCGCCACCGCCCAGAAGAGCAGCGCCATCGGAATCGCTCCGATCGCGCCGAGCTCGATGTTCACCGCCGAGAGCGCCTGAATCGAACTCGGCGTCACGCCCGCCGCCGGGGTGATGGCAGCCTCGCGAAACGCAAGCAATCCGAAGACGAAGATGAAGGTCGCCAGCGCCTCGCTGAAGCAGTTCGAGAGCGGAGCGCGAATCGCGGGCGAGGTCGCGAACGCCCCGAGTTTGCGCGAGGGGTCATCCGTTCGTCCCCAGTGGGGCAGGAAGAGCAGCCACGCGAGAATCGCACCGATCGTGGCGCCCGCGAACTGCCCGCCGAGGTAGACCCCGAGGCTCGAGGTGGGCAATCGCCCCATCTGCCAGAACCCGAGCGTGACGGCGGGGTTCAGGTGCGCACCGCTTGCCGGGGCGGCGACGGCCGCTCCGACGAAGAGCGCCATCGCCCAGCCCGTGGTCAACGCGATCCAGTTTCCGCCGGCGCCTCCGCCCTCACCTCGCGTGCGCGAAAGGAGCAGATTCGCGGCGACGGCGCTCCCGATCAGGACGAAGAGCGCCGTGCCGACGAGTTCGCCCATGAATGGGGTCATGCGCGCAGTCTACTCCGCTGCTCCGGATGCTGAACGCGGCGCGCCGCGGCTTCGGTCGGAAGCCGCGAGGTAGCCGCGCGCCAGTTCAACGAACGCATTGACCTCATCGGCTACCCACGCGCGGCTGCGACCGAGTTCGCTCGCCATCACCTCGGCCACGCGCTCGGCGCACTCCATCGACGCCCGGGCATCGAGCAGGAGCGCCCGGGTGCGCCTGGCCAGCACATCCTCCACTCGAAGCGCCCACTCGTGACGCACCGCCCACACGGCGAGGCCGAGCGGATAGGGCAGCCGCGGCTCCATCAACCTTCCCCACTCCGGGCGCTCGGCAAGACACGCCTGAACCGCCGCCTGTTCGGCACCGTAGGCGAGCGCCCACTCCTCTCCCGGCTCGCGCTGCCGGCGCCTCTCGACCTCCTCCCGGGCCAGCCATCCATGCAACTGAAGGGCGCGCGTGGAACTCGGCGGCGCGGTCAGACCATGTTCGCGCACGGCGCGATCAACGGTCTCCTCGGCCATGCGCCGATAGGTGGTCCACTTGCCGCCGACGATGGTCACCATGCCGCCCGAGCCGACAAAGATCTCGTGATGCCGGCTGATCGACTTCGTGGACTGCGCCTCGCTGCCGGCGTGCGCCGCATGCACCAATGGACGCTGCCCGGCGAAGACGCTCAACACATCGCTTCGCCCGGGATCTCGCTCGAGATAGCGGGCGGCATTCCTGAGAATGAACTCGATCTCCTCGTCGAGGGCGCGTGGCTCGATGGCCGGCTCGCGCATCGGCGTGTCAGTTGTGCCGACGATGACACGACCGTGCCAGGGAATCACGAAGAGCACTCGACCATCGTCGGTGTGAGGGACCATGATGGCGCTCTCCCCGGGCTGAAAGTCGCGGGGCAGAACAAGGTGCACGCCCTGCGCCGGCTCGATGACCGGCGCGACCGATGGGTCCTCCATTCGGCGCACGGAGTCGGCAAAGATGCCCGTGGCATTGACGACCGCTCGTGCACGGACATGAAGCGTGCGGCCACCGGGTTCATCGTGAACCACAACGCCGGCCACTCGACTGTCCGGTCCCCGCCAGAGTGAAGCGACCCGGCATCGAGTGGCGATGAGAGCGCCGTGCGCCGCCGCTGTTCTCGCCAGTGTCACGGCCATGCGAGCGTCATCGAACTGCCCGTCGTGATAGGCGACACCGCCAAGCAGGCCATCGCGCTGCACATTGGGAATGGCGGCGATCGTCTCCTCGCGGGTGAGGATCCGACTGGGCCCAAGGCTCAGCGACCCCGCGAGCGCGTCGTACAACTTCAGCCCGGCGCCATAGAAGGGTGCCTCCCACCACGCATAGCGCGGCACCACGAAGCGCAGGTCGTGGACGAGGTGCGGCGCGTTCTGCGCCATCAGGCCGCGTTCATGGAGCGCCTCGCGCACCAGGCCGAGATCGAGCTGTTCAAGATAGCGCACCCCGCCGTGCACCAGCTTCGTGCTGCGACTGCTCGTCCCCTGCGCCAAGTCATGCGCTTCGACCAGTGCCGTCGAGAGACCTCGCGACGCGGCATCGACCGCCACACCGAGACCGGTCGCCCCGCCCCCGATGACCAGGAGATCGAAGTGCCGATCGCCAAGCGCATCGAGGACGGCTGTTCGTTGATCGAGCGCGGTCACTCGCTCTCCTGCGGGGCCCAGCCCTTCGCTCGCTCGATCGCGCGTCGCCAGACCGCCAGTCGAGCCTTCCGCGCCTCTCGTCCGATCGAGGGACTGAAACTCCGATCGACCCGACGATGCGACTCCATCGCGCGGTCTCCACGGAAGAGCCCGGCGCCGACCCCCGCGAGCAGCGCCGCTCCGCGCGCGGTCGTTTCGAGATCTTCGGGACGCGAGACGCGCACGCCAAGAAGATCCGCCTGAAACTGCATCAGGGCATCACTGGCGCTGGCCCCACCATCGACTCGAAGCTCCGCATCAGCTCGGCGGAGGTCGCGCACCATCGCCTCGTGCAGGTCGCTCACTTCGAAGGCAATCGCTTCCAGCGTCGCCCGCGCGAGGTGAGCGCGCGTGGTGCCGCGCGTGACACCGAGAATGGTGCCGCGCGCCCGGGAGTCCCACCATGGGGCGCCGAGGCCGGTGAAGGCGGGCACCACCACGACTCCGCCTGAATCGGGCACGCTCAGCGCGAGCGGGCCGACCTCGCTCGCGCGCTTGATGATGCCGAGACCATCGCGAAGCCACTGGATGGCGCTGCCTCCCACGAAGACGCTTCCCTCGAGCGCATACTCGATCGGCCCGCGATCAATGCGCCACGCAACGGTCGACAGCAGGCGCGCCCGGCTGCGCACCACGCGCTCTCCGGTGTGCACCAGCAGGAAGCACCCCGTGCCATAGGTGCACTTCGACATGCCGGGCCGAATGCAGCGCTGTCCAAAGAGTGCCGCCTGCTGATCCCCCGCAATGCCCGTAATCGGCACGGCCGCACCGAGCAGGGAGCGCTCGGAGAGCGCCAGTTCCCCTGCGCTGGGGATGATCTCGGGCAGCACGGCCCGTGGAATGCGAAAGGTCTCGAGCAGTGACCCATCCCACGCGCCGCGCCGAATGTCGCACAGAAGCGTGCGCGAGGCGTTCGAGAGATCGGTCGCATGCACACGACCCGCGGTGAGGTTCCAGAGAAGCCAGCAGTCGATGGTGCCGACTGCAAGTTCCCCCCGCTGCGCGCGGGCCCGCGCTCCGCGCACATGGTCAAGAAGCCAGGCGATCTTCGTCGCCGAGAAGTAGGGATCAAGAAGCAGGCCCGTGCGCGTCGAGATCTCCTTCTCCGCCCCCGTTGCCCGTAGACGCTCGACCTCGTAGGAGGTCCGCCGATCCTGCCAGACGATGGCGTGCGCGAGGGGCCGTCCGCTCGCGCGCTCCCACAGCACCACGGTCTCGCGCTGGTTGGTGATGCCGATGCCCGCAAGATCACGGGCGCGGACTCCTGCCTTCCTCAGTGCCGCTCGCGCCGTTCGGAGCTGGCTCGTCCAGATCTCCTCCGCATCGTGCTCCACCCACCCGGGCTGCGGAAAGTGCTGCCGAAATGCCCGCTGCGCGACCCCCTTGATGCGACCCGTCGCGTCATAGACGATCGCCCGCGAACTGCTCGTGCCCTGATCGAGTGCAAGGAGATGGGTCGCGGGCATGTCGAACGATCACGATACGGTCTCGGGCGCTCTGCCGCGCCCGAGGCACCACCGGCCGGGTGCGAAGCGAGTCGGCGACCTTCCGACACTCACCACGGCGACCGGCGTCCAGACTGGCCGGTTCGCGCCGGATCCGTCAGGTTGCGGAAGTGGGCGAGCTGCTCGGGGGTAAGCACGGCTCGAAGGCGAGCTGCGGCGCGAGCATTGACCTCGTTGCGCTCGAACTTCATCCGCTCGATTCCGCGCTCACGATTCTGCAAGGCCATCCAGTACTCCTGGTTGTTACCTCGTGACTCTGGCATGGGTGCCGCCGTTGCCGCGAGAATGCCATCGCAGGCGATCTCGTAGGCCTCCTCGTATTCAAAGAGCGCCTCGACCACGGCCACGCGCTGGGCGTCGGTGAGGTCGGGCAGCTTCTCAACCTTGGCGAAGGTGTCATGCAGTGCCGCGGAGTCGTTGAACACACCCGGAAAGTGGGCTCGATCGCGAGTCCGGTCGAGGGCTCGCCCACGCGGCTCGGGAAGAGTTTCGATGACCGCGTCGATGGCGGCCCGCTGAGTGGCCGAGCGAGCCTTGTTCGCCTCCCTCAGATTCGCGGTGACGCGCTCCATTCTTCGCTGGAACTCCACGCCGGCACGGGCCTGATCCTCCATGTTGAGGCTGCCGACGAAGATCTCCGCCTGCGCGACCTCCATCTCCCGAGCCGCATTCAGGTTCACCTCGAAGGCGCGCCGCGCGGCGGAGTCAAGAGGCTCGAGGTGGGCCTGAAGGACCTTGGTGATGATCGCTCGCTCGTCGGAGGCGGGTTTGAAATCCTCGAACAGGATGGCCACCACATCCAGCGGCTGTTCGGCGTTTGGCGTGAACTCCATGGATCGAGCCTGGACGCGACCGAGCGTCCTCGTGGATCTTCCGGCCTGCTCCACCTTCACGCTCGGGGCATGTTCATCACCAACGATCGCCGCGAGGCTGCCGAAGAAGTCGCGATCGATTTCGTCACTCATCGAGATGATCTTCGGGATGAGCTCGAACGAGGCTCGCACCTTCTCAATCGACATGCGGGGCGATCCGTCGGAGAAGTCGTAGATCGAGCCGCGGAGTGCCATGAACTCCTGTTGAAGGGGCTGCACCTCCTCGGCGAAGCGAGCCATGTAATCGCCATGCAGAGTTTCGATCATCTGCTGCGTGGACGCATCGAGCGCGAGGTATCCCAGGAGCCGCTTGAGTTCCGCCACCGAGTAGGGCCGGATTTCATTGCTCACGGAGTCGAGGGGGATCCCAACCTCCCACGACACGAATCGGGCCGGAGTGTCGTCGTCTCCTCCTTCATCGTCACTGGGCGCGACTTCGAGAAACATCCGTTCAGAGAGGTCCACCTCGACCTCGCCCATGCCACCGACCCCTCTCAGCTTCTCCGCTTCCTCTGGAGGAAGGTGCGAAAGGATCGACTGGATCGCCGACTCCACCACCTTTGCGCGAGCTTCGTTGTCTTGTCGCTGCCGCTCCGCCTCCTCCTGCCAGAGGTCAGGCGAGCCCATCTCTTCCGGATCGAACTGCCGCGCCATCATCTGCTTCATGGATGCATCGATCGCTGCCTCCGAAGCATCGAGCATTGAAACCACGCGCCGGACGGTGTCGGCCGTGATCCGATCGATGGCGTCCTTGGACTCATCGCTCACGCCCGGTCGCTCCTTCGCGCGGCGGGCGATGTTGATCAGTTGATCGGGGAATTGGCCTCCCAACTGTGGGACGCCCGCCATGAGCCAGCGTGGATGCACCTTGACAAGGGCGTCGAACGAAATCTGATCACGGATCTCCCGATAGGAGCGACGATTGATCTCAGCAACGCGCGCACTCGACTCCGCCATGGCGGTGAAGATCTCCCTCATGAGATCCGCCGTCTGTCGGTACATCTCCATCGCCTTCTCGGGATCTTGCTGAGCCTGAACGAGCGCATCACCCCACAGTCCCATCTTCTGAAGGCGATCCGTGAAGTCCAGGAGCAGGCGCTCCGTCTCGTCCGAACTTCGGCGAGCGACTCCCAGCAATCGGGACTCATGCTCCCGCAGGAGCGGGTCGATGCGCGCGAGCTCCTGTTCGTTGAGACCGGCGGTGTAGAAGAGGTCCCCGAGGTCTACACGGCCGCCGCCCCCCATCGCATTGCCGATCTCGGCGAGAAATCCGGATCGGAGCACCTGCGTTTCGCGGACCCATCGGACGCGCTCGACCGACGCACGCTGATCTTCGGGCAGCGCTTGGGCGACCTCGGTGAGAAAGGCGGCATCGAGAGTGTTGATGCGCCCGCGGAGCGAACTGTACCGTCGCATCCACGCGCCCATGTCGCCGCCCGTCATGAATGGTGGCGGCTGCTTCTCGAAGGCATCGAGATCGGAGTCCTGGAGCTTTCGGAACTCCGCCATGTAGCGGTCATGCGCGGCGTGAATCTCCTCGCGCGCCTCGGGTGATGGCCGCACATAGCGCCCGAGCGATCGCTCCAGCGCCTCGGTGGACATGGGTGGAGCGAATCCCTGTCCCTGCGCCATGGCCTTCGGTGCCGGCATCAGAAGCGCAGCCAACACCGCGACCAGCGTCACCACGGTCATCCGCACACGAGTCATTTCCATGTCGAGCTCCTTTGGGGGCACTGCCCCTCTGCGTATCACATCGCCGAGCCGAGGCCGATCAAGCGCCGCCAAGTGCTGATCTGGCCCAGATGCATCATGTGGTGAGGTCCCACGAGGAAGATCACCGCAGCTCCGATCGTGGGCATGAGTTCCTTCATCCGACCCTCCATTGGGTTCTCCGTGAAGAATCGTTCATCGGGAACTCCGGGGAGCACATCGGCGACGACGGCCCAGCGGGTCTCGAAGCGCCGAACGATCTCCTCCTTGGGGAGATTCGACGGGCCTTCGACACAGGGGGTTCCCGCCTTGTACGCCTCAACGAAGCGCTGATCGGGCGCCGCGAGGTCGGCGCGACCGATGAGCTCCAGCGTGCGCTCCGCATAGATGGCCAGGTGTCCGAGACACCACGCCGGGTGATTGATGTTCTTGGCAGGAAGATGAGCGAACTTCTCCGCGGGAATGTCACGCACGAGCTGCTGGGCGTACCCGAGAGACATCCGTAGCGAAGGAACGATCAACGAGGCGAGGCGGGGTTGCGTGGCGGTGGTCACCGAGAGTTCTCCTTGAAGCGAAGATGGTACCGGCAGGCTCCCACAGGACGCGGTGTGCCCCACTAGATCCCCACGAAACGGCCGTAGACGCTCCTCGCGAAGGCAAGGTCCGTCGATCCGCCGATGATCGCCCGGCCATCGGCGAAGAGAGTCAGCTCGACCGGATGCCCTTCGGGTGATTCGATCGACGAGAGCGTTCCTCGAAGAAGGCCGTCGCGCTCCGTGAAGGCGCCATGGTGCGCGAGTCGCTGTGCCACGCTGGCCAGGTCGAAGGTTGCCTCGGATCGGCTGCCGTGGCGCTGCGCGGGTGCAATCTGGACGGCGCCGCGACCGCAGAGCACCGCGGCATCGATCACGGGCGCCGCAAGCCACTCGAAGCTCCGCCCCGCACAGCATGGACACGCCGCGTCGGGTCTCTGAGCGGAGCCGATGGTCGTCACTCGAACTGCGGCAAGATCGATCGCGTGCAGGCCATTCGGCACAAGGTCGCTCCGACCTGCGGCGACTCGTAGCGCGTCGGCGGCGGCCAATGCCCCCACGGCACCGATCACTGGCCCGAAGACACCAACGGTGTCGCAGGTTCCCAGCGCTCCAGGCGCCGGCGCCTGCCGAAAGAAGCAGCGAAGGCACGGGCGCCCCGGCAGGACTGCGAGGGTGCGCCCTTCCATGCCCACAGCGGCGGCATGAATGAACGGGACGCCGTGGGCGACGGCGTAGTCATTGAGCAGGTAGCGACCTTCGGCGTTGTCCAGTCCGTCGATGATGACATCCACGCCTCGAAGAAGCGCCTCGGCATTCCCCGCGTCGAGATGTTCCACACACGCATGCAGGCGAGCGCTTCGATCGATCTCCCGAAGGCGCTGTCGTGCGGCCTCCGCCTTCGGCGCGGCACGCTCGGCGTCGCGCTCGGTATAGAGCGACTGCCGCTGGAGATTGCTCCACTCGACCGTATCTCGATCGATGAGCGTCAGCGTGCCGATGCCAGCCCGCACCAGCCACTCCGCCTCCACTGAGCCAAGCGCACCGCACCCGACGACGGCGGCATGGGCGCGGCGAAGCCGGGTCTGGCCATCGTTACCAAGCCACTCGAGCAACCGCTGTCGATCATGCCGTGCGTCTGGCCCGCTCACTCCACCACTGTAGAGCGTTGCGCCCGGTGCGCCACCACTCGGTCAGCACGGACCCCAGTTTCCGAGCAGCAGGGCGATGTCCACGCCATCGGCGAGGCCGTCGCAATTGAGGTCCCCTAAGTAGAGAGGCGTGACCCCCCAGAACCCGAGGATGATCGCGATATCGGCGCCGTTCACCACCGAGTCGCCATTCAGGTCACCGAGGCAGCCTGTCACGGCAATCACCTGATCCGCCGACGCACTGTTGCCGCAGTCATCGGTTGCGGTCCACTCGATGATGATGGGCGAGTCGAGATAGCGATACGGAGCCGTGAGCGTGAGCTCGCCATCGCTGCGCTGCCAGGTGATGACCGGCGCGCCGCCACACGGCGAGGTCGCGGTCGCGAAGCCGGGATTACCGCCGATCACGCATCCGGCCAGCAGCGGCAGCGCCCATGACTGATCCGCTGGCGGCGTGATGGTCGGACCATCGGTGATCGACAGCGGATTCAGCGACTGAAGCGTCGGATTGATCGGTGTCCCATCCTCCATCGAGAGGCGAGTTTCAAAGACAGGGTCACTTCGGAACCAGACGAGATCCGCAACCGGGCATGGCGAAGGCGTGGCAAGGGTCAGAAACACCAGTCGTGAGAGGACGACATCCCCGTTCGTGTCGCCTCCACCCGGCGCAATTCCGTTGGCAAGGTCGATGTGCCCCAAGACCGGGTTCGACGCGAAGTAGATCGGGAGATCAAAAATCGGGTCGCCGCTCATCGGGCCGACAAAGAAGAGATGCGTCGTGTCATAGGCGATGAGCGCCTGCCCGCCCACCCAGGGCTTGGCGGTCGCGCCGATCGCGACATCCACGATGACCACATCAAGGACACCGGCACACGGGTCTGCCTCCAGCGCCATGACCCCCGGTGGAGTCGCCGACGCAACGGCACCGAACAAGCAGGCAATTCCTGCGGAAACCAATGCACCAAAGGTCCGTCGAACTGCACGATGACTCATCTCTCTCTCCTTCGCTCTCTCGATTCCTGGATTCATTGACCTTTCGTTCCGCGCGGCCCGGAGTGCCATCACTCCCGAGCTGGCGGCCTCTCACCACACCTACGAGCCCGGACAACTCCCCCACGCCCCAAGCACGATCGCGAGATCTGCGCCATTCACCACCCCGTCCTGATTGAGATCGGCGGGCGAGCCGGGGGCCGGACCCCAGACTCCAAGAACGATCGCGAGATCGGCGCCATTGACCACCCAGTTTCCGTCGAGGTCAGCCGGGCAGGGAAGCACCTGCGTGACCTGGGCGTGGGTGAATGTCCCGGTGACATCGAGCCCGGCCACTGTTCCGTCATAGACCACCGTCTCGGCGGGGAAGTTCACGGTGAGATCGCTCAGGATCTCGACCCATGTCTCCGCGAACGCCGAAAGCACCTTGAACTTGAATGTCGTGATCTGCACACCCTGCACGGGAACCTGGACCGGTTGACCCAGCGGGGCAAGGGCGTAATAGAGGCCATTGCCATCCTGCGGAGGGACAACCTCGTTGATGCCGGTGTAGTCGACTGATGGATTGGGGAAGTACGACGCGAGCAGCGGCACGGACCCCGCCTGCGACAGCCCGGTGAGCTGAAGATGGGCTGGGTTCCAAGCGAAGATCAGGTCCAGCGCCGCGCAGGAGAAGCCTGTCGGGAGCATGGAGTCAATCGGCTCTCGCTTGAGGCGCACCTTGATGTCGATCGTCTGTCCGACCACTACGGGACCGGGCGGTCCGACCAATTGAATGCCGATGAGCGCGTTCTGCCCTCGAGCGACACCCATCATCGCGAGCGCCAGGAGCGCCGCAAGGCATGTCCAACGGTCAATCACTCTGCCTACCTGAAGCATGGTCCCGCTCCTGGGAAGTGACTCCGGGCCGGCGAACACGCGAGGTGTGGTGTTCTCGCGCGCCGCCGACCCAGAGTCCGATGAGGTCAACCGATCACATCACTCCGCCACCGGCTTCGACTGAAGCGGTCGCCCCGCGGGGGTCTTCGGCCGCACGCCCTGCATGAAGAGGGCGATGTCGGTCGAATCAACCCAGCCGTCGCCATTGAGATCGGCGATGGCCAGCTCCGCCAGGCCCATCTTCGCAAGCTCCTTCACATGGATGGACGCGAGCGGCTGAGCGCCGCCATCGGCGTAGGCGCCGCACGACTCTCCGATGGAGAAGAAGCTGAGCGAGATGAAGGTGAAGTCGGCGTTGTTGACGACGAAGTCAGCATTGAAGTTGCTGCGACCATTCTGCGCCGCAGGGCCGAAGTCACCCACGAACAGACCGAAATCGAGGATGTCGATCAGGTTGTCGTTGTTGCTGTCGCCCTGGATCAGGAATGCTGAGACGAAGTACTCGCCGCCGAGGACGGAAGGCGTCACCGCGTTCGCGAGTGTGTGGACTTCATCCTTCACATTGAAGCAGGTGTAGACGCCCGCCGGCGCGATGAGCACTGACGCCGTGCCGTTGGCACCGACAAAGTTCACCGGGACCAGAGCGTTCAACGCACCCGGACCCCAGCGCACGCGGATGTCGCGCGTGTGGCTTCCGCCCACGGTTCCCGAGAGCGTGATGTCCAGGTTGAGGAGACTGGCGTTGAGCACGGTGATGGTGGTCGTTGCGGTAGAGGTGTTGCCGCACTCGTCGGTGGCCGTCCACTGGAGCGTGGTGGTCCCGATCGGGTACTCATGATCCACCGGCAGCGTGGTGCTGGTGCTGCTGTCCGGGTAGGTGACCAGCAGGGTCACGACGGGATTGCCGCAGGGCAGGTTGTCCGTCGCGGTCGGCGGCGTCACCGGCACGGTGGCATAGGTCTCCCCAGCATCGCACGGCGTGGTCACATCTCCGGGAACGCCCACGAGGACAGGGCTGATCAAGTCGATGGTCACATCGTTGATGTCGATGTGGGTGGAGAGGATTGGCGTGCCGACTTCATCGGTGAGCTGCGTGGAGAAGACCGACCACGAGCTGAAGGCGACGAGATCGTTGATGTCGCACCCGCTCGATCCCACCTTGGGCTGGAATTCGAGTCGTGCCACCGTCACGGTCCCGACAGGCTTGACTTCGGAATCTCCGAAGCCGACGCCATTGGCGAAGATGATGGTGTCACCCGTCACGAACGGACCGAAGACGACCAGCGGGAACGGTCCCTCGGCCGTGGCTCCAACGAAGTCGAGCCGAGTGCTGTCGAAGTCCACGATCGTCTGGATGCCGGCCATCCAGGCTCCGGCGGTGCCATTCACGCCCTGGGCGAAGTTGTCCCAGTAGATGTCGTAGGTCACGCCAGTCGTCGTGTTGTGACCCTGGAGGATCACATTGCTGATGCGAGCCGACCCAAGACCATCGACCGTTGCGGCAAGATCTCCCACGCTGTAGCTGAAGCTGTCGGACGAGAGCGTGATGGTCAGCGTGACCCACTGGTCGTAGGCGAATCCGGTGGGCAGACCCATGTCGATCCAGAATCCGTTGTCCCATCCGCGGAAGCGCGGGGTACCACCGTCGCTGGTGAATTCAAGGATGGGATAGCCGGTGAGCACATTCGCATCATTCACCGCCGTGCCCCACAGCCCTGCCATGCGGCGCCCCGTGGTCGCCCAGTCGGCCGGAACATAGAGGTCCACGGCCATGGCGTTGGTGCCGGTGGGAAGATCGAACTTGCGGCCCTGGGTGTTGTAGAACGCCCCGCTGAACGCCGGCGGCCGGTTGTCGGCACCGTCGGCTGCATCGATTCCATGGTGGAGACGGTCGTCGCCATCGAAGGACGCCTGCGCGAAGATGGCCGGGGCGTAGCGGTCCGTGTACCAGACGCCCGGCGCCTGGGTGGCCGCGATGGGCACCGGCGCATCAAAGGTGTTGACGCTGTCCCACGCTCCAGAGGAGTTGGTGACCCGCACATCGACGAAGAGGTTCTCGCTTGCGTTGACGCAGGTGTCCGTCGCGAGGAGTTCGATGGCCGGCTGATCGATGTTCACCTGGATCGCGTCGTAGTTGCCCCATGCATCGCCGATCGTGGCACGAGTGCGAATCTCCAGGCGGAAGTAGGTCTGGGCCGAACGGATGATGCGGGCGAGCGCTTCGACATCGGCCGCGTCCGTCTCGTTGTAGGGATTGGCATCGGTGCTGAAGGGCGGCGCATCGTCATCGGTGGCCCACCAGGCCCAGCCGGGATTGCCCACGACACCGGTGCTGTAGTTGGACCAGCTTCCTGCCGGCTGTACCCAGCCCGCCGAGCCGGTGGGGCCGTCATAGACGACATAGTCGTTGAGCCCGAAGTCGTACACATAGTCGACGCCATCCCAGTCCAGGCAGTAGCGCATCTGGAAACGACCGTCGAGCGACGCCGTCGTCTCATCGGGGATCCAGAACATCGTGTGCAGACGCCTTCCCAGGTCGCCCGTGGAGTAGACGATGAGGTTGTGGGGCGACATGAGCAGCGAGCCCGGATAGGCGCCGCTTCGCATGTTCTCGAAGGTCCCCGCCTCCATGTCGGCCCGTGCCGACGCCCACCATGGTGCCCAGGCGGGTGAGCCGAACAGGTTTGGCGCCGAATCGGCGTACAGGTTCACGACTGGCGCTCCGCCGCCGGCTGAAACGCCGGACACCAAGAGCGCAGCCACAGCACATCCCAAGAAACAACTCTTCACTGAGAGCCTCTCCCTCTGACAGAAATCTGAGTCGGTACCCCGACACAGCCCGCAGGACCGACGGGCTCCGGACGCAACCTCGACCGGGGTCCTTCCCCGCGTTGATGGCCGATCAAGGTGTCGCGACCCCCGCGACGAAAGGCGTTCTAGTGGATTCTGACCGCACGATCAACCCCATCCGGCCAGATTTTTGGAGATCTTCTGACGAGGGGCCCGTGGCGCTGCTAGCGAGCGGGCGGATCCGCATCCGGCGCGAGTCTTGTCATGATCTTCGCGCCCACGGCATCGCCCCAGACATTCACCACGGTCCTGCACATGTCGAGAATGCGATCGACGCCGAGCAAGATTCCGATCGCTGCGATCGGCAGCGCCTCGACGCCCCGCCCCGCGAGTGAACGGTTGACCGCGGTAATCACAATGACCATGGTCACAAGGCCGGCCGATGGAATGCCCGCCGCGCCAACCGCCGCGAGCGTGGCGGTGATGACGACGATCACCAGCTCGGTCATCGAGAGATCGATGCCGAAGAGCTGAAAGAGAAAGACCACCGCGACGGCCTCATAGAGCGCGGTGCCATCCATGTTGATGGTCGCGCCAAGCGGAAGCACGAAGTTGGCTGATCGCTTCGAACACTTCCCCTCGGTCTCCGCCGTCTGGATGGTGACGGGAAGCGTGGCCGAACTCGAGTCGGTGCCGAATGCGGTCATCAGGGCCCGGCGCATCTGCCACATGAACCGGTAGGGATTCGTGCGACCGAAGAGGCGAAGCACCAGCGGCAGGATCAGCGCGCCGTGGATGAAGAGACCGACGAGCACCACCAGCATGTACATGCTCAGCGGGCCCACGAGGGCCGAGAGGCCGATCGTCCCGACGGTCCAGCCGACGAGCAACAGGACCCCGATCGGCGTGAGCCAGATGATCCACCCGACGAGCACCATCAGGCCGGCGAAGAGCGCGTTGAAGAAGTCCACCACAGGCCGCGCGCGCTCACCAGTGGCAGCGAGCGCCAACCCGAAGAGGAGCGCGGCAACAATGACTCCCAGCGGCCGATTCGCGCTCATCTCGTGAAGCAGGTTCGTCGGCACCATCTGGTGCAGGATGTTCATCCACGCGCCGCCGACACCGAGCGCTTCCGCGCTGCTCACGCTGCTCTGAAGATCCTGCCTCGCTTCGAGTGAGCGCTCACCTTCGGCCCGAAGGGCCGCGACCTGTTCAGGCGGCAGCCCGACGCCCGGAGCAATGGTGGTCACCAGCACCGCCCCCAGCGCGACCGCGATCAGCATGGTCGCGAAGTAGTAGAGGAGCGTCGCGCCGCCGACTCTTCCGAGCTTCGAGGGATCGCCGAGGCTCGTGACCCCCACCACCACGCTCGCAAAGACGAGCGGAATGATCATCAGCATCAGCGGCCTGATGAGCACCAAGTCTCCCGCCTGACGAAGCCAGTCGAGCGCTGCAGGATCACTCTTCCCGACCGTCAGGTAGAGCACCTGGCCGAGGATGACCCCGCCTGCAAGCCCCGCCAGAATCAGCACCGTGAGCAGATTTCCTCGGCTCATGGGGAGAGACTACGCCACGCGCTCTCTCTCTGCTTCCATCAGGGCCCGCGGCACCGCGACAGCGCAGGGGTGACCGTGTGCCCCGGGGACCCGTCAAGGAACCGCGCCATCACGGCGACGCCCGTTTCAGCGGTGTTGTGGCGTCGGCACGCCCGAGTCACCGCCCGGCGCGAACCCTGATCGCGCGGCGCTCGTCGGTGAGTGATGTGGCAGTCTCACTCACTCGACGGCGGTTCATCATCACTGCTGGCGCGATGACCGCCGGCGCACTCGGGCTTGGTGGCTACGCGCGCTGGATCGAACCGCACTGGCTCGAGATCGTGCGACGCCCGCTCGACATCCGTCACCTTCCGCACGCGCTCGTCGGCGCCATGCTCGTACAGATCAGCGATGTGCATGTTGGCCGCCAGGTCAATCCCGAGTTCCTCGTTGGGTCCTTTGAGAGGATCTCTCGCCTTGAACCCGACATCGTCGTGCTGACGGGTGATTATGTCACGAGCCACGAGCAAGCCTTCGGCGCGCTCGAGCGCACACTCGAGCACCTGCCGCACGGGCGTCGCGGCACGCTTGCGGTGCTCGGCAATCACGACCACGGCCTTCGCTGGTCGCAATCGGCTCATGCCAATCGCATCACCGACATGCTGCGCGCGGCTGGCGTCACTGTGCTTCGAAATCAACGCCACGACATCGATGGCCTTCAGATCGTTGGCCTCGACGATCTCTGGGCGGGTTGCTTCCGGCCGACGGATGTGCTGCCTTCACTTGATCGCTCGGCCGCCACACTCGTGCTCAGCCACAACCCCGACTCCGTCGACGAGCCAGGCTGGGGCGACTACGACGGGTGGATCCTCTCGGGCCACACCCACGGCGGACAGTGCAAACCGCCGTTTCTCCCGCCGCCCATCCTCCCGGTTCGCAACAAGCGCTACACCGCCGGCGCCTTCGCACTCGATGGAGAACGCAAGCTCTACATCAGCCGCGGACTTGGCCACCTTCATCAGGTGCGCTTCAATGTGCGCCCTGAGATCACCGTCTTCGAACTCACACGGGCCTGAGCCGCAGGAAGCACACGACCGTGCGTGCAGGGTCGCAACGCGCGGACTGCCACCCGCGCGCCGATTGCCAGGCGACGGGCTGCAATCTCTAGGTTGGAATCACCAGGCGAAGTGAGCGAACGCCTTGTTGGCGTCGGCCATGCGGTGCGTGTTCTCACGCGTCGTCACGGCCTTGCCTTCATTGCGGCAGGCGTCCCACAGTTCCTTCGCCAGACGAAGGTGCATGGGGCGTCCACGCTCCTCGCGGGCCGCCTCAATGATCCAGCGGAAGGTCAGGCTCTGCTGCCGACGGCGATTGAGCTGCATCGGCACCTGGTAGTTCGCACCACCGACACGCTTCGACCGCACTTCGACCGACGGTCGCACATTCTCAAGGGCGCGCTGGAAGACCTCGATGGCCGTCTTGGGCAGATTCTCCGGCTTTTCCTTGTCCAGACGAGTCTGGATGGCGTCGAACGCGCCATAGACGATCTTCTGCGCGGTCGCCTTCTTGCCGTCATACATGATGCAGTTGACGAACTTGGCGACCGTCTTGTCCTGGTATCGCGGATCAGGCTTGAGCTGGGCTTCGCTATGGGTGAACTTGTTCGGCATCGTTCGATCTCGTCAGTCGTCTCGTCGGGCGTAGCGCGTCTCTTGAGGAATGAATCACTTGGACTTGGCGGCGCTGGCGGCCTTCCGCTTCACGCCGTAGAGCGAACGGCCCTGCTTGCGGCCATCCACACCCAGGCAGTCAAGGGCGCCTCGAACCACATGGTAGCGCACGCCCGGAAGGTCACGGACACGACCGCCGCGAACGAGCACGATCGAGTGCTCCTGGAGGTTGTGACCTTCGCCACCGATGTAGGCCGTCACTTCCTTGCCATTGGAAAGGCGAACACGCGCCACCTTGCGGAGCGCGGAGTTCGGCTTCTTGGGGGTCACGGTCTTGACCTGGAGGCAGACCCCGCGCTTCTGCGGGCAGGCGGCGAGGTCCTTGACCTTGCTCTTGCCATGAACCGGGCGGCGCGGCTTGCGAACGAGTTGATTGATGGTGGGCATGGCGCAGTGGTGCTCGAACGAGTCGGATCGACGAGAGTACCGGGCCCGCCCGCCGACTGCAACGGGGGCAGGGTCATGAAATCAAGGATCCCGCGGCTGGCGTGGAGCCAGCCAGCGGGATCGGGGGAGGATATGGGGAGTCGGGCCGGGGTTCAGCAGGGCTTTCCGCACCAGATGGCCATGCACTCGCAGTGGCTGGATTCGGCCTGCTGCCGGCAGGCGTCAAGGTTCTCGAGGGTGAAGATGAGGTACTCCGTCACCCCGGTCGCGAAGCCGATGGCGCACTGCCCGAGGCACCCGCCGACGGACCTCTGGGGCTGCTGAATGCAGAGGGCCGTGCACCCGCGTGACGCCGTCCCGAGGGGCGCATCGAACATGCTCTCAAGCAGGAGCTGGAAGCACATCTGGCAGGAGATGGTGGTGGCGAATTGCTGGAACGCGCAGGGGTTCTGGCAGCCGGGGTCGGAGACCTCCGGCACGAAGTCATTCGGGTCCTCGATTGCCACGCTCGGAACGCCGTGGATCGTAAGGTTCAGCGTGATCGAGGGATCAAGGCTCTTGGCCTTCTTGGCCGTGGGTCCGGCGCTCGCTTCGAGTGCGACCACATCGATGCCGTCGCCGCCAATGTCGGGCCCCGGCCCCGCCGCCTCGGCCACTTGCGCGATGTACTGCATGCCGACGGCGGCATCGACCACCTCGCCCAGGATGGTGAGCGTCGTGAGCTTCACCATCGACTCCTCCGGTTCGAGCGAGAGGATGAAGTACTCGCTCTGAAGCAGAAGGGCGAGGGTGTGGCATCGGCCGTACTCGATCTTCGCGGCGACCAACTCGGCGCTCCAGGTGAGTTCGGCATGCGCACCGGACTCAGAGTCGTGCAGCTCCGACGCGCCCTTGGCGAGTGCGGCCTTCGCGAGGGGAAGCACCTTCACAAAGGCACGGCCGGGCACGCCATCGGCGACCACGGCGAAGGTCTCAAGGAGCGACGCTTGGTCGGCAACGAGCGCGACTTCAGCGCGGGGCGCGACGGGCACGCCGATCGAGCGCAGCAGCGTTGCCGCTGGCCACGCGTTCTTGCTGGGCCGCGAGAGAACCTCACCGAGGAGCAGCGCTCCATTGGCCGACGAAGGCTCCTCCCACTTGGGCAGCCCGGCGGTGGGGGTCGGCGCCCGACTCCCGCCATGCGCGGCGAGCGTTGCAGCGGCAACCGCAAGGGCGGCCGCGCCGAGGATCGGCGCGGAGTGGTGCGACTGGCTCGTGAGGGTGATGTGCAGAGACTTCTTCATGACCTGCTCCTTTCGAGCGCGATGCGGCGAGCACCCGGCGTCGCTGCGGCGAGGCACACGGTGATGCCTCGATCCGTCGCCGTTCACGGAACCCGTCGGGGCTCCGCATCGCGTCACTCAGAAGGCCGCAAGTGCAGAGCAGGCGTGCGCGAAATCTCCCGCTATTCCAGCAAAGCCCGCCCGGAGCCGGGAAACGGCGTCAGTCCGCACGCATCGACTTCACCGAGCCGGTGCGCCCGTGGTCGGCCACGCCTGATCGGCGACGATCGACATCGAGACGCGCCAGTGATCCGGCGGTTGGCCCGCGGGTGTCTCGCGGATGTCGAGCACTTCGATCTCGACTCGGTGACGACCGGGGGTCAACTCATCGAGCGGAATGACGAACGGATCGACAAGGCGACCGGGAACCCAGCCGCTCCGATCGGCGTCGCTGGCCCACACTTCGCGCCCGTCGACGATGCGCCGCTCCGCCCACGGGCTCGATGAGCGCACGCGCGCGCCATCCTCGCGCCATGGACGCCACCGCGCCACTTCCACGCCATCGACGCGCACGATGTGCGTGCGAGGACGGAACTCATCGCCCATCTCGCTGCCATGGCCAGTCGAGAGCACGCGAAGTCGCGGCCGATCGAGACCGGGCAGAAGCGTGAAGCTCGCCTGCATGCGGCCGGTGCCCCGCTTCACCACCGGCTCGTCGATGAGCGGCACGACCATGCTTGGCCGACGAATGCCCGCAGTGCCACTCTCGTAGCGCAACTCGAAGGAGACGCGCCATCCCGGGTTCTTCCATGTGCCCATGTGAACCCTGAAGGTTCGCTCGCCCCAGAGCACCGGGAGCAACGGCGTCAGATCCGCCTCAAAGCGGCCCGCCGCACCGAAGCCGGTCACGAAGCGCATGAGTTCAACCTGCATGGGCGGGCGACCTCCACCCACTGGAAGCACCACGCCCACCGACCCAAGGCGGGTCCAAGGATCGCCCGGCCTCGGCAGCGCCTCAGGATCATCGATCGGCTCGACGGTGACGACGCCGAAGACGCTCATCGCCTGCGAGGGCGTCGGCTCCTGCGGCAGGCGCAGCGTGCGCTCCGCGGTCTGTCCGAAGTCCTTCAGGATCAGATCACCGCGAGGGGTCGTTGCATCCTTGTCCTTCGGCGCGTCGGCCCCTTCAAAGGAGAGCTCAACGCGGTCGAAGACGAGGACCGTGCTGGATGGCGCCGTGGCCGGCGCTCGATCCCAATCGCGCGTTGGAGCGCGCGATGGATCGCGCGCCTGGACTCGCGGCGCCGCGGCCGCCTCAAGAATGAAGGGCGTGCCGAGAAGGACTCCCGCCAGCACGCTCAGCGCCGCGAAGCGCGCCGTTCGATTTCTGCGACGGCCATCTGATCGCATCGGTTGTTCTCCGGGTGGTCCTTGTGGCCACGAACCCAGTGCATGGACACCTCGTGGCGCTCGCGCAACGCGTCGAGCCTCTTCCAGAGGTCGTCGTTCTTGACCGGCTCGCGGCGGCTGGTCTTCCAACCTTTCTGCTTCCAACCGTCGAGCCACTCGCGCAGCCCCTTCACGGCGTACTCGCTGTCCGAGGTCACCGAGACCTTGCCCCGGTCGGCCGGGAGTGCCTCCAGCCCCTCGATGATGGCCAGCAGTTCCATGCGGTTGTTCGTGGTCTGGGGGTCGAACCCCGATCGGGCGACCTCGCCATCGATCCCCTCCCCCCGCAGAATGAACGCCCAGCCCCCCGGCCCCGGGTTCCCGGAACAGGCTCCGTCGGTATACAACTCGAAACGCGCCAGCATGGAGGCGAGTTTACGAACCCCGCCCATGGCTGTCGGATGGATGATCGCCCCCTTGGCCGGGTTGACAGTCTTCATTGCCCCGGTACCCTGTGTAGCCCTTCGCGGGGCACCGACCGCCTTCGCCTCGACGGAGCATCGACCATGAACCCAGCATTTCGAACCTCGCCTGGCCGGACCCGTCGCCGACGGTCGCACCATGCCATCAAGGCGGCCCACACCGTGCTCTGTCCCCAGTGCCAGGCACCGAAGCGGCCCCACGCGGCATGCCGCGGATGCGGCTATGTCAGGCCCGGTCTCCAGTTGAAGGTCGCCCAGCCCGAAGCGTAACCCATGCGCCTCGGCGTTGATGTCATGGGCGGGGACAACGCCCCTGACCAAATCCTCAAGGGCTGCTTCGCCGCACTTCCACTTCTTCCGGAAGAGGACGAGCTTGTTCTCATCGGCGATGGCACGACCATTCGGGAAACGCTCGCCGAGCGCGGCATCACCGATCGCCGCGTGCAGGTCGTGCACACGAGCGAGGTCATCGGCATGGATGACTCGCCGGTCGAGGCGATCCGCACCAAGAAGGACGCCTCGATCGTCGTCATGGCGCGCATGGCCAGCCCGAAGGAGAACGATCGGCTGGACGCGGTCGTCTCCGCCGGCAACACCGGCGCCATGGTCAGCGCGGCGCAGATGCACATGCGTCGCCTGCCCAATGTGATTCGACCGGGGATTGCTGTCACGGTGCCGACTTTCGCCGGGGCCGTGGTGCTGATCGATGTCGGCGCGAACATCGAGCCGAAGCCCTCGCACCTGGCACAGTACGGCGTCATGGGCGATGTCTATGCCCGCCAGGTCCTCGGCGTCGCCCAGCCTCGAGTGGCCATCATGAATGTCGGCGGCGAAGAGCAGAAGGGCACCGACGACATGCGCGAAGCGCGCGATCTGCTGCGGGCGCAGCCCGATCTCAACTTTGTCGGATTCGTCGAAGGCCGTGGCGTCTTCGACGGTGAGGCCGATGTGGTCATCACCGACGGTGTGGTCGGCAATGTCATGATCAAGCTTGCGGAAGGACTCTCCTCCGGCATCTTCAAGGCGCTCGCGCGGGAGGTCCTTGAGATCGACCCCGAGCTCGCCTCGCGTCTTGAGCCGGTGGTCAAGAGCCTCTACGCCAAGCATGACTATCACGAGTACGGCGGTGCCCCGCTGCTCGGCGTGAATGGAGTCTGCCTGATCTCGCACGGTTCGAGCGTGGCCCGGACCATCACCAACGCCATCGTCCGCGCCAGGACCTTCGTTGAAACGGGCGTCAACGAAGCCATGAGCCGACGGCTCGCACGACTGGTCGAGGCATGAGCGCTCCCGCGACCTCCCGCCCCATCGGCGTTCGCCTGGTCGCCACCGGCTCGGCCGTCCCTTCAACTGAACTGACCAACAGGGATCTCGAGAAGATCCTCGACACAAGCGACGAGTGGATCTTCCAGCGCACGGGGATCTCCTCGCGTCGCATCAGCGATCCCACGAAGGAAGGCACCTTCACACTGGCGCGGGACGCCGTGCGCAAGGCGCTCGATGCGGCGCAGTGGGACCCGGCGTCGCTTGATCTCCTCATCTGCGCCAGTTGCACACAGGAGATGACCTGCCCGAGTATCTCCTGTCGCATCGCCGGAGAGGTCGGCGCAACGGGAACCGGCGCCTTCGACCTCGTCGCCGCGTGCAGCGGCTTCGTCTACGCCATCAATGTCGCCGATTCGCTGATCCGGTCAGGCCGCTATCGACGCGTGGGCGTGGTCGGCTGCGATGCGATGAGCACGGTGGTCGACTACACCGATCGCTCGGTGAGCATTCTCTTCGGTGACGCGGCGGGAGCCGCCATGCTCGAGGCCGACCCCGACCCGGGTCGAGGGTGCATTCACCAGACGCTCGGCGCGGACGGTTCTGACTGGAGACAGCTTTACATGCCGCGCCGCATGCAGGAAGTTCCGCCGGGCGAAGAGGACAATCCCATTCGCCTCGGCTACCTGCGCATGCATGGCCGGGAGGTCTTCAAGTTCGCGGTCAACAAGTTCCGCGAGATCATCGAGGACGCGCTTCGTTCGACCAGCCTGACGCCCTCCGAGGTCAGTCAGTTCATCTGTCATCAGTCCAATCGCCGCATCATCGACGCATCGATCGAGAAGCTCTCGCTGCCTCCCGAGAAGGTGCATGTCAACATCGATCGCTACGGGAACTCGAGCGCCGGCAGCGTGGGACTCTGCCTCGATGAGCTCTGGCGCGCGGGCAAGATCCCGCAGGGCCAGCCCATGGTGCTCGTCGCGTTCGGCGGCGGGCTCACCTGGGCGAGCAGTGTCTGGAAGGTGTAGTGTGATCGTCGGCGCCGGGCCTTTGCGGGCGCCCGACACCGAGGAGATCAGATCATGAGTTCGAAGCGCATCGTCGTGCTCTGTCCGGGACAGGGGGCTCAGACCGTCGGCATGGGACACTCCTGGCGTCAGGGGTCTCCGGCGGCCGCTCGCGTCTTCAACGAGGCCGATGCCATCGTCAGCGCGTTGCCGTCGTGGTCGGGCATGCGGAGCCTGAGCGCCTTCTGCGTAGAGGGGCCCGCTTCGGAACTCGACCGGACCGATGTCAGCCAGCCTGCGCTCTACACCTGCGGCATCGCCTGCTGGCATGCGATGCGCGAAGATGGCTTGAGCGAGCCTCTCGCAGCGGCCGCAGGGCTGAGCCTTGGTGAGTACACCGCCCTCGCGATCGCCGGCGCCATCACCTTCGAAGATGGCCTTCGACTGGTCGCTGAGCGCGGGCGCCTGATGCAGGCCGCCGCGGAGCGCAGTAACGGCGGCATGGTGGCGCTCATCGGCGCCGATGAGGCGCAGGCGAGCGAGGTCTGCGCGAAGGCCGCCGAAGGCGAAGTGCTCGTCAGCGCGAATTTCAATGCCCCCGGACAGGTGGTGCTCTCGGGTCATGCCACCGCGTGCGATCGCGCCGAGAAGGCGGCCTCGGACATGGGACTTCGTGCCAGCCGTCTCAAGGTGGCGGGAGCCTTCCACAGCCCGCTCATGGCCCCAGCGGCGGAGGGACTGGCCCGAGCCCTCAAAGATATCGAGGTCCGACGGCCCTCCTGCGATGTCTGGAGCAATGTCACCGGCCATCGACACGATCGGGACTCCCCCTCGTCCATCAAGGAACTCCTCGTCTCCCAGCTCGTCTCGCCGGTACGATGGAGTCAAGGGTGCACGGACCTGGTGGCCGCCATGGCGGCCGATGGCGGTGCGGCCTTCCATGAACTCGCCCCCGGCTCCGTGCTGAAGGGGCTCATGCGACGCATTGATCGGAGCACTGAGGTGATCACCCATGACCAGCATGACCAGCATGACCAGCACAGCCAAGCGAAGCGGACAGAGAGAGCCACGGCCTGACCTGGCTCTTCTGGTTGGCGCAGGCCTTGCCATCGGCGGCATCCTCTTCACGAGTGGGTGCAAGAAGAAGGAGGAGCCGCCACCTGTCGTTGTGCAGGACGAGGCGCCCCCGCCACCGCCTCCACAGCCAACGCCGACCGATCTCTTCGCGAAATACAACATCGATCCGCGCATCACCATTGCCCCGGATGAAATCCCGGTCGATGAGCAGGACCCTGAGCGCGGAACTCAGAAGCTCGTCGCCGTCCTGCAATTCTTCGACGCGATGGTCCGTGGATCGGATGACCGCCTCCGGCCGATGCTCGCCAGCGCCGACCAGCAGGTTCTGGCTCAGCTCGTCCAGTCAGGTCAGTTTCAGAGTGCCGCCGGCGCCGTCACGCGTGTGCTGCTCGGCTGCGGAACCTTCCAGCTCGGCTTCGAGACCTCTGATGCGGTCTTCGCCCTCATTCAGAGCGGCAGCCGCATCGAGCCCCAGCTCTGGACATTCACACTTGACGAGAACGGCAAGGCGACCTTCGACGCCGTGCCCGCTCCGCCGGACATTCTCATGCGTCTGACCGGCACCAAGGCAGCGCCGCGCATTCGGCAGTGGGCGCAGGTGCTGAAGGAGAAGATGGACGAGGCCCTGAAGCCCGACGAGGAGATCAAGTGGCCCACCATCAACTACTCGACCGGCGATGAAGAGGGAAGCGAGGGAGGCGACGCCCCTGCTGGCGGCGCTCCGCCCACGCGAGATCCCGACGCGCCCGGCAAGCGCCCGCCGCGCCCCGGCGTGCCCGCCCCGCGTCCGCCCTCTCCGGGCGGCTGATCGCCCGACCACTCGCCCATCGCACTGCGCACGCGCGCCCGACTGAGAAGAGGACGCTATCGACCATCGTGTAGCTATCGTGACCGGCGCAAGCCGGGGAATCGGACGAGCCATCGCTCTTCGCGCCGTGAAGGAGGGGCGCCGTGTGGTGGGCGTCGCCCGCACACTCGACGCGCTTGCCCCCGTGGCCGAAGAGGCGGCGAAGGGCTCCTCCGGCGGTGGCTCCTTTCACCCGAAGGCATGCGATGTCGGCGACGGGGATGCGCTGACTTCGCTCATCGAAGGCGTCGTCAGCGAGTTCGGACGGCTCGACATTCTGGTGAACAACGCGGGCATCACGCGCGATGGCTTGATCCTCCGCATGAGCGACGAAGACTGGGCCGATGTCCTTCGCGTCAATCTCACGAGCGCATTCGTGGCCTGCCGCGCAGCGACTCGGTCGATGATGCGCGGCAAGTTCGGGCGGATCGTGAACATCGGCAGCGTATCGGGCATCATGGGGAACGCCGGGCAGGCGAACTACGCCGCGTCGAAGGCGGGTCTCATCGGACTCACCAAGAGCATCGCCCGGGAGTTCGCCAGCAAGAATGTCACGGCGAATGTCATCGCCCCCGGGTTCATCGAGACGGACATGACCGGGGCGCTCGGCACGGCCATCCGAGATGCCGTCCTGCCGCAGATCCCAATGCGGCGCTTCGGGACCTCGCAGGAGATCGCCGCCACGGTCTCCTTCCTTTGCTCGGACGAGGCCGGATACATGACCGGCCAGGTTCTTGTCGTCGACGGCGGAATGGCCATGTGATCGCGTGCGGATGGTGGCGGCCCCGCCGGGCTCCCGCTATATTGCCGCCCTGTTTTCAATGAACCCATTGAGGAGGTCCCTCGTGACCGAAAAGGAAATCGAAGAGAAGGTCATTAACATCGTCGTGGAGCAGATGGGTGTGGACCGCAGCCAGGTCACGCGCGACACGAGCTTCACGAACGACCTCAACGCTGACAGTCTCGACACCGTCGAACTCGTCATGGAGTTCGAGGATCAGTTCGACACGCAGATCCCCGACACCGAGGCTGAGAAGATCCTCACGGTCGGACAAGCGATTGACTACATCGCCAAGCATTACAACGACAAGGACAGCAAGGCCTGAACCCGGGGGCCTAGGGGCGGAGCGCCACGGCCGTTCGCGGGCGGTTCCTGCCCCTGATTGCGCCTCCGATTCCCTGCCCTTTCAACCCCCGCTGCGCCGGCCGGCCTGACCTTCCCAATGAGGACCATTCAGCTTCGACGCGTTGTCGTCACCGGGCTCGGCGTGGTGACTGATATCGGCCACGATGTCCCATCGATGTGGGCGTCGATGATCGAGGGGCGCTCCGGGATCGGCCCCATCTCGTACTTCGAGCAAGGCGAGGAGTGGGGTGTCCGTTTCGCCGGCGAAGTTCGCGACTGGGATCCGACCAAGGTCATCGATGTGCGCGAGTCGAAGCGCATGGATCGCTTCTGCCTGCTGGGACTGGCGGCAGCCATCGAGGCGGCAGCCGATTGCGGCTACGACTTCAACGCCGGCGATCCCTATCGACGCGGCGTCGCCATCGGCTCGGGTGTCGGCGGCATCGAGACGATCGAGACACACCACCTGAAGCTGCTCCAGACGGGTCCGCGCAAGGTGAGTCCCTTCGTGGTTCCCCGGCTCATGGTCAACGCCTGTGCGGGCAATGTGAGCATCCGCTTCAATCTGCGCGGGGCGAACATCGCCACGGCGACGGCGTGCGCCACCGGATCTCACTCGATCGGGGCGGCGTATCACCTCATTCAGCGGGGCGATGCGGACCTCATGTTCGCCGGCGGTGCCGAGGGCGCGGTGACCCCTATCTGCGTCTCAGCTTTCAACGCCATGCGCGCCCTCTCGACGCGCAACGACGATCCGCAGCGAGCCTCGCGTCCGTTCGATCGCGATCGAGATGGCTTCGTGCTGGCGGAAGGCGCCGCGGTGCTGATCCTCGAGGACCTCGAGCACGCCAAGGCGCGCGGCGCGAAGATCTACGCGGAGCTCGTCGGCTTCGGAAGTTCTGGAGATGCCATCCACATCGCTGCCCCCGATGAACAGGGCATGGGTGCCGCGAAGGCGATGGAGTTCGCCATGCGCGACGCGCAAATCAACCCGGAGGAGGTCGGGTACATCAACGCCCACGGCACCAGTACGCCTCTTGGCGATGCTGCCGAGGTCGCGGCGATCAAGGGCGTCTTCGGCGCGCACGCGTCAAAGCTCTCCGTCTCGAGCACGAAGAGCGTGACGGGTCACACCCTGGGGGCCGCCGGCGGCATCGAAAGCGTCGCCACCATCCTCGCCATCCAGCGGGAAGTGCTGCCCCCGACCATCAATCTCGACAACCCCGATGAGGGTTTCAACCTCGACTTCGTTCCGAACCAGGCCAAGCCGAAGCGGGTCGACTACGGGATCAACAACTCATTCGGTTTCGGCGGCCACAACACCTCGATGGTCTTCGCCCGCTTCACGGGTTGAGTTCCGCCGCGGGTGGGCCGAGCGCCTCGACGCGCTCCTCGATCTGCGCCGTGCGGCGCACGCGAATGCCGAAGTTCTCGCCAACCTTCACCACTTCGCCGTGGCCGATGACGCGATTGCTGACGAGGATCTCCAGATCCTCGTCGGACCGCTTGGGCAACTCCACGATGGATCCGTGGGAGAGGCGCATCACTTCGGCCACCGACATGGGCCGACGACCGATCTGGACAATCACGGGCACTTCCAGCTTCAGGATGGCGTCGAGGTCCGCGGGCATGTCTCCTTCTATCGGCTTGAGGCAGGCTGGCCCGACAACCTGAGACTTGTGTTCGGCCACTCGCGTTCTACCCACACAGCTTCCAAACCGCCCCGGAGCCTTCATCCGAAGCGAGTGGGTGAGAGTGCCGCGGGCCAAACGCGCCACATGCCATTCGTGCCTCCCTGGAGCCTTCATCCGAGGCCGCACCGCGGGGTTCCATGCCGCAGAGTGCACGCGCTCCCGCGCATGCGTCTCGCGTCAGTTCGGACCTGCGATGGCCGATCGGAGCCGCTCTATTCGACCGACAGCGCCTTCTGAATCTCCTCGATGATGGCCTGCTCGGCGGCGCTCGTGTTGCCGAAGATCCCGAAGAAACCACCCGCCGCCTCGGCCACCCGGTTGGCGAACTTGAGGAGGTCTTCGCGGAAGGTATGGAGTTCCTCCGCCGACAGCGTCTTTCGAAGCTGCGAGGCGTAGAGCTTCCACACCGATCGAGCATTCTGCGTCGGACCGTTGCGGATCCAATCCCGCAGCCGGTCGAACGCCGGGCTGTCGCGGGGAACGCCTGCCTCGACGGCGATGCGCTCGACGGCCTCGGCCTCCTTGGGCTCGACCTTGCCGTCAGCCCACGCGATCTCCACCAGCGGGTAGAGCTTGAAGGCGGTCAGCAGCTCCTTCCTGTCGATGACTGTGACCAGGCGATCAAGCGCGGCTTCGTCGGTGACCCCGGTGGCCTTTCGGAGTTCCTCTTTCGTGTGCTTGGCGTCGAAGACCGTCTTGAGTTTGGCGACGAGCCGGGCGTCCTTGTCCCGGAAGTAGCCCTCCTCGAACCCGGTGCGTCGTTCCTCGAGGGCGTCATGATTGCTGAAGGGGCTTGACATGGTCGTCTCCGTAACGAGGTTCGTGGGCGGATAAGTCTATCCGCCGCGTCAGGCCTCGTGTTCGAGTTCGATCTCCACCGATCCACCCTGCGCCACGGAGAGGCGTCGGTGCTTCTCGAGGTACTTCATCACGGTGGTCATGTAGGTCGCGTGGCTCCAGGTGAGCGGACTCACGGAGATGGGCGTGCCGTGATAGGGATGATTCTGCTCCGGCAGGATTCCGCCCGCCGTCGCGCGATCGTTCGTCCACTCAAGATACGGCAGGGCTTCGCGCAGTTCATCGAGTGATCGCGCCTTCTGGATGAGCCAGAGCGCATACCAGAGGGTGCAGACGATCCATGGATTTCCGGGGACTTCTTCGGTGTTGTGATGCTCGACCCGGTGATAGGGGTCGGCCTCGTAGCGAGCGATGCCGCCGATCTCGGTGCGCACCCAGAGTCGGTCGCGCAACTGCCGCATGTGGCTCTCGACGCGCGGGTCATCGGGCGGGAGTGCTCCGAAGAGGAAGAGCGCCACCGCACTCGAATCGAGCGTGAAATCGAGGTGGTAGCCCCCGTCGTCGGTGGGCATCGCGGTGCGCGCAAAGCGTCCGCGCGAACCATCCCACATGTGGCGGATCATCGCGGTCCGCATGTGCTCAGCCCCTTCGCCGAAGGCCGCCGCACGATCGAGGGCTCCCATGTCGTGGGCGAAACGGCTGGCGGCCCGGAGCGCCCCGATGGTCGCCGCGACCGTGAAGAGGTGCACGCCGCGCCGCTCCTCCCACAGGTCCCAGCTCGGCTTCGGCAGGCCGTTGTGATCGCGATAGCTCATGATCCAGACGGCGGGGTCGACGACCAGCGGGTTGTAGAGCTCCTTGATGAACTCCACATCGCGGAAGACATCGAAGTGGCGCCGCAGCGCCCAGACCACGAGGCTCGTCTCATCCTGCTGGATGGGCAGGGTCTTGCGGCCATCGATCACCCACGGGTGCCAGCTCGAGGCGAAGGTGCCAGTGGGGTTGTACTTGTGCAGAAAGTAACCGTCGGGCTCGACGACCTTCCGGCAGAACTGAAAGAAGTTCCGACTCAGTTCGCTCTGGCCCGCCAGCACCAGCGCGTGTGCGACCAGCGCCCCGTCGCGCGGCCACATGTAGCTGTAGGTGTCTCCGGCGAAGTGCGTGATGTCGTAGTCATTGGCCGCGATGATGGCTCCACCGTTGTCGATCTGCGTTCGAACCACCAGCGACGATCGCACGAAGAGATCGCGCAGATGTGTCGGCAAGGGCGAGAAGTCGACGGGCTCCTTGCAGGCCCACAGCTTCCAGTACGCCTCGGTGCGGTCCATCATGCGCTGCGCCGTCTTGAAGCGCACCTTCGCGTTGAGCTGCTTCAGCACTTCGTAGTCGCGCGCCGCGGCGATCCAGTAGACGACCGTGCCCGTTCCACCCGGTGCCAGCGTCAGCGAGAAGCCGAGTGTGCTGTCCACCGACCCCTGGGCGATCGCGTTGCGCGACAGAAGACCGTCTTCGGCGTCGCGCCATGTTCCCTCCGCTTCGCCGATGCGCTTCTGGCCGGTGGCCCAGGTGTCGACGCCCCAGGTGCGCGTGCTGCATCCGTTGAAGAGAAAGTAGGTGTCGTCCTTGTAGTGGACCAGTCCGCCGGTATTGGGGTCGTAGTTGACCGTGTCGCCCACGGGGCTCTCGCCGACCGAGATGTCCTGATGGAAGAAGACTCGAACATCTCTCGGACGGCCGAAGAGATCGGTCACCGAGACCTTGCGGAAGTAGACGGGACTCCAGTAGTCGACTGCGTCGTGGCAGATCAGTTCCACGCCGAGTCGCTCGTTGCGAAGCCGCACCTCGGTGATGAGCGTGTCTCGCTTGTATCGGAGGTCCCGCTCCCAGCCGGGCGAATCGACCCAAGCGAAGTGACCGTCCACCCAGACTCCGAACCGTTGCAGGTGTCCGCAGGTGTGATTGGGCACACCGACATGGGGCCAGTAGAGGTCTCGAATGCGATAGAGGTCGTCGAAGGCGACGAGCATCTCTCCATTGCCGACGGGGATGTTGCGGGGCATGGTGGGGTGGCCGATCCTGGCCTGGGCGATGCGCGCTGGACAATTCGGAGGGTCCGGCTGGGGCGCGACCGTCGGGCCGAACGGTAACTCATCGGCAGGATCGGCGCGTCTCCCGAGCGTCGAGCGCAAGGACCGCATCGGTTACCGCAGCCCAGGACCGGGGTTTTCCAGCGCCTTGGGAGCCTCCTTACCCAACTTCGCCGAATCCATGGCATGATCGTGCGGCGAAATCATGCCTGTGTTGCCAGCCCATCGCGACGCCGCCGATGCCCTGCTGGCCGTCGCACGGACGGTCACCGACTGGGCGGTCGATGCCATGTTCGCCGAGGATCCCTCGCTTGAGGTTCGCTATGGCGCGCAGGCACGGAAGCTGTGGCTCTGCGATACCGACATGCGCGTGGCCCAACTCGCCCAGGCGGTTGCCATCGACTGCCCGGAGATCGTGGTGCACGCCGCGCGCTGGTCTCGGAAGGGCTTTGAAGCGCGCGGCGTTCCCGAGACCGACTTGATTCACAGCCTCGCGGCCTTGCGCGGCGCGATCGAAGGGGTGCTGCCAGCCGCGGCGGGCTCTCGCGCGGCAGCCGCACTGGCCAGCGCCGAAGAGGATCTGCGGCAGCACATGCAGGCACGCAAGCCATCTCGTTCAGGCGCATCCAACCCGGGCGACGAGGATGAGGACGCGGCCATGGCCGATGTCGATGAAGCGCGCGCTGATGATTCGCGCCGCTACCTGCTCGCCCTGCTCGAGCGCGAGCCCGAGGCGGCCACCGCCGGCGTTCTTGAACTGCGCCGAGAGGGTGTTCGACTGGATGACATCTACACCGAAGTCATCGGGCCCGCCCTGCGCGAAGTCGGTCGCATGTGGCATCGTTCGGAAGTCACCGTCGCCGATGAGCACTTCTCGACCTCGGCCTCCCGGCGCGTGATTGCGCGTCTTCGCGCTGACGCCCGCCCGCGACCGTGGAACGGCAAGCGCATCCTCGCGGCAAACCCGGCGGGCGATCTCCATGATTTCGGGCTCCAGATGGCGGCCGATCTCTTCGAACTCGATGGGTGGCGCGTGGAGTTTCTCGGCGCATCCACCCCGAACGACGCAATCATCTCAACGCTCGAGGGACCCGACCGCGCCGCATTTGACCTGCTCGTCCTCTGCTCACAGACCTTTTTGAGTCTTCGGGCATTGGCGGAGCTGATCGACGAAGTCCGCCGCAATCCCGTGACGGCGGAGGTGCCGATCATGGTCGGTGGCGCACCCTTCCGCGAGGTCTCGAATCTCTGGAAGTGCGTCGGCGCCGATGCCTGCGCCGACCTGGGCGATGATGCGCTCCAGAAGGCGCGGCAACTGGTCGGCATGACCGGCGGACGCTGACAGCGGAATCCCGCGCCACGCGAAAGCCCCCGCCCTCGCGGGCCATCACCATCCTGCGGAACGGCCCTCAGGTCACTTCAGCGGCGGTTTCCGAAGATCAGCGCGAGCCTGAAGGCGAGCTTCAGTGCCTCGAAGAAGATCCACACCATCGAGACGGTCAGGCCGAACGCGAGGTACCACTCGACGCTCGACGGCGCCCGCGAATCGACCGCCGCCTCGATCTGGCCGAAGTCCATGATGAGCGTCAGCGCCGCGATGATCAGGATCGCCGCGTTGAGGCCAAGCCCGATGTACGCCGCCGATCCACCCTGAAGCGCGGAGTTGATCGAGATGAACGGCATCGCGACGCCGAAGAGCGACAGCACGATGGTGATCAGGTAGACGACCGCAATGCCGGCAACGAGCGAGGTGATGATCGACTGGAACATCGCCGTGGGCCGGATGATGCGGGCGCGATAGAGCACCAGCATCGTGACCACCATGCCCGCCGTGACGACGAATGCCTGAAGCGCCAGGCTTCCACCAGCCATCTGAATGCCCTGCGACGCGAGAATGCCCTCGAGGCCACGGCTCAGGGCACCCAGAAACGCACCCTGTGTGATCGCGTAGATGAATGCCACCGGCGGCTTGATCGTGACCGCCCGCCGCATGGTGAAGAAGAGCACCAGCGCGGTGATCCCCGACACGGCCCACAGAATGGTGACCATGGCCGGATTGACGGCCAGGGAGTAGCCACCAGCACCAGCAACCACGGCGGCCAGCACGAGCGCGGTCGTCTTGTTGATGACTCCGCTGACGGTCGCCGTCTGCGGCGCCGGCTGCGCCTCCTGGAGCGCGCCGAAGAGGCTCTCGTTGGCGAGGATGGGGTTCGAGGACTGAAGGGCCGTCATGTCATGACCTCCGGTGAATGTTCGGAATCGGTGAACCGGCATTTTATCGTCTCAGTGAGCCTTGGTTCCTTCCTCTTCCGGTCGGGCCTTGCAACGGGCGCGTTGAACGCAAGACTCGAGTGATTCACACCCCGTGAACGGGGAATCGACGCCAGGGCAACCCACCTTGCCGATAGAGTGATCGAGAGGACTGGCGGAGCCGGTCCCGCACGCGGACAGAGGGGCTTCAACTTGAAGAGCACGCATCAGGACCCGTCCCGAACCCAGCCGCAACCCATCTCCAGCCAGTTTCAGGCGACCCGGAAGCACTTCGTGCTCGACACCAATGTGCTTCTCCACAACCCGAGTTCTATCTTCAAGTTCGAGGAGCATGAGGTCGTCATTCCGCTCCAGGTGATCGAGGAACTCGACTCCTTCAAGAAGAACAACGACGAAACGGGGCGGAACGCGCGATCGGTGATCCGCTCGCTCGACAAGCTTCGCTCGATCGGACGCCTCTTCGAAGGCGTGGTGTGGAACGAACAGGGTGGCTCCGTGCGGATCGATCGCTGCGACCGCAACACGCCCTTCGCGCTTGACCTCGATGTCGCAGACAACCGCATCCTCGGGGTCGCGCATCAGCTTCACGCCGAAGGCAAGCGGACCATCTTCATCTCGAAGGACATCAACGCCCGGGTGAAGTGCGACGCGCTCGGCATCGCCAGCGAGGACTTCGAGGCCGATCGCGTCGATGCCGACTGGCTCTACTCCGGGTACGCGACGATCACGGCGCCGGGCGATCTCATCGATGAGCTCTATGACGAGCGGCAGCTTCCGGTCGATCGGTTCGGCGATCTCGCGATCAAGACGCCCGATGGTCACGATCAGGCGGCGAGTGATCTCGTGCCGAACCAGTACCTGGTGCTGCGCGACGCCAACGACGAGGGCCATTCCGGGCTCGCGCGCGTGCTGGCCGACACCGGTCATGTCATTCCCGTGACGGGTCCGCGTAAGCCGGTCTACGGCGTGATGGCGCGGAATGTCCAGCAGACGATGGTGCTCGACCTCCTGCTCGATGACGAGGTCAAGCTCGTTTCATTGATCGGTCCCGCCGGCACGGGCAAGACGCTGCTCGCGATCGCCGCAGGCATGCAGAAGGTGTTCAGAGAAGAACGGTTCGACAAGCTGCTGGTGGCGCGGCCCATCATGCCGCTCGGGCGCGACATCGGCTACCTGCCCGGCGACAAGGATGAGAAGCTCTCCCTCTGGATGCAGCCGGTCTTCGACAATGTGGCCTACCTCCTCTCGACGCGCGGTGGCGGCGGTACGGATGCCGACAGTCGCACGGCGGAGCAGCGCATGGATCAGCTTGTCGCCGGCGGCAAGCTGGTCATGGAGCCACTGACCTACATCCGAGGTCGCAGCATTCCCCACCAGTTCATGATCGTGGATGAGGCGCAGAACCTCTCGCCGCATGAAGTGAAGACGATCGTGAGCCGCGTTGGCGAGGGCACCAAGATTGTGCTCGCCGGTGACATCGGGCAGATCGACAACCCCTACCTCGATGCCGCAAGCAACGGACTCTCCCATCTCATCGAGCGCATGAAGGGCCAGCGCATTGCGGGCCATGTGACGATGAGTCGGACGGAGCGCAGCGAGCTGGCGAGCCTCGCCGCCGAAGTGCTCTGACGGAAGTCGCGCGAGACTGTTCCCTGGCGGTGCGCCGTGAACGCGCGCCCGATGAAAACGAGCGTGGCGCCGGGACACGCTCCCTGGCGCCACGCTCGATCGGGTGTTCATTGAACCCGCGGGGCCCCCGTTGGATCAATCCACTGGCGGAGGCGCCGGTCGGCCGCCCCGCTCACCGCGCGGACCGCGCTCGGGCCGCGGATCACCATCGCGATCGCCACGAGGCCCGCGCTCGGGTCGGGAATCGTCGCCCTCGCCACGCGCGGGCCGAGGGCCACCCGGGGGCGTGAACCGTCGCATCTCATCGCGCAGCTGAACGCGCTGCTCCGGCGTGAGGATCGTTCGGAATCGCTCGAAGAGGTCGATCTGCGCCATGCGGCGCTCACGCTCGACACTGAGTTCCTTCTCAGCGAGCTCACGCAGCTTGGCTCCGCTCGCCTCCCCCGAGGTGAGCGCTTCGAACATGGCTCGACGGGCCTCGCGCGATCGCTCGTCGATCGACTGCATCTGGGCGATACGGTCGTCGTGAATCTGCTTGAGCTGCTGGCGCTGCGTCTCGTTCAGGTCGAGGCGTTCGGCGACGCGCTCAATGCCCATCAGGGGACCGCCGCCGCCGGGGCCCGCCATGAATCCTGCGCCGGAGCCGCCCGGACCGCCGGGACCGCGCACTCCGCCGGGCCCACCTGGACCCGCTGGACCGCCGGGACCATCGGGCCCGCGCCGACCGCGGCGCTCGCCATCATCACCATCCGCGCCGCGAGCCTGCGCCGCTCGACGCTCCATCCACGCGCGGACCGGGCGCTCGCCCTCGCCACGCCACGGCCCACCCTCACGCGGAGGGCGACCGTCGCCGCGAGCTCGCTCGCCGGGTGCCCGTGCGCCAGGATCAGCCGGCCCGCCGACGCCATCCTGGCTCGCATAAGCGACGCCAAACAGGACCGCAAGATTGAAGACCACCGAGACGGCGAGAAGTCGATCCCGCCGCTCACGACCACCATGCACTGCACTCATGATTCGCTCCTTGACTCACCCGACCCGAAGAACTCGAAGGCGTCGAGTTCCTCGAAGAGACCGAAGGTCACCAGCACCGCGGCGATGTCCATCGAATCGTCGGTGCTCACCGCGCGATTCGATTCCTGACCGACGGTGCCAGCCACCTGCATTGATTCATCTGCGTCGATGTTCCCCGTGACCGACCTGGCGACGAAGTCACCAGGCGCAACCGTCGCGCGGCCCGCGAGGAGCGGCGCGACTTGCCAGCCGACCACCGCCGCTGCGAGGGATGCTGCCGCCGCAATCGCGTTCCATGCGCTCCGCGACCGTCGGCCCGCAGCCGGGGACGATCGCGCGGCTGCGCTCACCGTGAACGGCAGCGACTCCGGCGCCATCAGCGCCTGCGCACGCCGCGCCACGCGCTCCACCAGCGCCCGCTCCTCGACGGACGCCGGGTGGAGCGCGTTGCTTCGATCATCTTCCAACTCCCATGCCGCGCCACCGGTGAGAATGGCGCCGCACATGGAGCACTCCGCCACATGAAGCGCCACCGCGCCGGCCCGCTCCTGTTCGAGCGTGCCATCACAGAAGGCCGCCAGTTCGATCGGATGGGGGCATCCGATTGGTGGCTGCGGGCTGTGCATTGACTTGGGGCGACTCCTCATGGGGACTCCGTTCTCAGGTATGCGTGCATGGGACTAAACATCCCCGGGTCCGGGATCACTCGCGGGATTCCGGGACTCCCCATCGACCCCCAGAAGCCTGCGCAGCCGGGAAACGGCCTTGTGATGGGCACTGCGAACCGTCTGTTCGGCAACCCCGAGGCGTCGGGCGACTTCCGGCACCGAGCACCCCTCCCGGTGCATCAGCTCGAGAACCCGGCGCTGCTGCTCGGAGAGCGCGTCAAGGGGCAGGCGCGACACTTCCTCGGTCGCATCGCGCTCAACCGTGTCCCGCGCTGCGGCGATCGAGTCCGCGCAGCCCTCCACTTCGCCGCCAGCCATCGGCAGACGCTTGCGGCGGAGCTTCTCGATGGCCACGCTTCGAGCAATGACGACGAGGTAGGAGGAGAGCCTCGCTCGCGCCGGATCGAAGGCTCTCAGGAGCCGCGCGTCGTCCCGCAGCAGGCGCACGAAGACTTCCTGGGCGAGGTCCTCGACCTCGTCCGCTCGACCTCTGCATGCGCGACGAATGACAGCCACCACCAGCGGAGCGGCGGCATGGACGAAGAGATCCCACGCGGCGCCATCTCCGGCCACGCAGGCGGCAAGATCGACCTCGTCGAGTGGTTCCAAGACGACTGCTTCGTTCCGTGGCCTGCGGACCCGAGACCGCAGACATGACGCTACCACGACCACGCGGGCGGCGCTCCGATCGGTACCATCGCGCCCATGCCGATCCGAAGGAAGCGAACCGTGGCACGGGGCGCTGGAACTGTCGCTTCGCTGCTTGAAGCCGTCCAACGCATCAGTCCCCTCCGTCTTGCGGCGGAGTGGGACAATGTGGGACTCCTCATTGGCGATCCTCGCTCCCCCGTGCGGAAGGTGGTCCTCACCATCGACCTGACCGAGGCCGTCATCGGCGATGCCGCGGCCACCAGAGGAAGTGAGACGGCCGTGATCGCCTATCACCCGCCCATCTTCGAGCCGCTTCGCCGAGTGGCCGGGCCTGATCCGCGCGGCGCCTTGATCCTGCGCGCCGCGCGATCGCTCGCCGCGGTGATCTCTCCACACACCGCCCTTGATGCCGTCGCCGATGGCGTCACCGACTGGCTCTCGCTGGGTGTCGGCGAAGGTGCGCTCCTGCCGATTGAAGCGGCGGAGTCCTTGCCATCGGGTGAGAGCCGCATGGTTGTGACCAAGGCGCCATCGGCCGCTGTCGATCGAATCCGCGATGCGATGAGCCTCGCGGGCGCCGGGCGAATCGGCGAGTACTCCCGCTGCGCGTTCGAAGTTCGCGGCACGGGCTCCTTTGAAGGCGATGCCACGAGCAACCCGCGCGTCGGGTCGCGCGGGCGCCTCGAGCGCGTCGAGGAGTCGAGGCTGGAGATGGTCTCATCGGCCGCGGCCTTGCCCGGTGTCATCGCCGCGCTGCGCGCAGCCCATCCCTACGAAGAGCCGCCCATCGAGATCTTCTCGCTGGCCGCACGACCTTCGTTGCGGGAGGGCCATGGTCGAGTGCTCGAGATGACCACCGCTCGCACGACCGACGAGATCGGCATGCGACTCGCTCGGCACCTGCGCGTGGCGCCCGCCGCCATCGAGGTGATTCGAGCCGATCGCCCGGGCGACCATCGACGCCTGAGACTTGGAACCCGATCGAAGTCCGCACGAGCGAACCGGCTCGAGCATCGGCGCGTGGGCCTCTGCCCGGGCTCCGGGGGATCGCTCGTTCCTCGCGCGATTGACTTGGGCTGCACGCTCTTCGTGACTGGCGAGATGAAGCACCATGAGCGCCTCGAAGCCGTCGCGCGGGGCTGCGATGTCATACTTGCCGGACACACGGAGACGGAGCGAGGCTTCCTGCCGCACTACCGAACGAGGTTGCAGCGCCTGGTTCCCGGGCTCGCGGTCTCCGTCGCCCCGCGCGATGCCCCGCCTGCGTCGCGCCTTCGTTGAGCGCTTGAAGAGCGCTGCATCGTGCGCCCTACGCCTTCGTCATCGCCGGATCGCGCGCGAGCATTGCGGCGCCGAGAATGCCCGCGTCATCCTCGAGCGTGCTTGCCACCATGTTCACCTGCCGGAGCGACTGGGGGAAGACATGCTCTTCGAAGGAGTCGCGCACGCGCGCGATCCAAGTCTTGCCAAGCGCTTCCGTCACGCCGCCCCCGAGGATCACCGTGGGAATCGAGAGCAAGGTGACGGCATTGGCAATCGCCACGCCAAGGAGATCGGCGGCGCCATCGACCACGCGGCGGACGAGCGCATCGCCCTTCGCATAGCACTCGGCGATCACGCTCGAACCGATCGCGCGATCAAGCGGTTCGCGCCCATTCTTCGACTGAATGAACTCGTGCAGCATGGAGTTCGGATAGAAGCCGAGCAAGGTCTCCATGGCGCGGACCATGGCCGTGCGCGAGCAATGCTCCTCGACACTGCGCCGCCCGGGCGAGTTGATCGGCAGCAGGATGGAGTTGCCGATCTCTCCCGCCGTCGAGAGCGGTCCGCGCCACAGCTTGCCGTTCAGCACAAGCCCGCCGCCGATGCCGGTGCCCACCCACACCGCGAGCATGTCGCCGCGCCCGCGGCCTGCGCCATGCACATGCTCGCCCCACGCCGCCACATTCACATCGTTGTCCACCACCACCGGCCGGGCGAGGCGCTTCGAGAGGATGTCCCGCAGAGGCACATTCTTCCACCCGAGATTGCCCGCATTCAGCATCACGCCCCGCGCCATGTCGATCGCACTCGGCGCCCCGACGCCGACGGCCGCGAGTTGACTGCGCGAAAGCCCCGCCTCGGAGGTTGCACGATCGATCGCTTCGACCAGCCGCGCAATCACCGACTCCTTGCCATCCACCGCCTTCGTCTTGCGCTTGCAGCGCCCGATGACCTTGCCCCGGTCATCGACGATGCCGACATTCATGTTCGTGCCGCCGAGATCGATCCCGGCCACGGGTCCCTTGCGAGCTCGCTCCGTCATGGTGGAGAAGATACGCCGAGCAGCCGCGCCGGAAGTTTCCTGATGTCATCGAAGATCATGAGAATCGCGGGAAGAAGCAGCAGCGTCAGGAAGGCGGAACTGATCAATCCGCCGCAGAGACTGATGGCCATCGGGATGAGGAACCGCGCCTGGAAGCTCGTCTCGAGGATGAGCGGCGAAAGACCGAGGACCGTTGTGGTCGTCGTCAGCAGAATCGGTCGCAGGCGCTTGCGTCCCGCCTGGATGAGCGCGTCCTGAAGGGAGAGCCCGTCGCGCCTCCCGGCGTTCGCGAAGTCGACGAGGATCAGCGAGTTGTTCACCACGACTCCCGCCAGCGCCACGAAACCGATGATGCTCAGGAAGGTGAGATCGAAGCCGAGGAAGAGGTGCCCCCACACCACCCCGATGATGCCGAAGGGAATGGCCATCATGACGGCGAACGGCTGCACATAGCTTGAGAAGAGCCACGCGAGGATGACATAGATCATCGCGAACGCCGCCATCGCCGCTGATGGCAGCGTCGAGAATGCTTCGTTCAGGTCCTTCTGGCGGCCACCATCCCGCACCCGCACCTCGGGGTGAGCGGCGAGGATCTCGGCGATCTGCGGCCGCAGTTCACGCATGATCTCCTCGGGGCTGACGCCGGTGATGCAATCCGCAGTCACGGTCACCGTGCGCTCGCGATCGATGCGACGAATGGCCGCAAATCCCGTGGCGCGACGCACCTCGGCAATTTCCTTCAGAGGCACGCGCTGACCCGTGGGGCTGATGAGCCAAAGGTCCTGCACCATCGCGGCGCGACGCCGACTGTTCTCATCAAGTCGGACGCGGACATCAATGTCCTCGCGCTCCGCCGAATAGACATGGGCGTCCAATCCGAAGAGTGAGCCGCGGAGTTGACGCGCGACCTCGGCGGGAGTGAACCCCAGCGCCGCCGCCGCGGGCCGAATGGAGACGCGCAGCTCGGGCTGCGAGGCGAAGCTGTCATCGGCGATGTCCTGAACGCCGGTGAACGCGGTGAGCCGCAGCTTGATGGCATCGGCGACAGCGCGCACCTCGCCGGAATCCTCGCTGCGCACCTCCAGCGTGATGTCGGCGCCGCCCGGCCCGCCGGAGATCTCCGTGAATCTGAATGACTCCGTCTCATCGACGCTGCCGAGGGCCGTGCGAATCGCGTCGATCACCTCGCTCGAGCGGCGCTCGCGCGACTCAACCGGTGTCAGCTCCAGAAAGATCTGTCCCACATGACTCGCCGCATCTTCGGCGAGAGAAGTCTCGAAGTTCGTGCGCACGCCGACCTGCGCGATGACCGCCTTCACTTCGGGCTGGCCCTGCGCTGCAATCTCCACGCGGCGAGCGAACGCGCGCGTCTGCTCGATGCTCGAGCCCATGGGGAGGCGGAAGTCGACCACCATGTTCTCCGAGTCGTCGGCGGGCAGGAAGGTGAAGGTCACTCGACCTCCCGCGACCATGGCGAGGCTGATCATCGAGAGCGCGATCGCCGCCGCGGTGGTGACATAGCGGTGGCGGACGCACTGTTCGACCAGCGTCCCGTAGAAGCCGATCAACCGCGGCCAACCGATCGACTCACGCCAGCGCGTCCAGCGACCGAGCAGACGATCGATTCGCGCCCCACGACCTTCCGCCATGTGTTGAAGGCCCGACGCCATGTGCCGCGGAAGCATGGTGGTTGCCTCAAGCACGCTCATGGCGAGCGCAATCGCCACGACCCACGGCAGGGCTCCCAGCATCTCCCCGATGCGGCCCTTCACCATCGCCAGCGGAAGGAAGGCGACGATGGTGGTCGAGACGCTGCCGACGATCGGCCAGAAGACTCGCCGCGTTCCATGTTCGGCGGCATCCTCGGGCGAGGCTCCTTCCCGATAGGTGCGCTCGATGTTCTCGCTCACCACGATGGCGTCATCGGCCAGCATGCCGAGCACCACCAACAGGCCGAACATGGTGAGCAGGTTGAGGGTCACATTCGCGAGCTGCATGCCCAGAAGCGTGCCGCCGACGGCCACGCCGATTCCGACCATGACCCAGAAGGCCGCGCGCCACTGGATGCCCAGCATGAGGCAGATGAAGACGAGCGCCGCACCCTGGAGCGCATTACGAGTGAGCAGCTCGAGGCGCCCCTCGATGATGCGAGCGAGTTCATTGTGCGTGGTCAGCTCTCCGGGCAGTGGCTCCTGCACGGCGCGGCCGGCCTCGTAGCCGATTCTTCGAGGGCTCCCGCGCGCCCAGTCGCCAAACCCGGCCGTGAGCGGCTCGCCTCGGCGACCAGCCACATAGCCGCGGACAAGTTCGGCGATGCGGATCGCGTCCTCGTTCCCGACCTTGAAGACGATGAGCCCCGCCGCAGGCCGCCCGTTGAAGCGATAGTCGTAGTCGATGTCGACAAAGTCCTCGCGCACGCGCGCGACATCGCCCACGCGGACCATGCTGCCGTCAGGGTCGGCCTTGAGGACGATCTGTTGAATCGTCGCCGCCCGCTCCTCGGCACCGATCGTGCGCACATTGAGATCGCCATCGGGCGTGCGAATGCGGCCGCCGGGAATCTTTCGCATCCACGCGTTCACCGCATCGGCTACGCGCGTGATGGGAATGCCATGCTGGATGAGCTTGCCTTGGTCGCAATCAATGCGGATTTCGTAGTCGCGCACGCCCGAGACGCGCACCTGCCCCATGCCCGGCAGCGCCCGAAGGTCATCAGCGATCCGACGCATGCCCCTCTTCAGGGCCTCTTCGCCCACTTCGCCCGAGAGCGCGAGCTGGATCACCGGTAGGTTCGGTTCGAACTCCGAGACGGTGATCCGGTCGGCCTCTTCAGGAAGATCCTGAAGCGCCGCGATGGCACTTCGGATGTCATCGACGCGCTTGCGCAGGTCGGCACCGTCGATGAACTTGATGACGACGCTGCCGCCGTTCTCGAAGACCGTCGTCTCGATGCGATCGACTTCCTCGATGTCCGCGAGGGCATCCTCGACCTTGCGCGCAATCGACTCCTCGACCTCTTCGGGCGTGGCCCCGGGATAGGGCATGGCGACGCGCGCCATGTCCGGTTCAAGCTCGGGGAAGAACTCGCGGCGAATGGTCAGCGCCGACCAGAGGCCGCCGATCACCAGCGTCGCGGTCATCAACCCGACGGGCACGGGGCGCCGCGCGAAGAAGCCAATGACATTCACGGCGCGGGCTCCGGGCGCCGACCCGCCGAGGGGGCGACCGCCTCGATGCGCCCTCCGTCGGGAAGCACCCGGGCGGCGTCGAGTACCACCACGCTTCCGGGAGGCGGTCCACTGCGAAGGGCGACCCACTCCCGATCGGAGACCTCGGCGCCGGGAAACGGTCCGCTGACGGGGAACGCTTCCTGGATGTCGACATGCTGCACGCGTCCATCGTTGACGATGAAGACTCGATCCGCACGAATCGCGCGACGGGGCACCACCGTGAGACGCTCGCGCTGCGAACTGGTCACGATGCCCTCGATGAACATGCCCGGCGCAATCGCATCAAAGGCGAAGGGATCCTGCACCCGCTCCGCCCACACGGTAAAGGTGCGGTTGCGCTGATCGTCCTCGGGGGCGATGCGCGAGACCTCGGCGCGCCACTTCATCTCCCGTCGATCGGTGCTCCGGAACTCAACCTCGTCGCCCACGCGCACCAAAGGCCTGACGCCTGCGGGAAGTTGCAGCGGCACCTCGATCCGCGTCGAGTCGATCACACGAGCGACAAGATCGCCCGCTCGAACCATCTCACCAGGCTTGAGGTCGAAACGCTGGATGATGCCGCCGACGGGACTTTCGATGCGACAGCGGTCGACATCAGTCACGGCTTGAAGTCGCAGCGCCTCTTGCGCTCCGCGCTGCGCCTCGAGAAGCCCGCGGCGAGCCGGGATTGCCGCGAGGCGCTCCCGAAGGATGACCGTCGATCGCTCCGCCGCGAGCACCGCCTGCCGGGCCCGATCGACTTCACGCTCCCGTGCGGCGCCTGCGTCGCTCGCCGACCGCACGCGATCGAGGTCCGCCTTCGCGAGTGCGGCGTCCTCTTCCGCGAGCGCGACCTGCTTGACCAGCGACGCCTCCTCGGTGGCCAATTGCAGGAGTTGGGCATCGAGCATGGCAATCTGCTGCGTCGCCGATTCGAGTTGCCTGAGCGCATCCTGCGGATCAAGTTCGACCAGCACCTGACCTGCGGAGACCGGCGCTCCCGCGAGGATCGAGTCGGGCACATGAAGCACCGTCGACGAGATTCGACTGGGCACATCGGCGCGGGTGAAGGCGGCAGCGACGCCAAAGCCCTGAAAGCTCGGCTGCACCTCGATCGCGTCGAGGTGAATCACCACCGCGCGCGGCACGATCGCGTCGAGCCCCTTCTGCTCAGGTCGGGAACGGGTCGCCACGAGCATCGCCGAGATGGCGCCGCCCACCAGCAGAACGCCCGCCGCCAGACCAAGGGCGGTGAGCTTCGACCGAGTGAGGAGCGGAGGCGCCATGGAAGGAATCATTCGCACGAACGGGGCGGATGGCTTCGATCATTCCGCGCCCACGCTCGGGAGGGTGTCGCAAGCCGGGCGACGCCCTTGTGAAGGCTACACTCGACGCCATGCAGCGTGAACCGCTCTCTGTCGAGGCCGTGGCCCATGTCGCCCGACTGGCCCGTTTGGAACTCTCCAAGGAACGCATCGACGCCTATCGCACGCAACTTGCCGGCGTCCTCGAACATGTGGCCAAGGTGAACGCCATCGCCGTCGATGGCGTCGAGCCGATGGCCTATCCCTTCGAAACCTCCAATCGCCTGGCCGAGGATGAGATCGCTCCGCCGATGCCGCTCGATGACCTTCTCATGAATGCACCCGCCACCGAGGGGCGCTTCCTTGCTGTTCCCAGGGTGCTCGCGGAGGGCGACTGACCCATGATCGACTTTGCGCCGCCCTCGGCCGATGCGCCGGATGCGACCAGCATCCGCGACGCGATTCGAAGTCGCTCAACCAGCGCCGAGGCGATCGTCGCAGCGCACCTGCGTCGCATCGAGAGCGCGAACCCCGTCCTGAATGCCTACCACGAGGTCTTCCGCGAGGAAGCGCTTGAGCGCGCACGACAGATCGACGAGCGCCTCGAGCATGGCGGCGACCCGGGCCTGCTGGCCGGCGTGCCGGTGGCGATCAAGGACAACATCGCCACGCGACTCGGCCGAACCACATGCAGTTCGAAGATGCTGGAGCACTATCGCTCGCCCTTCGATGCGACGGTCGTCGAGCGACTCCATGCCGCGGGCGCCATCGTGATCGGCAAGACGAATCTCGATGAGTTCGCGATGGGGTCATCCACCGAGCACTGCGCGTGGGGCCCGGTGCGGAATCCATGGGACCCCGAGCGAGTTCCGGGCGGTTCGAGTGGTGGCAGCGCCGCCGCCGTCACGGCGGACCTCGCGGCGATCGCCCTGGGTTCGGACACCGGTGGAAGCATCCGCCAGCCCGCGGCGCTCTGCGGGTGTGTGGGTGTGAAGCCCACATACGGACGAGTGAGCCGCTTCGGATTGGTCGCGTTCGGTTCGAGCCTCGACCAGATCGGGCCCTTCACACGCTCGGTGCGCGACGCCGCGCTCGTGCTGACGGCGATCACGGGCATCGATCCGCGCGACTCGACGAGCGCCGATCACCCCGCCGAGGACTTCACGCGCGGACTCGACGAACCACCGGCGAAGCTCCGCATCGGTCTTCCCAGCGCCTACATGAGTGACGCGAACGACCCCGAGGTGAATCGCGTCATCACCGACGCGATCGAGCGCTTCCGCAGCGCTGGCGCCGAGATCGTGCCGGTCGATCTGCCGCTCACCGACATCGGAGTCAGCACCTACTATGTGATCGCACCCGCCGAGGCGTGTTCGAATCTCGCTCGCTTTGACGGCATCCGCTACGGCCACCGGGCGGCGATGCGGCCGGGTGATGAGCTCATCGATCTCTACGCACGCTCACGCGCCGAGGGTTTCGGTGACGAGGTGCAGCGACGCATCATGCTGGGCACCTATGTGCTGAGTTCGGGCTACTACGACGCGTACTACAACCGGGCACTGCGCGTGCGGCGCCTCATCAAGCGGGAGTTCGACGAGGCGTTCGCCCGCTGCGATGTGATCATCGGTCCCACGAGTCCCACACCGGCCTTCCGGGTCGGCGAGCGCAGCGATCCACTGTCGATGTACCTTTGCGATGTCTACACCGTGAATGCGAACATCGCGGGGATCTGCGGCATGTCCATGCCCGCCGGGTTCGCCGAGCGCAACGGTCGCCCCCTGCCCGTCGGTCTCCAGCTCCAGGCACCCGCCTTCGAAGAGCATCGGATGCTGCGCGTGGCGCGACTCTTCGAGGTGCTGCGCGAAGCGGTGTCGGCCTAGGCGCGCCGTGAATGGCCGTGCCGCGCCAGCGCGACCGCGCGGGTGCAGGCACTCTAGACCTTCGACACTGTTGAAGAGTGCGCGCTGGCTCCGGCTTCGCAGACCGCGTCGAGATTCGCTAGGCGGCTTCGCTCAAGCCCGTCTCGCTTGCTCGTCATTCGCCGCGCGTCCTCACACACCGATCCCTGGCTCGGTCGCGGCGACTCGGGCATTCGTGAAGCGGCCGCCCACCGCGACCCTGTCCACTCTCCGAGGATGAGCGCCAGGTCACGCCCGCCGATGATGCCACCACTCGAGTTGATGCTCATGGCGTAGCTGAAAGGGTGCCCCGGCAGAGACGGCAGGGCGATCACCTCGTCCTTCGTCCAAACTGCCGCGACTGACCCAACCCACACGCCATTGTTGTACTTCTGTGATGCACCCACCGCCACGCCCGAATCATTCACGCCGCGGGCACGACACACCGTGTACGACACCGCTGGCTCAAGCACCTCGAACTCTCCATCCCGCCAGCGGAATCCGCGCAATGAGCTGTTGGAGTGATGACCATACTCGCCCACCACAAATCCGCTGTCGCTGATGTCCGTGGCGTAGCCGCCCGACAGCACGCCATCAGGAATCGGAATGACGATCGCCTCGCCGTTGGCCCACACGCAGGGCCAGGACATCGACATTCCTGCAATGATGCCCGAGTTGTTCACGGCATAGGGCTTGCTCATCCAACCACCATCAAGCGGCGGAATCGTCGCGACGGTCCCGTCGGGCTTCCAGATGCAGCCCATCTGAATCGTTCCATTCGGTCCTTGGAATGAGGTGCCGACGACCATGCCGAAGTCATTGACCGCCACCGAGTGCGCACCGTTCGGGCCCGCCCCAGGTGGCAACGGAAGCTCCTGAGGCACGCCACCCGGAGGGCAGTAAACAGGAAGCTGGGCCTCGGATGGGAAGCAGGCGTGCCGGTGTCCGCACCAACCTTCGACATTGTCCAGGCCCAAGGCTTGATACGACTCGGTGCCCCAGATTCCTCCGCAGTTCCATGGACTCCAAGTCTTCAACTCATAGGTGCATTGGGCACAGGCGGGACCGACGATGGATAGGGCCATCGTCAGAACTGGCACGACGGCCGTGGGCTGGCGAGCGGAAAGCCAGCGACTTGAACTGATCAAGTTCCTCACACCATTACTCCCTTCAACTCGCCGTGCATCAGTCAGATTCCCGAACTCAACTCACTCGGCCGTCGGCAGTCGAACGGCAGAGCTCCCGCCCGACCGCCGTCTGTGATGCTCATGAGCCTTCGAGCAGCCTCATGCCGCAGTCAATGCACTCTGCCCGGACCGGAAGCCAACTTCATGCCGCGACATGGCCCGGATCGCGGCTGGCACAACGCAGAGGAAAACCACATTCCGGCATCGGTCAACAAGAAAACCTCGACGCGTGAATGCAATGCGCGACGCCAACACGGTTCAGCTCAGAGCCATTGCTACGCGCATGTGATGACCTTGCGCTTCACTCCGACACGGAGTCTGCAGCTTCGTCACTCTCGTGAGCCCTCCATGGCCCCCTTGGCTCCTGAGCCAGATGGAAGCACCGCCGGTCAACGCTCCAACTGTCTCAAAGGAGTCCGACAGTCTCATCCTCAATCATCGAACCCGGCCGGCAGGCGCTTCGCGCCGTAGAGACGCATCGCCGCGTCGAACTCACGGATCACCACCGCCTCGAGATCGCTTCGATCGCCGAACAGGCCGGCCACCACCTTCGCGCTGTAGATTCGAGGCGGAGGCTCGCGCGTGACTGTGAGCGTCACGGGATCATCCGCCGCGGTGATGATGGCAATGATCCACTGCTCAGGCTTCTCCGAACCATCGGGCAGCGTCGTGGCAGGCTGAAGCTCACTCGTCATGACCGCCATCGACTGGGTGCTCACGCCCCACTTCGCCGCCGGAAGCACATCGAACCACCGCACGCCATAGCGCGCGGGCCGGAGTTCCGACGGCCCGGTCGGCGGGATCGCTTCGCGCATCAGGGCCAGAACCTGCTCATCCTGCTGCGGCGTCAGCACGAGATTCGCCGGGTACAGATCGTGATGCGACGGATCGTTATAGGTCGCCTGGGGCGGTCTGGCCGGCGTGCAACCGGCGACTGCAAAGAGCCACGCCGCAATGAGGAGAAGGAGTGGAATCCGGGTCGCCATGATGGTCGATGCTACACTTTACGCAACTTGAGCCGCCGCCTTCAGATGCGGCCACCACCACCCCATGGCAAGCGAGGAACGGGCAAACCGACCCGAGGGGCCCATCAGTCGAAGGAGTGAAATCCGACGCAAGCTGGGTGTCGACCGCGCCTGGGTCCGCAGCCCGGCCGTGGTGCAGACGACGGCCGTCGCCGCGATCTTCGCCATCGTGGCCTGGGTGCTCTGCGATTGGTCTCGCCAGCAGTCCCGCTGGGTCGAAGGGCGAATCCTCACCGAGCCGCTCCTCAACCGGGTCGACTACCAGCTTGAGAACGAGGCGCTCACACGCCAGGAGCGCGAGCTCGCCCGGCGCATCGCGCCGCGCCTCTATGTCGTCAATCGTTCGTACCTCGAGTCGCTCCGCGCGACAATCGAGGGACTGCCGCAGGCGGTCGCCGGGAAGACCTCGGTGTCGGAGGTGGACGCGTCGCTCATCGAGACCTTCGGACTGGATGATCGCTCGCTGCTCCTGCTCCAGGCACACCAGGACGAGCGCGGCCCGACGACGGCGTGGCGGGTCGCCGCGGAGTCGTTCATCACCTCAATCTCGGGCCGAATGCCGCTCCTTGCGCGCGACGAGTTCCAGCGCTTTGCGACCGCCGCCGGCCGCGAAGTGGTCATCTCGCACGGATCGCAGGATCAGCACACGCAGAGCGTCCCCATCGGCAATGCCGCGATTCAGTTGCCCGACGGAGATCCTTCTCGCTTCCGCGAGAGTCTGCTGAAGATCGCAGCCGAGGCAGGGTTTGCCACCGAAGTCGCCCCGATCGTCGTGCGCGCGCTCCTCTCGGATCCGCAGCCGACCCTGCGCTTCGACGAGGTCGCGACCCTCGCGCGGGCCGAGGCCGCCGCCGCCGCAGTCGAACCGGTCATGCAGGCGCACCCCCGCGGCGAAGTGATCGGCATGCCCGGCGATCCAATCACGCGCGAGCGGATTCAGCGGCTCGATGAGGAGCGCGCTCAGACCTTTGCGCGAACTCCGGTTGTCAATCGCTGGACCAATTCCGTGGGACTCCTCGGGCTCTGCGCACTCCTCGCCGGAGCGCTCTGCGTTGGATTGGCCATCTTCCGGCCCACGCTGCTCGGAGACATCGCAAAGCTGTCGCTGCTCCTGTTGGGCATGCTGGTGATGTTGCTCGTCGCGGTGGTCGTCTCCGCCAGCTTCCCTCGCTTCGAAGGACTCATCGCGATCAGCGTCACGCTCCTTGCTGCGTCAAGCGTGGCGCTCCTCTATGACCGCCGAACGGCGATCGTGACTGCGGCGGCCCAGACCTCGCTCCTTGCTCTCGCCCTCGAGGAGCCGCTTGGCTTCGTGCTCGCATCGCTCCTGACCGCGGTGACCTATGTGGCGCTTCTGCGCGATGTCCGACACCGCTCGGCACTGGTGCGAGCGACGGCCCTGACCGCCGGTGTCGGCGCGCTTGCCTTCGCGTTCGTGGAGCTGGTGCACACACCGCTCGGGGGCGGTGGCGTCATGCAGGTCATCGGTGCCGCGGTCTTTGCCGCCGGGGGCACCTTCCTGACGGGATTCCTGCTGATCGGTGCGCTGCCCAGCATGGAACGCACCTTCGGCGTCGTCACCGGTCTCACGCTCGCCGAGCTTCGCGATCCACGGCAGCCGCTGCTGCGACAGCTCCAGGAGAAGGCGCCGGGCACCTGGACCCACTCGCTCCAGGTGGCCAACATCGCTGAGGCCGCCGCCGAAGCGATCGGTGCCGATGGATTGCTCACCTATGTCGGCGCGCTCTACCACGACATCGGCAAGATGAACAAGCCCGAGTACTTCGTGGAGAATCAGGTCGGCGGACAGAACCGACACGATCGACTCACGCCGGCCATGAGCCTGCTTGTCATCATCGGGCATGTGAAGGATGGCGTGGAGCTCGCCGCCGAGTATCGCCTGCCAAAGGCGATTCGCCACATGATCGAAGCCCACCACGGCACGACGCTGGTTGAGTACTTCTTTCATGAGGCGCAGCGCCGCGCCTCGCGCGACGCGGACGAGCCCGTCGAACTCGACGAGAGCGCCTGGCGTTATCCCGGCCCCCGCCCCCAGACGAGCGAGGCGGCGATCCTTCTCATCTGCGACGCCGTGGAGAGCGCCACCCGCACGCTCGCCGAGCCGACGCCCGCGCGCATCGAGCAGCTCGTCCACACGATCATTCGACGCCGCCTCGAGGACGGCCAGTTCGACGACTGCCCGCTCACCTTCCGCCAGCTCCGCACTCTTGAAGAGTCGATCGCCAAGAGCCTCGGCTCGATCTATCACGGGCGCGTGGCGTATCCATCGACCTCCGGTGCTGATGACGACGGTGAGGGCGAACCGCCCGAGGACACCACTGGCGGTCCCCTTCACCCGCGCACGCAGCCCTCACCGGGCACGCGCCGCGCGGTCGCCTGAGGGCGGAAGCGCCAGCTCCAGCACGCGTTTCGTGGCGTTCGACATGGGAATGCGATGAAGCTGCGCCCGGGCGATCCAGCGGCCTTTGAGCGCGACTTCCGGCGCTCCGGCCCTGGAGACGGTCGAAACTGCAAGCGCGTGCACCTGAATGCGAAAGTCGCGATGCGTGGTGAGGTGTCGCAGGTGTCCGACGCGCTGCGCTTCGCCGAACACGCCTTCGGGAGTCTCCCACATGGCAGCCCACATGCCATCGGGCTTGCGCTGCTGGAGCAGCACGCGTGTTCGCCGTGAATCGGTGACCACCGTGGTGTCGACTCGCTCGAGGCGCACTGTGCGCCGCTTCGGTGGCCGCGGAATCTCATCGACCTTGCCCTGCTCGAGCGCCGTGCAACCGTCCCGCACCGGGCACGCTCCGCAGCGCGGCTGTCGCGGAGTACAGATCGTCGCGCCGAGCTCCATGAGACCTTCATTGAGCACCCCCGGGTTTGTCGCGCAGCGCACGAGTTCCTCCGCTTCGCGCCATGCGAGGGCCTGGGCGCGCGGCTCCCGCAGCGCCAGCGGCGCTCCGCGCAATCGCAGAATGACGCGTGTCACATTGCCGTCGCAGATCGCTTCACGCGCTCCGAACGCCGTGCTCGCAATCGCTCCCGCGGTGTAACGCCCGACGCCGGGAAGCTCGCGCAGGAGCTCCGCCGAGCGGGGCACGCGGCCGCCATGTTCCTTCACAATCTGGATGGCCGCACGGCGAAGGAGCCGCGCCCGACGGTAGTAGCCGAGCCCCTGCCACGCCGCGAGGACTTCCTGCTCCGTCGCCATCGCCATCGCGGTGGGGCTGGAAAAGCGGCGCATGAAGTCCGCAAACCGCTCGGCGACGCGGGACGCCTGCGTCTGCTGGAGCATGACTTCGGAGACGAAGGCCCGCCAGCCGCTGCGCCTCGATCGCCACGGAAGCGGGCGGGCGGCCTTGGCGAACCAGCGCTCAATCCGCTCTGCCAGCCATGGTTCGCTTCCCTTGCGGCTCACGCGTGATACTCCTACTCTAACTGTTGTCCAAAGGAGTCGCCCCGACCCGACGGGTCGGAGCGCATGTGGTCACTCCCACTCTTCACGGAGCCCGACATGAAGTTGTTCTACACGCTCGAGGAAGCCGCCCAGAAGCTCGGCAAGAGCACCGACGAGGTCATGGCCATGGCCCGCTCGGGTCAGCTCCAGGAGTTCCGTGACAAGGAGAAGATCATGTTCAAGGTCGAGTCGATCGACCTTCTCTCCGGCGGCGACGATGATCTGCACCTCGACGACATCAAGCTCAGCGACAGCGCCGCCGGCGGGTCGAGCATGAACCTCGGTGACGATCTCCCCAAGGGTGGCTCCGTCGCGGGCGGGACCGGTGGTGGTCGCAGCGACGCGAGCGGCATCGGCCTGATGGATTCCGGCGCGGGCATGGCTCCCAAGGCACCGAAGCCCGCGAGCGCCTTTGACAGCATGGGCAGCGTGGCTGGCAGCAGTGTGCGCCCCGGTCAGGGCGAGAACATGAACATCGAGACCGTCGGCTCCGGAAGCGGAATCCTCGATCTCGATAGCGAGTCCGACGACACGACTCTCGGCGCCGAGCACCTCGATCAGGCTTTCCAGAGCGATGACGCGCCCGAGCCTCTTCCCAATGCGAGCGGGCTCTTCGAGCGCGGCGATGTCGAGAGCGGCGGCAACCTTGTGTCCGCGGGCGCCACGGCTGGCATCACGCCGATGCCCCTTGGCGTCTACGCCGAGAGCTACGACGGCGCTTGGAGCGGAGTGGGCGTGGCTGGCATGGTGGCCGCGCTCGTCGGCCTCGTCGCCATGGGCCTGGTGGTCCTGCTCTCGCTTGGCGGCGGAACGGCGCAACTTGCCCGCACCGTGAGCGAAGGCTGGATGTTCTGGACCGGCGGATTCGCGCTGGTCACGGCCGTGCTCATGGCCATCGGCTTCTTCGTCGGCAGGGCGACCGAGTGATCACCCGCTCGGAACCCCGAGCGACTCTCGTGCAATGATCTTGCTCTCCCGCTACGGCCTTCGCGAGTGGTTGGCCATCACTCTGCTCGCGACGCCGCTGGGCGTCTTCTTCGCGTGGTTCGCCATGGCGCGGCACTCCGCGTGGTGGATCGGCCTCGCCATTGTGGCGGTCGTCTGGTTCGCAGGGGTGATGTTCTTTCGCGACCCGCTGGGGCGAAGACCCGCCTCCGAAGAGCCGCGCGACATGGTGAGCCCCGCTGACGGCCGAGTCTCCGCGGTGCTCGAGCTGGAGCATCACGCGGCGGTCGGTGGTCCGGCGCTGCTCATTCGCATCTTCCTGAGCGTGCTCGATGTGCATCTCAATCGTGCGCCGTGCGATGGCGGAGTGACCGAGATCACCCACACGCCCGGCCGCTATCTCGATGCCCGCAGCGAGGAGAGTGCCAAGGTGAATGAGTCACTGCTCATGGTGATGCGAGCGCCCTGGGGCGATCCGATCGGCATTCGACAGGTTTCTGGTGCGATCGCCCGGAGAATCGTCAATCCGCTGCGCCCCGGCGCGACGCTTCGGCGTGGAGAGCGTTACGGAATGATCAAGTTCGGATCGACCACGGAATTGATCGTGCCCGCTCGAAGCAGCGACGGCCGAAAGGCCGAGGCGCTCGTGGCCAAGGGCGATCGTGTCGTCGGCGGCGTGACGATCATCGCGCGCGTGTGAGCGCTCGCTCACTCCGGATCCGCGGGCCACGAAAGCCGGTGCCGCGAGTGAATCCGCTGGATGCGCTGCAATTGCCGGGCGAAGCACGAGGCGAAGGCTTCGAGTTCGCGTGAGGCGCTGCGCCGAATCGGCGTGCTGCTCTGAGCCAGTACGACAAAGACCGCATCGCAGATTCCCTCGTGGCGGCATGGCACGATTACCGCGCCGCGATGCGCCCCAAGGCCGGGTTCAAGCAGGAGCGTCGCATCGTTCATGAACTGCACGCGCCCGTCGGCGGCGGCCATCGGGCAGACCTCGTCGCCCCAGCGTCGAAGAGCCTCCTCAACCTCCACACGAGGAAGGTCCGCCCGCGCATAGGCCGCGAGCCCGAAGCGGCAGGAACCCGTCCCAAGGAAGATCGCCGCATTCACAGGGCCGAGTTCGCCCACGAGGTACTCGATCGACGCGGTGATGAGCTGCTCGGGGTCGAGGTGCTGGCTTGCCATCTCATCGAAGGCGATGCTTCGAATGGTGGCGTCATCAGGGCCTCCGACATCGTCGAAGTCGATCGGCGCAAGAGAGTCGGCAGAGTCGGTCTCCGATGGCTCGGAGAGTGACTCTTCACCGGAGGCGGTGGTGGGTGCATCCTGATCCTGCATGAGCGCGGCGAGCGCTTCGAGATCGGCGTCGCCGTCACCGCGCCGCGCCACGAGGGAGCGACAGAGATTGGTGAGCCGAGTCACGCGCTCCATGCGACTGCTTGCTTCGCGCGATCGGCGCAGCGCCGCTTGGATGCGCTGGCGGAGTTGCGGCACCGAAAGCGTGCCAACGAGGCAGTCGCCGATCCCTGCTCGCATGGCGCTGACGATGGTGGCCACCGTCGCTTGCTGAAGTCGGAGCATGCAGAGTGTGGATGGGGAGATCCTCTCGGCGAGTTGAACCACTTCATAGACGCGGCCGCCGCAGGCATCGAGATCGAGGAGCGCCACATCAAAGTGGCACTCGAGAAGGTGACGACGGGCCAGATCGATGTCGTCGAGGCAGGTGCAGATGAGGCCTTCGGATTCGAGGCTCTCGGCGATCAGTCGCATGGTCGCGAGCTCACCGACGAGGAGCACAACACCCGCATCTTGGCGCTTCCGGCTGCTCGTCGGGGGCTGTCGTTCCATGGAGTCCTCGCGGTCATCGGGCACCGGGGTCCATGAGTCAAGGGGGGAGAGAGCCCCGCCCCGAGGATTCGCCGACTGCTCCGCCTGTGCGGTCTATCCGCCGGTTCTGCGGGGTTCCGGGGGTTCCGGGGGTTCCGGGGGTTCCGGGGCGGCCCGCGAGGTACGCGCGAGCTTCTCACGCCACAGCCGAACCGCCTCGGGCTCTCGCGGATAGAGAGGGGCCAGGGCGTCCGCGTCGACATGACAGTCCTCGGCGTGGAACTTCTGGCCCACTTCGAGACAGGCCTTGGCGCTCAGGCGCAGCGGCAGGCGCGGCAGCCCGAGGCGCTCCGCCGAAGCGGCGATGGTCGGGGGAAGGTGTTCATCGGCCATGAGGGCGGGCCGTTCTCGTGTGCGCTCGATGAGTCGTTCGAACTCCGCCACATCGGCAATGCCTTCATGGGCGATGCGCTCCGTCGGGCCGTCGCGTCGCACCAGCGAGAGCCACGCGTCACCACCCTTCGAAGCGAGGGCCACGATGACGCCGGTGTCGAGGTCGAGGGCGGCACGGCTCAGCACTGCGGTTCGCACGGCGACGAGGGCGCTCCGCAGCGCGATCACCTTGCACCCTGTTCCGAGCGCGAGCGCCTTCGCGGTCGCGACGGCCATGCGCAGGCCCGTGAAACCGCCCGGTCCATGCGAGACGGCCACTGCGGCGAGTTCCGATGGCGCGGCGTCGATTGACCGAAAGGCGCTCTCAATCGCAGGCATGAGCTGATCGCGCGAGTGATCCGGCGGCCCCACACCGACTTCAACGGCCTCTGAGATCGGCGCACCGATGCGCCCGAGCGCAACGCCACCCTCTCGCTGCGAAACTTCGATGGCCAGAAGGAGGGAGTGGATCATGGAAGTCGCTGCATCGCTTCTCTTGGGTTGTCGGCATCACTGCGGCGTGCAAGAGGTCTGTGAGCCGCGCACCCTGCCCTGCCGTCGTGAACTTGATCGTTCACCGACCCACGGCGCTCAGACCCCTCCAAGACTCGCGACCGGCATCGCCTGTTCGAAGCACTGCTCAACGCTCGGCGGCTCCTTGGCCAAGTCAACCGTGAGCACCATCGCGTGCTCATGGTCGCTGTTGAGAATGAGCAGTTTCGGGTGTGGACTCTCGAGTCCCGTCGCTGCATGGGCATGGCCGCAGAAGAAGAGCTTCACCCCCCAGCGCTCGGCAAGTCGCTCGATGTCCTCAGGCTTCTGCCCGCGACCCCACACCATCAACCAGGCGCTCCCGCGATTGGCAAGATAGTCATCGGGGCCGAGCGATCGCTCGAGCACACCCGGATCAAAGCGCTGCATGCCATGCGGGCCCGGCAGAGAGTGCGAGACAAGCGTCCCGTGTTCGCAGCGCAGCGCCAGTGGCATGCTCCGCACGAAGCGATCAACGGACTCGGCGACGAGCGCCGCGTCGTCGCCGAAGGCCCACTCGAGCCCGGCGTCGAAGAGCTCGACATTGTCGCCAGCGCCCTTGGAGACGCTCTGCCGCATCGCCTGCGCCAACTCGTGGTTGGCCAGCACCGGATGTACCTGCCCCGGATACTGCAACACCAGCGCCGCCACCCGGGCCAGGATTCGGTAGCTCAGGTCCACGCCATTCACCAGGCGATCACCGTGAATGAGCTCATGAAGCACGAGGTGGTGATCGGGCCGGTCGAGATGCGCGTAGTTCCGAATGCGCTCGAAGTGCAGCGGGTTGTCATGGAGGTCGCCCGTGACCACCAGGCGACCGCGTCGCGGAAGGTGCATGCACGATCCGCGGCGACACTCCGACTCGAGCAGCGCCTCGGCTGCGGTATCGAGGAGCGAAGCTACCTCGACGGGATCAGCGAGATCGGCCGTCACTTGCGTTCGCCGCCCGCTGCTGAGCTGTTGTCAGAGGCGCCCGGAGTGCCGCGCACGCTGGCCGTGACGAAGCAGCGTCCGGTCCCCGTGGGCGTGGTGACTTCGATCGGCACATAGATGCTTCTGCCGTCGGCCTCAGGCGCGAAGGTGATGTTCATGGTGATGACCACCTTGTCACCGCGCGTGTCCGTGTTCAAGAGCTCCGCCGTGAGGAGAGGTGATCGGCTGGCCACTCGAATGACCTCGCCCCAGTTCATTGGTGCCGGCCCCGACTGTCCGCGAGGCGGGTCGTAGCGCGAGATCTCGAAGACGGCCGGCATTGTGGTGCCCGCCGCCACAAGACCCGCATTGAAGAGCGACTCCGACCAGAGCCAGCGGCGCCGAGGGGCCGTCGGATCGAACTGCAATCCAGTGGCTTCATGGCGCACCTGAACCGGCACGATGGCGCAGTCGGCGCGATCGGTTTCGATCACCCAGTACTGCATGAGTTGATCGGTCGGCACGCTGGTGAAATCCGCCACCAGTTGATACTCAGCCTGCGGCGACGATGGCGGGGTCGTCGCGCGCCCCTGCGCGTCGGCGAAGACCGGTGCATTGCCACCCGCGCTCAGAATTCGGAAGGGCTTGCCATCGCGAGCCACCACGCGCGTGGTGGCGCGGAGCCTTCCCTCGCGAATGTCCACAAAGGGCGGATCCGATTCGATCGGCATCACCACCACCGACTTGATGGTGGCCACGATGCGGCGATCGAAGCCCTCCACGAGGATGAAGATCTGCGCGTCTTTGTCGCCCGGCATGCTCGGCGCATCCATCGTGGCATCGAGCGCGATCGCTTCGCCCGGTTGAAGCGTGCGTCCCGCGAGTGCATTGAGCGCGGTGCACTTGCAGCTTGGGCGGGCGTCGAGAATGGTCTGCGGCGCGTTGGTGATGTTCCGCAGCGTGAACTGCACCGGGTGCTTCGACGAGGCGTCGATGCGACCGAGGTCGATCACCGCGGGCTCAACGCGGAGCGGCGCCGGCTGCTGCTGCGGAGCGGCCGCAGGTTGACTCGGACGGGGCGCCGGCGGCCTTGGCGCCTGCGGGCGATCCTGAGCGGAAACGAGGGCAACGACCAGAGTTCCGAGTGAAAGTGCAAGTGAGTTCAACATCGTCGATCCGAGTGTAGGAGTGTCATGGATTCCGTCGGGGGGGCAGCTTCCGACCGTTGTCGTAGATCTCGATGACGGGCTGCTTCATGCCCGGCTGCCAGAACTTCCATTCGCCATCTTGCTCGCCGTAGACATAGTGGCCCTCCTTGTTGAGCGAGCCATCCTGATTCCAGCTTCGCCAGAGGCCGTGCTTCACCAACTTGCCCGTCGTGGGGTGGCGCACCATCATGCAGAGCGCCTTCACCTGACCGTTGGGCCATGTTTCGCGCCACTCGCGCGACTCGGTCGAAGGCGACTTGGGAGGATCAGTCGCGCCGGGCTCGCCGGGCGCCGCAGGTGTGGCTGGTGAAGTCGGACGACTTGCGGGCGCGTTGGTGTCGGTGGGTGTTGCGGGGGCTTGACCACTGGAAGCGGCTGAGCCTGCCGGTGTCGATGGTGATGGTGGAGTGGAGAGCGATGATGGAGTCGATGGCGTGGCGTCGCTCGCGTTCGAGTCGCGCGCAGGTGCCGCGGGAGGTCGCGCGGGGCTCGAAGGCGCCGATGGTGGCGATGAGGCGCTCGACTGGTCAGGTGACGGTGCAGGCTGCTTCTCGCAGGCCATCACGCCAGCGAGAAGAGCGAGCGCGACAAGCCAAGACGCGCCTCGGTTGAACGCGGATCGCGGGCGCGAGGCGAGGGATGCGATCGACGCGGAGCGATCACCTTCTCCAGAGAACGCCTGCGATGCAAATGGCGAGATCGACCCGGAGTCCGCGCCCGCTTCGTGGCGAGCCTTCGCATAAGGCCAGCACGGGCGGCGCTGGACGGACTCCGGGAGATCGGCATGCCGCGCGGAACCTCGGACTGCTGCTTCAATCGTCTTCACAGAGGACTCCTCGGTCATCGGCCGTTCGTCGGCCAACACGATGCTACCGGCACGAACCGCGACGGCTGCCCCGATCCGAGGACCTTTGGGCGTCGGCCTAGACTCACGACCGGAGAGGCACTGCTGGAAACGCTCACCCACAGGGAATTGAAGGCTCTTGCCGCGGCCTTTCTCTCGCGCCTCGGGTGCGTGGTCATCGCGTCCGAGGTGAGCTGTCCCATCCATCGTTTCCGGCTGGATGTCGCCGGATGGACCGAGATGGGTGATGGTCCGTTTGAGCATCGAGTCTCGCGCGTGAGCCGCGCCACGCTCTGGTCAGGCGCCATGCGAAGCGAGGCGAGTGGCGCGCGCCCGACCGGCGCAGGATCGCCACGCGTGTTCAGAGCTGCACGCACCATCATCGTCGAGTGCAAGCAGAGCCGAGCCGACTTCCTTCGCGATGGTTCCCAACTTGACCCCCTGCTGCGCGAGCGCGATCGACTGCGACACCGCAAGATTGAGCTTGAGGAGACGCTGGTCAAGCGGCATGAGCCACAACTGCGCGTGGGCGGCTCGAGTCTCTTTCCGGAGTGCGAGGAGTGGCGCTTCGAGGAGAGTCGCATGGCGGCGTATCGAAAGGTGCTCGTGGCGCTGCGGCGCGTGGATGGGCTCATTCACGGCGAAACGAAGTTCTGCCTGTTGTCGCGCTATCGGCTTGCCGATCGGCTGTTCGTGGCCGTGCCTGCGGGGCTCATCTCGGCGCGCGAGCTTCCGAGCGGCTGGGGATTGCTCGAGTGCGGCCGACGCCTGCTCCGCCGCGGCGCAGCGGGCGTGAGCGAGCTCGATGATCTGCCCATCAATGAGACGGTGCGGGCGCCTGCGCTCCAGAGTCCCGAGCATCGACGCCTTCGTCTGCTTCGCAACATGGCCGTTGCTGCCACGCGTCCGGCGAGTGCGACCACGCGATAACGCACGCTCGAGAGCGGCTGCACGGACTCCGCGCCTTCGATCTGGTCGCTCGACCCGCATCAATGCTCCGAATCAGGCGCCCGCGATCTACACTGCTCTTCGTCGCCACTGAACCTTCGACCCCTGAACCAGCGCAGCTCGCGCTGCCCACCGCGATCTACACTCACTTTCGTCGCGACTGGACCCGATCACGGGCGGGTTCAACCCGTTGACGCTGCGGCCCGAATAGCTCAGTTGGAATAGAGCAGCCGCCTTCTAAGCGGCAGGTCGCCGGTTCGAGTCCGGCTTCGGGCGTTTGGGTGCGTGTGGGTGCTCGTTCAATCTGGGCGGATTCTGCGTGCAGGCCTTTGCGATTCGACTGCGCCGATGCGCGGCCGTGCCGGTGGACGAAGTCGTGTCAAGCATGCCTCCAGCCGTCGGCGTGACGGACCTCCCGCCAGAGATTGAGTGCCGGCGGGCGCAGTGGTGTCAAGCTTGCCTGCCGTCTTCGATCAGTTGCTTCGATCACTCACCACGATTCAGCGCGCGAATGGTTGCCGGATCAAACTCGCGTTCCGCGCGGCCGGTGACCGCGGCAGGCCCGTCCGCAAGAAGCGAAAATCCTCCCGCGTAGTCCCACATCGACCAGCCGATGCCGTGACGCTCAAGTGTGGTGACCACATCACGGAGCCATCGTTCGCGCGACTCTGCCGGGGCGAATCGACGGTAGACACCGAACTCTCCGCAGTAGAGCGGCACATCGTGCTCCTTCGACCACGCGGCTGCCGTGGCGATGCGTCGATCGATTGCCTCGGCGTTCCATGGACTTGACGCGCCTTCATGCGCCGCAGACCAGCGGAGAACTTCTCGTCCGCGTGGGGACTCGAGCCCGTCGGCAACCCGTTCCAGTTCCTCTCGCGTCGCCGGGTAAGGCACATCTCGGAGATGGCGCCAGCCATCGAATCCCCATGTCGCGCCTTGATGGGTGAAGTTGTGCGGATCGTAGAAGTGGAACGAGTAGACGATGTTGCGATCCTGCGTGATCGGCTCGCAGCGTAGAAGGCCATCGATGCCACCATGCATGTCCCCTGTGCAGATGATGGTGTGCCTCGGCGCCGCGCGACGCACGGTGGCCGCGAGTCGACGCTGACATCGATTCCAAGCGGCGGGATCACGAAGCCCGTGCGGCTCGTTGAGGATCTCGAGAACGACGAGGTCCGGATCGGAGTCGGCCAGCGCTTTCGCAAGTGATGCCCACAATCGATCCAGTCGCTCGATGGAGGCGTCGTCAATCTGGTTGAACCACTCCGTTCGCGCGGGATGAACATCAATCACCGCCGCAACCTCGCGCGCGGTGAAGACATCGACGCCTCGACGGAGGGCGGCGAGGCGATCGTCATCGAGGGCCGCGGTGCCGTCCTCATGCAGCGTCGCACCATCCCAGAGCCAGCCCGGTTCGACAGGCAGTCGAATGTGGCGGAACCCGGCGGCCTTGAGGGCTTCGACATCCTCCGCTCGGATGAACTGCTCCCGCCCGCGGTCGCTGTCATCGTGCGGAATCCAGAACCAGTGCGACATGTTCACGCCGATGGCCAGCCGCGCGAGTCGCGTGGCGGGCACGGAGAGAAGATCGGTGGGCAGTTCGGCAGGATGCTCGGTGGACGGAGCGGCGGGCGGTTCGGTGGATCGTGCAGCCACGACGCCCGCCGGTCCAATTGCCGCACCGAACAGCGCCGCGATGGCAGCAAGGCGTGCGACCAACGCCTTGAAGCGGGCATGCGTTGGCCACGCCGTGGACAGCACAGCCCGCCCCGGGGCGCAGCGTGCGATCAACGCCGGGATGCCGCGGAGTCTTGCGACTTGTGTGTGTGCCACGAGGCGTGAGCGTGTCGCCACGCATCGAGTCCTGAATGCCGCGGCTTCAGGTGTCGGCGGCGCTGACGGATTGGTCATGATCATCAATGGTACGGCCGTGCGCACGCGGACTTTCCGATGGGATGTCCCTGACGAGGTCGAAGTCACGGTCGGGGTTGAGGTTGCGGTTGAGGTCGAGCGTCATGCTCCAGGGAGCCGCGGCCGCTCACGGGGTGCGAGATCAAATGGCCCTGAGCGGAAGAGGGCTTGAGATCTGCTCCCCTGTGCCCACCGCGTTCGATGGCCCGCGAAAGTAGCCCTGACGAAAAAGCGGATGCTTGGGCCGACCTCACGAGTCGCGGCGGTAGATTCGCCCGCTGGCTCGAATGAGCCGTCGCGTGGCGGCTGCGAGCCAACTCAACTTCCGGGGGTGTTCCATGAACGGACACAAGAGCGTGGGCGGATCTCAATTGGACATGCGTCGAGTCGGCGCGGCGTGCGCACTCGGAGGGCTCGCCCTCATCCTGATTGGTGTGCCGGCTGCAAGCGCCGATGACACCCCGCGCCAACCGCCCGCCGGCGCGCCTTCAGGATCGGGAGGCGGCGTCTCCGGCTCCACAACGCCATCCTGTCCGCTGTTCTTCGAGGTCTTGTGTTATGGGCCGCCGCCTGGCCCGGACGATCCGCCCGTGCCTTCGATTCCCTGCCCATGCGGGCCCGGTCAGTGGGTTCGACTGGATCCCGAGATCACCTGTGACCCCGCGAGCCCGACCGCCAGTCATGACGGCGGCGGCAACATTCTGGCTTTCAAGACCGCGAAGGCACTCCCTGATCGAGCCGAGGTCAGCCTTCAGGCCTTTGGCCGAAGCGGATTCTTCAATCCAACCGGCGCTTACGCGGGAGGCGTCAGCGCCATGTTCAGCTTCGTCCAGTCGGAGATCTGGGACGGGCCGGTTCCGGCTTGTCCCCGAATGGTGTCAATCACAGCAACTGGCGGAACATCGCAGCTTGTGCAAACCACGACGACCGCTCGACCCGGCTGCAATGCGAGTGCGTCATCAAGTGTCTCCGGCTCTTGCAGCAGCCTCGGGGATGCCAGCGCTGACTTCGACAACACGATTGAAGCCAGTGCCACGCTCTTCGCCATGATCGGCATCGTCAACCTTGCCGGCAATATCGGCGCGCAGATCGACTTCGACAGCGCAACCGTGTCCGGAATGTTCTCCTCGCTCGACAGCTGGCAAGTCATTGGAACCGGTTCCGCGACCGGAACGGCCGCGCTCTCGGTGAAGTCGAATCGAAAGTACTGCGCGTTCACCAACAAGCCGGTCACTCGCCGAGCAAGTGGTACAGCCACTGTTGCGGGAGGAGCGGCTGTCGGCAACGGTGGCTCATCGTCCTTCTCTGCGATGGCCGTCGTGCAGTTGGCCGTCGGAGGCTGATCAGCGGCCACTTCTATCGGAGTCCATGATGCATCAGAGCCCGTCTTCAATTCACGGACCGCGACCCGGTGTGCGCCTCGGTGCATGCCGGGTTGCCTTGGTAGCCATCGCTTGCACAATCCCCGCGGCGACCGCATTTGCTTGGCCCCAGAGCCAGGAGGCGGCACCTGAACATGACCACATCGAGTTCATGGAGAGTGTCAGGCGACAAGGTCGGCAGCAGTTCATCGAAGCTGTCTCTGAGACAAGGCGCTTGATGCACCGCAATCTTGAGGAGATGGCTGCACTCGAGCGCTCACAGGACCGTCGACCGCTTCTGGCTCGGAAGCTGGCGACCGATTCGGCGATGCTCCCAGGATTGCTCATACTTGAGCTCACTCGCGGCATCCGATGTGATCCGGCTGCACTGCTCCGCTACGACTTTGAAGGCGATGGGATCGAGTTGGCAGTGCCTGCGAAGTTCGATCTCGACCCGATCGAAGAGCTCGCACAGGGCGTCTCCAGCGCGCTCGGTCAAGGCATCGCCTTCGAGTATCGCTCCGAACGAACTGGTGCCGAGGGGGAGGACTTCCCGGTTCTCATCCACTGGCTCGGCCATGCCGCCAAGCCCCCGGGCGGGCGAGACGCTGACGCGAAGGCCGTGCTGCTCGCTCATTGGTTTGAGCCATTCCTCGGGACCCGGCAGCTCGACTTCCCGCTGAACCCCGAGCTACTCAAGATCGAATTCTCCTCGCGCAGCGCGATGATCCAAGCAGGTCCGCCGAGTAACGCCGTCCGCTCGGAGAGCTTTGGTGCCTCCGTTCCCCCGATGATCAATCCAGGTGAGCTTTACGACCTTTTTGACTCGCTCCGGGTGGCAGCGCACCTCCAAAGGGAGCCTCGGACGACCGCAGATGGGCGATCGTCGACCATCCACGTCCGACGACCACCCGGCGCCGACGGCCCTCAAAGCAGTTACATGCGCGAGGTCGACTGGCGAATCGGGCCGCTTGGCGTAACTCACTGCTCGGTTTGGCAGCCCCTCATCATGATGCCCTACGAGTCGCCGAACCGTCTCGTTGGCGAAGCGCGAGTCGAGGATCAACTCGTCGGGAGTGCCGAGGTTGTTCCCGTTGCACGCCTCGAGTGGTTCCCGGGTGGACTGGAGGTGGAGATCCTCTTCGATGTGCAAGGGAAGCTCCGTGGCGGCCTGCCCGCAAACCCGAGCGCCGCCAGCTCGCCTCGATTGCCGAGTTCAATCGACATTCGCACCCGTGGTGGCGTGCTTGCGCGAAGTGTGTACCGCGACTTCCACATCGGTGATCATGCTGAGTCGATCTCCTCGACACAGAGGCTGCTCGATGATCAGGTGACGGAGCTTTACGAGTTCGCGCACCAGGCACGCGCTTCCGAGATTGAAGTACTCAGGAGTGGCGCGGTTCCGACATTCGACGAACCGGAGACTCTGGGCGCCACTGATCCCCTTCTTGCGAGATGGCGGCTCCGGGTGAACCTGCTGGTTGCCGCGCGCCTGGGGGATCAGCAACTGCATGATCGCTCCATCGACTTGATGCAGCGACGCCTACGACAGGATGGCGTAGCCTTGAAGTGGGCCATCCGAAATGCTCAAGCGTGGGTGCAGGAACTGGCAGGCCCCATGGACATGCCCGGAGCCGCAATTGAACTTGCGCTACCTGCGTGGCTCGCACTGATGAGCCAGGCTGACCCCGAGACGGCGCTCTCGGAGGTGGCTCGCCTCGCCATCGGCGGCCAGTGGGCGTTCGCACTGCTCGCCGCGCGCACTCTGGAGGGCCGGAACCTTCCACCCGGTGCGCTGGATTGGATCAATCGGCTGAAGCCGCTTCTCTCTGAATGGGCGCGCGGAGGACCAATGGCGCCGGTCCGAGAGGGCCCGCTCCGGCACTGGACCGCTCGAACCAACCAAGTCCTTCTTGAACACCTGACCTTGGAAGGAGCACCATGACGACCCTTCACTCGTCCACCAATGCCGGTGATGTACCCCACCTCTCAACCGCGGAACTCCCGCAGCCGCGTGTGCAGTCCCTTCAGAGGCGGTGGCGGCGAGGCCTTGAAGCGACACTCAGGAACCCTTGCGGGGCTCGCCGTCCCCGGCACACGACCGATGGCGACCAACTGCGATCAGTGCTCGCCATTCTGATGCTCTCATTGACGGCCATCGCGTCCTCAGCACGCGCCGACGAGGTACTTGCCGAGCGCCTCATCGACGGGCTCCGAGCGTCGAAACTCCTCACACCCACGGCCAAACAGATTCTGGAGCCCTACATTCGGCGAAGCGCCACACCGCTGCCATCTCTTCCGGTGCAAGTCCTCGTCCGAATCGATCGTGATCTCGCCAATGCCATCGATGGTCGCGAGTGGCCCTTCTACTTCACGGGCTCGACGCTGACGATGGAACGACTTCAGTGGATGGGACAGGGTCTCGAAATCGCCATCGAGCGACTTGAGTTTCTCTCCTACCCCACAACAGAAGAGTGCAACCAGATGGCATCGTGGGCGACGATCGCAGGGAACGCCGCTGCTCGCTTCACGCGGGAGTCGTTGGCCGATGAGTCGAGCGAGTTGCGGGACGACATTACTCGGGCCTTGCGCCTCCATTTCCAAGAACAGGCTTGGCGATTCTGCAATCCCTTCGTTCCGAGCCTTCTCAAGCCCTGTGAGACGAGTTCGACCGAGGAACTTGAGCAGCGACTCATCAAAGTGCTGCAGGATTCCGAGCTCATTGAGTCCTCTCGCAGCGCCCATCGCGCCTTTGAAGAGGCTGCCAACGCCAACGCCGAGCAAACCTTCGGCGAGGAACTGCGCCGTCAGGTCCGGATGTCGAATGAGTTCATGATTCAAACCAAGGCGCTCACGGAAGCCCTCGTGGATTTCAACGCCCCCTGCCTTGCCTCGATCCGGGGCAGACTGAGCCCGCCCGCGTGGCACACCGAACTCGGCTCGATCATCTCGCAGCGGGAGCTTGAGCTTCAAGCGCAAGCCGCATCCCGCGGTAGCGGGGCAGCCGTTGTGGGAGCGCAGGCATCTGGGTCGAGCCCCTCGTCATCAGGTTCCCGCGGTACTCAGGGAGACCGGCTATCGATCGACGATGCGCTCGCGCAGGCCTTTGCCGGAAGCGGGGTCCGCGTCGAGTTCTCAACGGCACTGCTTCCCAACTCATGGATCAGATCGGAGCGCCTCTGGCGCGATTGGTCCGGGGAGAAGTCGACGGAGTGACCGGAACCCCGACTTCGGGGGAGTGAACGACAACCCGAGTCGCTACTTCGCGCCTTGCGCGATCCACTGTCGCACGAGGGCGACTTCATCTTCGGTCAGTCTCGGGCCCTCGGGTGGCATCGCGAACTCATCACCCGCAGGAAGCAGCAATCGACGCAGAAGTTCGCTCTCCTCGGGCTCGCCCACTCGGACAATCCAGTGACCATCGGAGTTCTGCCGGATGACATCACTCACGCGTCCAAGTGCAAGTCTGCCCTTCCGCCGTCCTCCCATGTGGCACTCCGCACAGCGCGCCGTGAACAATGGGCGAATGTGCACCTCATAGAGAATCGCCTCGACGGTCTCACTTGAGCCGCCTGCGGCAACCGGCAGAGTGAGCTCGCCCGCGTTGCTCGACTCGGATGACTCGTGCGCCTCGCCCCGCTCCTCCGGTGACGACCGTGTTGACGGCGCAGTGGAGCGGCGCTCATCAGGGCCCTCATCTCGGTGCTCATCGCGGCGCTCTTCACCGCGCTCATTGCGGACCCGATCCGAGTGCTCATCCGAGTGCCCATCAGCGTGGTCGGACCTCTGGCCGAAGATCGTCGACCGCACCGCCTTGAAGAGCGTTTCGGTGGTGAAGCCACTGCCCCACTTCATCTCGCCACCGAGGTGGCCGCACCAAGCCAAGAGCGCGGCAACTCCAATCATGGCCAGCCTCACGATCAGGGATCCTCGGGCGTTGGTCGAGCCGTCGGCCGATCGCTTCTGCCTGCGACGCAGCACGGCCGCGGTGATGGCCACGACCCACAGCAGAATGACCGACGCGATGCCGCTCCAGCGATGCAGCGTCATCAGCGTGCTGTCATCGTCATGCGCTTCCGCAAGCAGGAGGCCCGACATCGCCGCAGGAATCGCGAAGACAGCGGCCGCCCAGAGGAGGGTGAAGCCCGTCGGGGTCGGTGCCGATCGCCTGCGCAACCAGCCCCAGCACTCGACCATCGCGGCGAAGACCCCCAGGGCCAGCGGGAAGTGAAGAACCGCAGGGTGCAGACGACCTATGGCGGTCACCCAGAGTTCAGCCGTGCTCACACTCCGATGGTATCGCATCACCGCCGAAGCAAGAGGCGACGACCACCGGCCGCGCAATCCACACACCGCATCTCCTACCTCTCGCAGCCCGCCCGACCGCGGAAGCACGCGGCGACATGTGCAGGCAGCTCCACACACACGGCAATGCCCAACTCTCGCGGCTCGCCCGACGACCAAAGCAAGGCGCGACAGCCCCCGACCGGTCAACACACACGGCATCGCCCAACGCTCACCGTCCGCCCGACCGCTGAAGCAAGAGACGACGGCCCCAGGCCGCTTGACACACACAGACGGCATCGCCCAACGCTCACCGCTCGCCCGACTTCTGAGGCAGGGGCCGATGGCTCGAGAGTCGCCGATCGGACTGCAGACCTCCAGCGACGCGACAACGCCGCTCACCCGGAGCCGCTGTCGTACCTTGAACGGACATGAGCGGCCCTTGGCAACCCTTCGACTGGTATCGCGATGTCCTCTACTACGACATCATCTTCGACCAGACCACCGACGATGAGGTCCGCTTCCTGCTCGGGGCTCTTGCGCGGCATGGCCAGACTGCTCGAAGCAAGGCGCTTGCGGCAGCACGACACTCAGGGATCGCTGCCGACGAACGCGGAACTCGACGCGGTGCAGCAGGAGCGCCGCACCGTGACAACTCCGCGATCGCTCGCGGGGAGACGCGCACGACCACCTGTGCGGTGACGCGCACGACCACACGCGAGGGCCGGCGCACGACCGCTTGCGAGGTGACACGCGCGACCGCCCGCGACGGCCCGCGCACGGCTGCTCGCAAGGTGACGCCCGCGACCACTCGCAAGGGCCCGCACACGACTTCTCCAGTTCATTGCATCCGTGTTCTCGAGCCCGGCTGCGGAAGTGGGCGTCTCATCAACGCCTTCGCTCAGCTCGGCGCCGAGGTGCTGGGTTTCGATATCGAGCCTCGCGCCCTCGAGTATGCGCGGCGCCGACTCCCACCCGGATCGCGCGCACGCCTTCAGCGTGGCCGCTTTGACGACTTTCGTGCGCCGCGCGAGTCGTTCGATCTCGCCCACTGTCTCTACTCCACGCTCCTTCACGCGACGAAGCCCGGCGAAGCCGAGGAGCACTTGCGGCGAGTCTGCGACGCCCTCGCGCCGGGCGGCCTCTATGTCATCGGCCTGCACCTGAGTGACCCCACCCGCCGCGAAGTGATTCGCGAGCGCGCCGACTGCACTCGGCGCGGCGTACGCGTCATCTACACCCTTCGCCACGGAGTACCGGATCGAACCACACGCCTCCAGCCGATGCGCTGTCGACTGGCGATTCGCCGGGCGGGGCGCACTTCCGTTCGTCGCCTCGAGAGCCAGTGGGACTTTCGAACCTACGACGAGCGCCAACTGCGTGCGCTCCTTCGAAGCGAACCGCGGTTCCGACTGGTGGCCACGCACGACTTCCACCACGATCTGGACAGTCTCAACGAAGGTCGCGATGCCAGCTTCGATCGAGTCCTCATTCTGCGCCGCGACCCGGCGCGAGCCCGTGCTCGAAAGTAGGCCACGAGGCTCTTTCGTCTCATCGACGCGCCATGACGGAGTGACCTCGCGAAGTCGTCGGGCATCCCGCCGCATCACCACACCCGCTCACCCTCGGCCCGCACACTTCTTTCGTTGCGCCCCAAGGCTCGCACCCCTCACTCCAAGTGCTTGCGAAGGAACTCAAGCACGGCGCGACGAGCCTCGGGGTGAGTTTCCTGCAAGGTGTTGTGACCGCCGCCTTCGAACGCAAGCAGCGTCACCTGATCAGGCGACGAGTCGCGGAGCCGTTCGCCATGCACCACCGGCACGAGCGTGTCATTCGCCCCATGAATGATCAGGATCGGCGTGTCCGTCGTGCTGAGTGCATCGATCGGTGCGTCGCCGTCACTGACGAACAGCCAGCAGAGGGCCCGCACGATCACATTTGGCCTGCTGCCGCCAAGGGCCGTGGCCGCCGCCAGGCGCCACGATGCAAATGGACTCTCGAGCACCGCGCACTTGAAGTCACTTCGCCGCCCAAGCAGCGAGAGCCCGACGGCGCCGCCAAGTGACTGGCCGAAGAGCGCGATACGCTCCGAATCAACCTCCGGCAGCGCGAGCATGGCATCGAGCGCAGCCACCGCGTCGCTTATGACCGCCCGTCGACCTGTCACCGACCCGTGACTCTCACCGAATCCGCGATAGTCAAAGAGGAAGAGGTTGAACCCCTGGGCGGGGATCCACGATGTGAAGTCGAGATGCCAATTCATGTTTCCGGCATTGCCGTGCACATGCAGGATGGTTGGGCTGCGCCCACTTGCATCAGCAATACCGCCCGCCAGGTGCTGCCCGGCACTTCCTCTTGCAGGAATGAACCATCCGCAGAGGCGCGTGCCATCGGATGACTCGAACCAGACGACCCGCGCCTCGGGGAACTTCGCGGGCGCAGGGGTCGGCTCGCGATAGGGGTGAAAGAAGAGACGATCGGTGCAGCCACCCACTCTGAGGAGGAGGATCAGCACCGCGATCACCGCCGTCAAGCGAAGCGGCGCCGCCCACCGCCTTGCCGGACGCGCTCTGCCGCCCGATTGGCCATGACCCGCCGAGGTGCGCCCACCCGCCCCCCGCTCTTCGGACCCGCGACTCACCCGTCACCTCGCGGGGGACAGCACCGGCACGCTTCATCGTCACAGGGTTCGACATGGGCCGTCGCATTGCCGAAGCCGAAGTGCTGCTCGATCTCATGTTCGATGGCCGAGGCTGCATCATGCGCCGAGCGGACGTCGGTGGCGTCCGGCAACCTCATGTGAAACTCCACCCAGTGCTGCCTGCCAACATGGCGAACTCGAAGCTTGTGCCAGGAACAGATGCGGGGCGGATTTCCCTGTGCACCCGTGTGGCCATCAAGCAGGCGCTCGATCTGTGCAAAGTCATGCGGATCCTGCTCGTCAACGAGATCGCCCAGCGCGCGGCGCACCACGCGCACTCCGGCGATCCCGATCACGAACGCCATCACCATCGCCGCCAGCGGATCGATCCACGCCGCGCCAGTCACACGCACCAGAAAGAGCGCCACGATCGCCGCGCCCGTCGTCGCCGCGTCGGCGAGCAGGTGCTTGCCGTCGGCATCGAGCGCCGGGCTTCCGAAGCGGCGCCCCAGGCGAAGCAGCCACATGCCCACCGCGCCATTGATCACCACCGTGCCGATCAGGAGCATCATCGCCAGGTCAATCGCCGCAGTGTTCAGTTCCCCGGAAATGAACGCCTCGATGGCCCGCCACAAAATGACCACGGCGGCAATCGCAATCATGCCCCCCTCGAGCGCCGCTGACAGCAGCTCGAAGCGGCCGTGACCATAAGGATGCGATCGATCTGCGGGGCGATGGCTCTGACGGATGGCCCACCACGCCACGCCACTTGCGACGACATTCACGACGCCCTCGACCGCATCGGAGAAGACCGCGGCGCTGCCGGAGATCTTCCACGCCACGATCTTGGTCGCGGTGAGCGCCAGCGCCACGATCACGGCGACGCTCGCCGCTCGCTGCTCCAGGCGCGCCGTGGCCAGATCGATCATCAGGGGATCGGACCGTCTCTCAGCCATGCGCTTAGCGTATCGGTCGCGGTCATGGCACAATGCTCGCATGGACCTCGCACCGCTGACGACGGTGGCCGTCGCCACCGACTTCTCCGAGCCCGCCTCGGTGGCGGTGGCGTGGGGGCATCGATTGGCCGCCCTTCATGGAGCTCGCTTGATCCTCGTGCACGCGCTGGGCGGCTCCGCCGATCATCATCTGACACCCGACGAGGCGGAGCGCGGTCTCGAAGGCATTGCGGCATCGATCCGGCAGGAGGGACTTCGCGTCGAGATCGTGACGCGCCCTGGTCAACCGGCCGAGGTGCTGCGCACGGTCGCCGAAGAGGCGGGCGCGGAGATTCTCGTCATTGGAAGTCACGGGCACGGCGTGCTGAAGCGCCTGCTGCTCGGCTCCGTCGCCGATGAGCTTCTGCGCACGGCCAAGTCTCCGCTGCTCGTCGTCCATCCGCGTGACGGTCAGCGCACCATTCAGTTCCGCACCGCCCTTGTCGGAATTGACTTCAACGACCCGGCCCAGCGCGCTGCGGAACTCACTCTGCGAACGCTCGAGCGGCGTGAGGAGAGTCGACTGCTTCTGCTCGCCGCCACGCAATTGCCGATGACCTTCGTCGGCCCCGACGCGCCAGCCATGCCGTTGATCGAGGTCACCGAGGTCAACGACGCCGCGCGTGAAGGCATCGCGCGCCTGACGCACAAGCTGGGCGGACACGGCCTGAGCGTCGAAGGCCTCGTCTGCCCCGGCGCTCCCGCGGAGGCGATCGTCGACACCGCCGAGGATCGTCGCGTCGACTTCGTCGCCGTCGGAAGTGAGCCCCGCAGCGGCGCCTCGCGCATGCTTCTGGGGAGCATCGCCCGCGATGTCGTTCATCACGCGCTATGCCCGGTGCTCGTCGTGCGCTGAGCATTCGAGGTCCGGCGCCCCCCCCGATCGACCGTCCGTGAGAAGGCGCGATCAGATCTCGACCTGCGTGCCGAACTCCACCACGCGTTGCGGCGGCAGATTGAAGAAGCGAATAGAGTCGGTTGCGCCGCGCGACAGGCTGGCAAAGAGGCGTTTGCGCCACCGCGCCATGCGTGTGTCGCCCGTGGGCAAGACGACCAGTCGCCGCGCGAAGTAGGTGGTCGTCTCAGGGTCCCACTGGATGCCATGCGCACGGAGTCGCTCGAGCAGCTTCGGCACATCGGGCGACTCCATGAACCCGAGTTGCACCGTCACGCGCCAGAAGCCGTCGGGTAGCCACTCCACATGCACCTTGCGATGTTCGGGCACGACGGGCAGGTTCGTCGTGACCACGCTCAGCAGGATCACCTGCTGGTGCAACACATGCGAATGCTCCACGAACGCGACGAGCGAGTAGGGTGTGTTCCTGTTGCCCGCTAGGAAGACGGCTGTGCCCGGGACTCGCGGCACCACTTGTGACCAAAGCGTCGCGAGGAAGACATGGATGTTCCGCGTGTCGTCGAGCAGCTTCCGCGCGACCAGCGATGACCCCTGCATCCAGGTGAGCATCACGATCGCGCCACTGAGACCGATCGCCAGTGCGAACCACCCGCCGTAGGGAATCTTGAGCAGATTCGCACCAAGGAAGAGAAGATCAGCCGCAAGGAAGATCGATCCGATGATGGCGATGTAGCGGCGTCGCCAGCGCCAGAGGCGCCGTGCAACCACCATGAACATGATGGTCGTGATGCACATGTCGGCGGAAACTGCGATGCCGTACGCGCCCGCCAGACTGGTGCTGCTCTGGAAGAGGAGCACCGTGACCACGCAACCGACCGCCATCAGGCTGTTGATGGAGGGGATGTAGACCTGACCCTCCTGCTCACTCGACATATGCAGGATCTGGATTCGCGGCAGGTACCCGAGGCGCACCGCCTGTCGGGCCACGCTGAAGACACCGCTGATCATCGCCTGGCTCGCGATGATGGCGGCGGTGGTCGCCAGCACCACAAGCGGGAGCCGAAGCGCGACCGGCGCCATGTCATAGAAGGGGTTCAGAATGGCCGCATCAAGCGCCTCGGGCGACGCCTGCGACGCTGCGAGCAGATGCGCTCCCTGCCCGAAGTAGTTGATGATGAGCGCCGGTCCCGCGAGGCAGTACCACGCCATGCGGACTGACTTCAGCCCGAAGTGTCCCACATCGGCGTAGAGCGCCTCGGCGCCCGTGACCACCAGGAAGACGCTTCCAAGGATCACGAAAGTCTCCCAGGGCGCCGTGCGCACGAGATAGAGCGCGTACCAGGGATTGACGCTCGACCAGATGCCGGGGTTCTCCCAGATTCCCCCAAGCCCCAGCACGATCAGCGTCGTGAACCAGACGATCATCACCGGACCGAAGACACGACCGATGCGACCGGTCCCGAACTGCTGGACCGAGAAGAGACCCAGCAAAATGCCGAGCGTGACGGGCACAACCGCCGGTTCGAGATCGGGGTTGACCTTGACCAGTCCCTCGACGGCCGAGAGCACCGAGATACTCGGCGTGATGATCCCGTCACCGAAGAGCAGGCCTGCGCCGAAGGCCGCGAGCGTGCCAAGGAACACAACGGACTTCGAGCCGCGCTTGCTCAGGCTGCGCGGAATCAGGGCAAGCAGCGCGAAGAGGCCGCCTTCGCCTCGATTCGTCGCCCGCATGACGACCGTCAGGTACTTGATGTTGACGACTGTGACGATCGACCAGAACACCAACGACAGGATGCCGCGGATGAACTCCTCCTCGACCGCCCTCACCTCCTGACCGTGGAGGTGAATCTCGATGCACTCCTTGATGGCGTAGAGCGGGCTCGTCCCGATGTCGCCAAAGACGACGCCAAGCGCCGCGATCGACATGAGCGCGAGAGCTCGCCCCCGAAGCGGCTGGCCGCCACCGTGTCCATGCAGCGGTGGATGCGCCGATCCGCCCCCGACCCCATGACTTCCTCGGGGGGCCGCGGAGCCGTCGTCGCGCAGCGACTCCCCGGTGTTGGGCGATTTGTCGGATGGCCTTTCTGGCGACTCTCCCACGCGTGTTCTCGTCCCGCGCTCGTAGGGGGACGCATGGTAGCGACCCGGTCAGCGCGCAGGGCACCGCGCTGCGCGATCAGTTCGGCAGTGATCCTCCCGATCGATTGGGCGCCGAAGGGCTCGTCGGGGCGCCACCCGTTGCAGGACCACTCGAACTTCCGGGGCGAGCCGCCGCGGCCACCATTCGGAAGGGCACGCTGTGCTCTGCGAGAGCGCCCGTCTGTTCATCGCGAACGCGGATCTTGAGCGCATAGGCGCCTACGGAGAGTGCATCCGGAATCGTGACCGTGTGGGTCACAAAGAAGTCCTTGCGCTGTGTGGCGACGAGATCGGTCATCGTCTGCCAGTCGCGGCGCCATACAGGGACGCCATCTCGCTCGGAGAGAATCGAAAGCTCGACCGAGAGTTCCGTCTTCCACCCTTCGGCACCCAGCTCGACGCTGCGATAGCCATCGACCTCGAAGTAGAGCGCGAAGCGGGCGCCTGAGTGCGCCACGAATTCGCGCGGCTCGATCGCTCGGAAGACGCCGAAGCCATCGACCTGCGTGCAGAGCTCACCTCGCGGAATCCGAAGTCGCCTCGCGCCGCGCATCTCATGCGAGAGACGCTCGACCGCGCGCGCAACGGCCTCGGGGTCGTCACTGCCGGCGAGCTGTCGCCCCAGATCGCGGCAGAAGCCGTGGAAGCGGGCGAGCACCCGGCGCTCATCCTCGGTGAGATCGGGAATCGCTTCCGCATTGAAAGGCCGATCCGGTTCCGCAATCGAGAGCGCCGCGATGGCCATGAGTGACCGAAGCGGCGTGTCTTCACGAGTCGCGTCTCGATAGAGCGCCGCCGCCGTGGCAGCCAGCGCATCGGGAGTTTCAGGCACGCGCCGAGGTGGCGTTCCGCCGGAATCGGGCCACTGCCGTCCGTCGAGATCACGATCCACGGCGACTGCACCTGTCGATCGATTGTCCGACGCATTGCGAGCGCCGCCGGCTCCCGTTCCAAGCGCATCAGCGAGCTCGGGCCCCGAACCGATGGCACCCGCTGGTGTGACTCGGTCGCTCTGATTGGATCCGAGCCCTCCTGCCTCCGAGCCACTCGAGCCTCCGGCGGGCGGCATAGACACTCCGACCTCTCGTCCACCGGTACCTCCAGTCGCACCCGTGCCGCGCCGCGCCGCAGACATGCGCTGGAACTCGGCGAGATCGCGCTCCGCCTGTTCAGCGATCTGCTCCGGCGTCATGGCGCCGATTGGCACCGCACTGTCGCCACCGGCCATTGGATTCTCTCGCTCCGTATCGCTCGCGCCCACCGCGCGGGCGGCGCGATCATCCGCTGCGGGCGTGCTTCCGCCGCTCGTGCACGCACTCAGTCCGACGATCACCAACAAGCAGCACGCCCCGGCCATGGGCGCACGCACACTTCGCGAGCTGGCGGCACTTGGGTGCCCCCTCCGAAGCGCGGTCCTTGAAGAAGTCATCGCAGCGCCCCACCGATGGTGACGAGCAATCCCTCGATGGTCCGGCGATCATCGCCTGAGAATCCGCTTCGCATTCGAACCTCCGTGTTCAACGCCGTGTCGAGCAGCTCCGCCGCCCGACGACTGCCGATCGATCGCGCCGCTCGGAGCACCGCGTTGGACTGCGGTCCCCAGAGCCTCAAGGAGCGCGCAATCTCCGCCTCGCTCTCACCCTGCTCTCGCAGCTTCGCCGCGTCATGCAGCTTGCGAAGCAGGTCGGTCACGCTCCAGGCGATCATGACTTCCGGTGCCCGACTCACGCCCAGGAGATCATCGAGCTTCTCAATGACCCGCCGAGGCGGGCCCTCGAGCAGCACCGATTGAATCTCCCACGCTTGCTCCTCGCGGGAGAGGCCGACGAACTGCCCCACCAGTTCCCTGGTGATCGTTGCACCATCGCCGCCCCCCGCCGCGGTCGCGAGCTTCTCCAATTCGGCGTCGAGTCGGGCCAGATCAGTGCCCGTCTTCTCCACCAGAAGCCGGGCTACGGACTCATCGACCTTCGCCCGATGCGCCTTCTCCGCGCGGCGCATGCACCAGATGATCACCTCCTCTTCCTTGGGAGGTTCGCACTTGATGACCGCGCCAATCTTCTCGACCAGCTTGTCGAAGTTGCCCGGCCTCCATGTTCCCGTGGTCCGCATCAGGAGCGTGGCCTCGGCCATGGGGTGCTCGGCATATCGCTCCATGGCGCGGCGGCGATCCTCCGACCCCATGAAGAGCTCGGCCCCGTCGAGCACCACCAGCTTGTGCTGGCTGATCAGGCCGAAGGTCTGAAGCTCGTCGAGCACGGTCGCGAGCGGCGTGCTCGCACCATCGAAGTCGAATCGATCGAACGCGCCGAACTTCTCCGTGAGCGCCGCAATGAGTTGTCGGGTTCGCTCCTGGCGAAGGAATGCCTCCTTGCCGTGGAGAACCACGATGCGCATCGAAGCATCGGGCGTCGCTGAACCGGCGCTCCGCGCCGACGACGCACCGGCGCCGCTCCTCCGTGAAGGCGCCTTCGCCATGCCCGCGATTCTACGCTCACTCCGCCAGTGGCTGCCCGCTCATTACACTCCGCGCGTGCCGGAGTTGAACCTCGACGGAATCGTGGGCCCCACCCACAACTACGCGGGACTGAGTCTCGGCAATGTCGCGAGCACGCTGAACCAGGGCGTCGAGAGCCACCCCCGCAAGGCGGCGCTTCAAGGCCTGGAGAAGATGGCCGCTGTTGCGGCACTCGGAATCCCCCAGGGCGTGCTTCCCCCCCATGAGCGACCCCATGTCCCCACGCTTCGCGCCCTCGGCTTCACAGGAAGCGATGCCGATGTGGTGGAGCGCGCGGCACGAGACGCACCGACCCTCCTGGCGTGCGCCTCGAGCGCCAGCGCCATGTGGACGGCCAATGCGGCGACGGTAACCCCCTCCGGCGACAGCGGCGATGGACGGGTCCACTTCACACCCGCCAATCTCCGATCGATGTTCCATCGGAGCATCGAACCCCCCACGACAACCCGAGCCCTACGAGCCATCTTCACCGACCCAAGTCTCTTCACCGTCCATGATCCTCTGCCATCAACGGGGCCCTTCGGCGATGAAGGTGCCGCCAATCACACGCGCCTGACGCCAAGCGCCATCGCCGGTGGCGAGGTGAACGGCGTCCACCTCTTCGTGTACGGCGCCGGTCTGGACCCCGCGGCGCCGCGCCCGCGCCGCTTTCCCGCGCGGCAGGATCGCGAGGCATCCCTCGCCGTGGTTCGGCGCCACGGTATCGCCCCCGATCGCGTGCTCCTGGTGCAGCAGACACCCGAGGTCATTGACGAAGGCGTGTTTCACAACGATGTGATCGCCGTGGGGAATGGCCACCTGCTTCTTGCTCACGAGGATGCCTTCCTCGGTGGGGTGGATCAGGTCGAGAGCGCGCTGCGCGAGCGCCTCGGAACGGCCCTTGTGGTCGCGCGGGTCTCTCGAGATGAACTCTCGGTGGCCGAGGCGGTTTCCACCTACCTCTTCAACAGCCAGTTGCTCACCTGCCCCGACGGCTCCATCGTGCTCGTCGCACCGAGTGAGTGCGAGGCTCATCCCCGCGCTCGCGCGGTCATCGACCGTCTGGTGGCCGACTCCCGTGTGCCGCTCTCAAGGGCCATCTTCAAGGATGTGCGCGAAAGCATGCGCAACGGAGGTGGACCTGCGTGTCTGCGTCTCCGCGTGCCGCTCACGGAGCAGGAACTGTCGCGCGTGAACGCGGGCGTGCGCTTCACTCCTGAGGTGCACGCCCGCCTTCTCGAATGGATCGAACGCAGCTATCCGGAGACACTCACTCCGCGGGAGCTCGGTGACCCGCGCTTGCTCAGCCATGGCCGCGACGCGCTCGATGCGCTGACGCGCCTGCTCAACCTCGGTCCGATCTACGACTTCCAGCGCGCCGGATGAGTCCGCCAACCAGCACGAGCGCCAAGGCTCCGGGCGCGGGGATGGTGACATTGGCATCGCGCATCGCGATCGTGAACCTGACCTCCTCGTCACCGCCGGAACCACTTCGAATGCCCTGAATCTGGCCTGTGAACGACCAGTTGGCAGAAGCGAGATCGGTCGTCGACACGAGCGTCTGATTCCAGAAGCCGTTGGAGTTGCCGGGGCCGCCGGTCGACGGCGTCACGACACCCGAAGTGAACGCGCCATCGGCCACGGCAAGTTCGCTGTTGAACGCGAGGTTGCTGAACTCAAGGCTCGACCCGCTCCGCGTTGCGCGCGCCTCGATGAGCAGCGTGTTGAAGCTCGCGCCGGGCGTGATCCCGTTGAGCGCGCTCTGCACCGTCCCACCGGGGTTCGACTCGAATGCGCCCCACGCCTGAGTCGTGGTCGATCCGCTGCCAAGGTCTGTCAACTGCCAGATGAGGCCCTGGCCTGCGAGATGAGTCAGCGTGAACTCGTAGGTTCGCGAGGACATCTGGTTGTTGTTGCCCAGATTGGCCCCGATGAAGTTGGCGGTACTGCCCGTTCCCTTGCCGTTGTCGAGCGACATATCCCAGTTGGAGTTGGACATGCGGTACTTGACGCTCGCCGCGGTACCGTTGAAGCCGTCGATTGATGGAACAGCGCTGTTGATGTAGAGATCGGCGTGCGCGGTGCCACCAGCCCCCATCGAGATGATGGCGGCAGTGAGCGGAGCGAGACTTCGGACGAGGGAAGGAATTGAACGCATGGTGCATGGCCTCCGATTGGCGGGCGACGGCGTGCGCCGCCAAGGTTCAACTACTCCCTTCCAACACCGGCGTGTGCAAGCCGTTCGCTGGCGGGCGATGTGGAGCGTGCCGCCTGCAAGTTCCGTGCCGGTCATGACGCTGTTGTCCTGAACGGACGCATTTCCCTACTTCGATCGACCCAGCAGGGCCCCGCCGTCATGGCACGCGCGATCTGCGCTGCTCGAGAAGGTGCGAGACCTTTCACGATGCCGTCCCCTCGCAGGTCGTGCGCCTCTAACACCAATCCACTAGCGCAGACCTTTGGCTCCATGTCTTGAAGGCGCGTGACGAAGGCGTTAGATCCCCGTGAACCCTCCGGGGACACCGGGCTGCGCCGAGAGGATGCGCCGCCGCGATTGAGTCCTGGGGTCAATCTGTGCGAGGTCGATCTGAGGATCATGCCGACACGCGTACGAGAGAAGTTCACCTGGTCTCCGGACTCCGTCCTTCGCGCCCTCAACCCGCGCCGCGCACGCCTCGCACTTGTGTCTCATCGTATTGAGCGATGTCTCGGCCGCCTGTGCATCAATCCAATCCGAGCGGTGCGGGTCCTGCGGGCGATTGCGCCTTCGGGCGGCCGCGGGCTGGCGCCGTCGATCGTGATCTTGATCATTGCAGCGGCGACTCCCGGTTGCTGCGATGGTCGCTCCGACACGGTCAGTGCCGACGATGTCTCCGCCGCCGAGGCACCCGGGACCGCTGCGATGGGCGAAGTGGTCTCTCAAGCGCGCAAGCCTTCATTCCATAAGGTCGTCATCGCCGCTGAGCCTTTGTCTCGCCAGGTCGACAGCCCCGGCGAGCGTCCGCGCCGAGCACCCGGCCAACGGCTGACTCATCTTGTCGTACACCTGGAATGCACTGATCGGGATTGCATCGATCAGCTTCGACCCGGTGACCCCGTTCACCTGTTCATCTCGGCCCGCCGAATAGGAACTGCGTCAGTCGCTGCACATGTGGAGCCTCCCCATGTGGATCCTTAGCATCTTCGCGACAATAGTTCTTGTTGGGTGGTCGCCCGACGACAACCTGGCAATGCCCCAAGGTGATTCGGCGCAGTCCGCTGCGGTTGTGGCGGTCACGCTTCCGGCGTCAGTGCGTCAACTGGCGCAAGGCGGACTCTGTCTCGTCGTTGACCCCGAGCTTGCCCAATGGGTCGTTCACTCGGCGGCCACGCGAGGTGTCGACGAGCCTGCGCTCGAATCGCTCAGGTTGCTCGTCTCGCACTATTTCTTGACGCTCTCCGAGTTCAGCGAGCGCGTCGACCAGAGTGTTTCGAACCGGCAGATTTCGAACATCAGCACAGAGATTGAGCAAGCCACCACAGGCCTTCTTGAGTCCATCCGAAGTGTGCTGACGGAGTCTGCGACCACGACGGTTCAACTCCCGCATCTGCTGCATCACTACGCCACGGCACGAAGTGCCGGAGGTGTCCATCTTGGCAATGCACTCGGCGAGTATGTGGACCCGCTCGAAATCCTCTCCGGACTCCTCGCCACTCCCGAGTGGCGCGCCGCCATGCGAAACGAGCAGGGAGCAACCGCCGTCGCTCACATCGTCGAGCTCTGTCGACATCACCATCGTCAGGATATGGCATCGGCAGCAAAGGCTCGCGCCGAGCTGCGGTCAGCGCTGAGCACGGATCAGTTGGCACTCGATAAGGACAATCGACGCGGGCGGACCGCCCAGATGCGAAGTGCGATGCTCATCACGCTTGGGATGACCGTCGACGGCTTGATGGCGGATACGAACTTCATAATGCTGGGGGTCGACTTCAGACTCGAGTTGGCCTACGCACAACTCGGAAAGTATGTTCCGCCTTCTCGGGTCATCGCCCGGAGCGCTGCGCACTCCGTCGAGGGCCAGTGCACATCGCTGTGGAGTTTCCGCGAGGCTGCATCCGCGTGCGAAGCCCTCATTCGGGAGCTGACCACACGCCGCCGTGAACTCGAACAGGAGCCCGCGACGGATCAGCTGCCGAAGGCGGGGCGCGGATTGAAGCGCGCGTGGACTCGCGTTCTTGAATCACATGGCCACCACGCACCCGGCGGATCGGTGCTTCTGGAGCGTGCCGACTGCCCGTGGACACAATTCTTCGACTGGACATCTGATTGACGGAGGCCTTCTCTCTCCGGCTCGCGCTCCAACACCAACGGGAGCACCCATGCAGCAACAATGGCACTGGCGACGCGGCACCGCGATTCTCGGGGGTCTGCTGGTCATGGCGGTCGCGATCGCAGAACCGCCCCCCCTCTCGCCGACGGCGGTCCCGGCAGGTACGGCACCAGCGTTCACCCATCACAACGGAATGGTCTGTCCCCCACCGGGCACGGGAGCGCGATGCAGGGGTCAGTTGGACTTCAGCGCATGGGGCGTCAACACCGCATGCGACTACTGCCTCGCGCCGAAGGTCAACATTTCGTGCCAGCCCCAGCCGAAGTCAACTTGTGTCGATGCTGTGTACAGCGACGGTGACCCGAGCTGTGGGGCGCACATGGTTGGGGGAACGGTTGATGTCAACGGTCGCTGCGTTGGTGCCGTTCCGAGCGGCAACATGTGCGTCCGTCGATTCTGCCAATAGGACCGGCTTGTATCCCTCCCAAGCGTCATGATTCGCAGACTGCATCTCTGGGCTGTCAGCCTCGTGCCCGTGCTCATGCTCGCGGCAGGTGTCGCGGCGGACAGTGAAGTCGCGACGCGTGCGGACGGACAACATTCTTCGCAGCCAGCGCCTGAGACCGATCCGCCCGAGACGACCAACAACGATGGATCGGGGCCATGCGCTCTGATTGACCGCGCCACCGAAGCGCTGGGCCACCGCTGGCTCGGCACCATGCGAGTCCGCTTCGAGTGGTTGTCCTATGGACCGAAGGACGCCCCCATTCGACCGCGCGACCAGGTCTCAACATGGACGGTCTTCGCCGACAACGATGGGGTCTGCTTCACCAACGAGGCCACCGGCATCCAATGGTGGGTCACCGACCATGAGCACTGGCGACTTGATCCAAGCGATCGGACCGCCGTCATTCACTCCGCGCCCGCAGAGCCTTTCGAGGAGATGTGGTGGCTGTTGACCCAATCCGAAGTGGGCAGTCCTGCAAGTGTTCGAAGGTCGCTGCTTAAAGACCTTGCCCTTGCGCGAGTCACCGCCACGACCGGAAATGCCGAGCAGTGCCGCCTGACCTATGAGTTACCCGCTGAAGCCGATCTGGCCAAGCGGATCAGTCCCGAACCCGAATCCGTCGCGCCGTGGGAGTATTCGATCTCGTTCCAAGTCGATGGGAGAACTCGCGTAAGTGGCTGGTCGCGCACCGTGCGCGTGATGAGAGACGGAGTTCCGTTCACGGTGTCCCAGATCGATGTCGCCGTGGTGGCTTGGCGAGACTTCGAGCACGGCTTGGTGCCCCAAGCCGTCGAACGATCGGTTGACAATGAGGCTGGACACGGGAAGACGCGACTCGAGGTCCTTGGGTCGGACTTGCCGAGTGCGCCACAACGCCTCTCGATCGAACCGGGATGGCAAGTGACGGAGGTTGCCATTGGCGCCACATACACGGTGGGATCCCGCGATCTGTTCGTGCGCGGCTTGCGATATCGGCTCCCGGCACCACTCGAGACGGTGCCACTGCGAGCTCGACTTGCCGAGTTCCTCCGTGATGCGCTTCCCGATCCGCAGGACTCGCCCCCAGAGGACGACGGCGCAGGGGACCAATAGACCGATCTGCGGTCTGTCGGCCGGGCGCACCATGACCTGTGCGAAGCGGAATCCTCGACGCCGGATTCACTGCGCCGTCGGAGACGCCCCGTCCACAATGTCGAAGATCCAGCGCCAGAGGTCGTCAACCTCCGGCCAGAGTTCGCCGCCCGAGCCAGCGCGGGCCATCAGGAGGTCGCACGCTCGCAGCGCTCCCGCATCACATGCCATGGACAAGGAGTCGATCGCCAAGTCGCGCAGCCCGGCGCAACTCGCCAATGCCGCCGCCAGCGCCGCGGTGCGCACCTCGTCGCGGTCGAAGTCAGACGCGATGCGCTGAATGACCGTGCACGCCAGGTCTCGGTCGGACCCGCCGCGCCCTTCACGGCTCGTCAGCGCCGCGTCACGCAGCAGCAGCTCGAAGATCTCGCCCGCGAGATAGGCGCGCACCACCTTGTCTCGCTGCCAGAGACAGACCGCGACTTCGCCGCCCCATCCCCGGATCACCGTGACCTCGTCGGCGATCTCGTCGAGAATCTCCTCGGTCAGCGGTCGCAACGCGGTGTTCGGATCGATGCCATGCACCGCCATGAACCGCAGCGTCGCAAAGACGGGGTAGCCATCGCCCATCACAATGCCAGGCGCGTCGACGGTGGCTTCAGGCCGCCACGGCTCGCCTGCTCGCTCCCGCACCACGCGCACATCGGCGATCGCGCCATTGGCTCGAATGAACCGAAGCTCGAACAGATCGTTCGACACGCTCCCCACCATCGCCAATTGCCGTGACGCCTGCGGCGCATCGGCCTCGGCGGCAGACCCGAGCGTGAGCACGCTTCGCAGCAATGGCCACATGGCAAACACGACTCCAGCGCCCAGAAAGAGCGCGCCGATCATGAGAGCAATGCGGGACCGCTTCAATCGAGTTCTCCGTTGGAGAGCGTACGCTGTCGCCGCCGCATGACGACCCCGCCCGCCGATCCACCGTCGGATGCGCCGCCACCTCTCGACCGGGATGCCGTCGCCCGCCTGCTGATGGACCAGCGGGCGGTGATTCGCCGCCGACTCTCCAGGATGATTCCCGGTTCCGCGCGCGCTCTCTTCGACACCGACGAGGTCTTCTCCACCATTTGCCGACGCCTCGATCAGATGATGGCGTCCGGCCATGTCGAGTTCCGCTCCTCCGAAGCGCCGCTTCGCATGGCGCAAGTGGTCGGCCGCCGCATCGTCGCCACGCGATGGCGCGATTGGGTGACCTGGCTTCGACATCGCGACAAGCCGATGCCCCAACCTGATACCGGTGACGACGACTCCGCCGAAGCGATCGGTGACATGGGCCAGCACTCTGCAGTGCTCGGTGCACTCGGGTCACTCTCCAGTCAGGATCATGCGCTCCTCCAGGCTCGACTGGCAGGCGCAAGCTGGGAGCAGATTGCCACCATGCTCTCGATCAATCCCGGGGCGGCTCGGCAGCGGCTTCAGTCGGTTCGCCTGAAACTGCTGGCCGCCATGAGCGCTCCGCCATCGCCGCCGTCAGGAGAGCGCGCTGCGTCCGAAGAAGATGCACAATGACATCCCGCTCAGCGGCCTCGTGCTCGCGAATTGAGGCGTCGAGCTCGACCAGTGCGACTTCAGGAGAGGGAAGCCCCGCTCGCACGCGCCCGCCGCGCATGCCTTCGGCCACCGCCCGGGCCGTCGCACCGCGACGCACTGCCTCGGCGATCGCGCGAAGCGGATCGCCCGGCGAAAGGAGTGTTTCGAGATCGGCCCCTCCACTGCGCATGACAGGAGCGGGGTCGCGCCCCTGGCTCAGCAGGAGTGCCGCCAGCGTGGTGCGCAGAACCAGCGGTTCGATCTGCGTCGCTTCGCCATGACGCGCTGCAATGATCTGAACTCCCGCCAACAGCGAAGCGAAGCGCGCCCCCTCCGGTCCCGCCATCCACGCATCGAGTGATGGCCCCACGGTGCGCCCCGTTCCAAGGATCTGCGGCGTCCGCGCGAGCATCGCTCGGGCTTCGTCTCGATCGATCCGAAGTGAGCGGTCGAACCGGCTCATCGCATATCCGATGGCGCGATCACTGCGCGCCGCCATCAGCGTGTACTGCGCCCCGCGCGTCGGCGGCGGAGCAGGTGCCATGATGGTGTTGACCAGCGAGAGCGTGAGCAGCGCCGTCGCAAGGACTGTGAAGGCAATCGCCGTCCGTGGATGCTGCCTCCACCACGCACCAAAGCGACCGCGCCAAGGCAGGCGTCGGCGCCGTTCGTCCGTGAGCCACTGGTCGAGCTCCTCCGCGAACGCTTCCGCATCGCGCGGTCGCAGCGTCGGGTCGAGGTCGATCGCCCGCATGACCAGCCGCGCCACGCTCCGTGGAACGGCCGCCGCACCCAGAACCGCCATGCGCCAGGCGGCAGGATCGCTCCGACCTCGCAGGAGGGCATCGATCTCGCTGCTTTCGCGACCGTTCGCGCTCACACCCGTCAGCAGCCAGAAGAGGATTGCTCCGAGCGCATAGACATCGAGCGCCGGGTCGACTTCTCGCCGTGGATCCGCCTGCTCCGGAGCCATGAAGCCAGGTGTGCCGCGGAGCACGCGCTCGAACGGGGCCGCGGCGCCCGCATGGGACGCCGAACCGAGGTCGACGATGCGCACCACGCCGTCACTTCCCACCATCAGGTTCGACGGACTCAGGTCGCAATGCACCACTCCGGCCCGATGTGCAATGCCCACGGCATGTGCAAGTGAGGCCACCAGTCGGATCGCTTCAAGCACCTCGGGCTTGCCCGTCGACTCGACATGCTCGCGCAGCGATGCGCCATGCACGAACTCCGTGACCAGGTAGACCTCGGCATCGTCGCTCACGCCACTGTCGACGAGCGCGACGACCGCCTCATGGCGAATGGCTCGAAGCAGGCGCGCTTCCTCGATAGCTTCATCAAGCTGCGCCTGATCACTCGCACGACCGAGGATCTTGACGACCACCTGCATTGGTGCGCCCGGCTGACTCAGGAGGTGATCGACGGCGCGGAAGACCCGGGCCGGCTTTCGTGAGCCCAGTGACTCCACCAGTTCGTAGCGACCGCGACCATCGGGCATGGGGCGTCCATAGCGCGACGGCAGCGAGCGCTCAGCGACAGGAGCGAGCGGCTCGTGGGCGGCGCCGCTCGGACCAAAGAGCATGCTGATCGTCGCCGTCGACTCGATCGTGCTGCGCAGCTCCGGGTGGTTGGCCGACAAGCGCTCCACCGCCCGTGGCATGGGTGTTCCTGCCGCCGCTTCGGCACGAAGCGCACCATCGATCGCCGCGTCGATCGCCAGTGGCCGTCGCGACGCCTCGCCGATCACGGGCAGGTAGCGATCGAGCGAGACCGGCAATCCACGAATCAGACGATCGGCGACATCTCGATCAATGGCGTCGGCGAGCGCTTCATCGCCGAGGTTCCCCGGCACCGCGAAGGGAGCATCCCACTCGGCCTCCATCGACGGGTGGCCGGCCTTGTGGAGGTCGGGGGGGATGGGTCTTGAAGCGGCGTCCATGACCAGTCCATGCGCAGAACGCCCACGGACAACACGGGGGCCTTCCATCCATCGACGGAATGACAACCCTGCCCATGCATTGTGACGGCCTGATGAGACCGAGGCGACCCGGAGTCAGCAATCAAAATGGAGTTCGCTGCCGGGTGCCGCGTTCATCGCGGTCACCCGGCACCGTAACCCGTTTTTTGGACCTCTGAAACCGACGGTCTCCACACCAACGGTTCTTCGATCCGCGGCATCGTGGCCGCCCCGCGGAAGGGCCTCAACGGGTTCGGTACCCGCCGCCGTGCCCAATCCCACCCCATTGACGCGCCACGCAGCGAAGTGTCAGCCGGATTTTCCGATGCGCCGTTTAGAACGTTCTAGGGCTTGTATTATAGGGCATTGCTTTCCGGAGGGGCCCCTCTACCATTCGTCGTGGGCGGGCCGGAGCCCCAGAGGCACTCATTGCACCACCTTGAAGTCATCGAGGGTCCGGATGCTGGACGCCGCTTCGAGCTCCCGGCACCTGAGCCGCAGCTCATCGGCCGCTCAACCGAGGCGCTGCCATTCACTGACCCCTCGATCTCGCGACGACATGCCGAACTCACGCCCAGCGCGGGCGAGTGGTGGCTGCGGGATCTTCATTCATCCAACGGCACCTTCGTCAACGGCTCTCCCGTGCTTGATGTCGTGCGGCTTCGCCCCGGCGATCGAATCCGCTGCGGCGACACGCTCATGCGGGTGATGGAGTCTCCCGCCGGATCGCGCCTCGACACAGGTCGCATCGCGACGGACGCAGCCACGGTCGCCGCGTCATCGGCTCCAGGTCCAGAGCACCCTTCGCCACCCGGCGCCAGCGCCCTGCGACTGGCTGCGATCGGCGAGACCATCGCGACGCTGAGTCACAGCATCAAGAACATCATGCAGGGGCTGCGCGGCGGTGCGGACGCCGTTGAACTGGCCATCCAGCGCGGCGACATCGAGCGCGCCCGTGAAGGTTGGCCGGTGCTCGCGCGCAACCTCGATCGCGTGCTTGCGCTCACGATGAACATGCTTGCCTATGCGAAGGATCGACCGCTCGACATCGATCTGGACCAGCCGAACACCACCGTGCGCGAAGTCGCCGAACTTCTCGGCGCCGCGGCGCGGCGCAAGCGACTTCGACTCGAAGTCAATCTCGACCCTGCGATGCCGGCGATTCCCGTGGACTCCGCCGCGCTTCACCAGGCCCTCGTCAACCTCGCCACGAACGCCATCGAAGCAGCGCCTGATCGAAGTGGCGAAGTCCTCATCCGCACACGCTTTCATCCCGCAGGACCCGCAGGACCCGGACATTGCGAAGTCACCGTCGAGGACAACGGTCCCGGCATTCCGGCGAGCCGTCGTGGCGATCTCTTTCAGCCCTTCGTCAGCACCAAGGGACAGCGCGGCACGGGGCTCGGTCTCGCGGTCACGCTCAAGTTGGCGCAGCAGCATGGCGGCTCTGTCGTTCATGAGGATCGTCCGGGCGGAGGCACGCGCATGATCCTCAACCTTCCCGCCCATTCGGACGATCTCGACTCCGAGCGCACGCGCGCACCGAAGCCGCTGGCTCACGGAGAACTCGGCATCTCGTTCGAGGAGTGATTATGATTCGCCGCCCCATGCCCACCATTGACGACATGCTCGCTCTCCCCCCGCTGCGCAACGCCATCACCTACCAGCGCACCCGGGAAATGAGCATCGACGAGCTCCTGCTCGAGAACCGCGTCGTCTTCCTGATCGGCGAGATCAACTACTCCTCCGCCGCGCGGGTCATGATGCAGATGCTCTACCTCGAGAATCAGAAGCGAGGCCAGGACATCAACTTCTACATCAACACGCCCGGCGGCAATGTCGATGACACGCTGGCCATCTACGACACGATGCAGTTCATCTCGAGCGAGGTCGCGACCTACTGCATTGGTCGCGCCTACTCCGGTGGGGCGCTGCTGCTGGCGGCGGGGCACGCGGGCAAGCGACACATCCTTCCTCACGCGAAGGTGATGATCCACCAGCCGTGGGGCGGTGTCGGCGGTCAGACGACGGATATCCAGATCCAGGCCGAGCAGATCATCAAGGACAAGCGGCAGCTCAACGAGATTCTGGCCCGACACACCGGCCAGAGCGTGGATCGGATCGCCAAGGACGGAGAGCGCGACAAGTTCTTCTCCGCCGAGGAGGCGAAGTCCTACGGGCTGGTCGATGAGATCGCCTCGTTCCCGGACAAGGTCCTCAAGAAGTGATTGATCCGCGTTTCACCCGACCCCGGTGCACCACTCCACAGCCATGAGCCTCATCCCAATCGTCATCGAGAAGACCGGCCGCGGCGAGCGCGCCTACGACATCTACTCGCGACTCCTCACGGATCGCATCATCTTCGTGGGTGGGCCGGTGAGCGACCAGATGGCGAATCTGGTCATCGCCCAACTCCTCTTCCTGGCGAACGACGATCCGAAGGCTGAGATCAGCCTCTATGTGAACAGCCCCGGCGGCAGCGTGACGGCGGGCTTGGGCATTGTCGACACGATGAACTTCGTGCCCTGCGAGGTCGCGACCTACATCATCGGCCAGGCCGCGAGCATGGGTTCGGTCATTGCCGCCTGCGGCGCAAAGGGCAAGCGCTACGCGCTGCCGAACGCCGAGAATCTCATGCATCAGCCGCTGATCGCCGGCGTGCTCGAAGGGCAGGCGACCGATCTTGAGATCGAGGCCAAGCACATTCTTCGGATGCGCGCGACGATCTACGAGCTCTACTCGAAGGCGACCGGTCAGAGTCGTGAGAAGATCGCCGAGGATTGCGAGCGCAACAAGTGGCTCACCTCGCAGGAGATGCTTGAGTACGGACTCATCGATCGGGTTCTCGACCGTCTCCCGCCGAACCCCGCGAAGAGTGCTCGCGCCGAGCGAACCGACTCGGACGAGTGACGCAGGCACCACCGCTGCCGTGCATGACACGGTCGACGCTCATCGCCACCGTGGAGCGATGCTGATCTCGCCGCGCTCAGGCCACGAGGTTGTCGGGCGTCGCAACGCCTGACGACATCTCTCGCGCGCAGCACGCGCATCGCCTGTCGTGAGGATCGGCCGTGGCGGCGCACCCGGGCGGCGCGTCGCTTGACGAGACCTTTCGCACGCCCGCGCATCGCAGGTCGGCAGGTTCCACTGTGGTCGCTCACCCGGGTGTCGCATCGCTGGCTGCGACATGGGCGCGCGGGAGGGGCGAGTCACAGTGCCCCACTGTGCCCGCCCGCCGAGCCCCCGGTTGTGTCGCGAATCAGGAATCCATCGGCTTCCCCTCAATCAGAGCGTCCGGCGGTTCAGCCGCTGTCGAAGCCTCAGGGGAAAGACTCGGCGGCGGCACGGGGGAAGAAGTCGCAGTCCTGACACTCGTCCTGAAGGGGAAGCCGATGGGTGCCCGCAGGTCCTGGCCGCGGGCGAAGAGGAGACGCGTTGAAGAGGCGCGGATGGTCAGGTCCAGCCGAACCCCTTGTCCCCCCTCTATCGAGACGGGCTTATTCCAAGAGACAGCCTCCCCGGAACTTTGGGCACGATTTCGCCAAGGTCGGCCGGACCGCAACCTTTCAGGTCGTGACGCCGTCGAACGCTTGAGTGTTTCGCCTCCGACGCAATCCACACATCACGAGGACACCGACCACCACGCCTGCGGGCGACGGAATCGGCTGAGGCGCAGCCGGCGAGCCGAAGACCCAGCCATCGAAGCTGCCGTTGAAGAGCTGACGAGCGCCGGCACCGATCGGCGCCCAGCTCCAATCTCCACTGTCCTTCAGCCAGTAGTGCCAGTAGTTCTCCACCTCGGGCCAGAGATCGCCGGTCCCGAACTCGTAGTCACCCAACACGCCCAGTCCATTGACGAGCGGACCAAAGGCCGTGTCCTCATACACCAGCGTGAACTCAGGCAGCAGCGTCTGGAGGCTCACGAGAGCCGAGAAGCCCGTCGCCGCGCCATCCCATCGATACTCGATGACATAGCCGTTGCCGTTGGAGAAGTCGATCTGGATGGTGGAGAGGTTGGCCCCCTCCCCTGCGGTGAGCGTGGTCACGATCTCGGCGTGGACCGCCGTGGTCGATCCCAAACCGGCCGCAGCGGCGGCCACGATTGCGCAAGCGAATGAACGAATCATGAGCGAAACCCTTCTGCCGGCGCGATCGCGAGGCGCCAGCGACCCGCGGGCTGACGGAGGCACGCACCGCTCACGCGGCCCATCGTGCATCCGAGCCCGAACTCTCGCCCGGCGATTGGAGTGACGACCGCCTGACTCCGCCAGGCTCTGGCGGGCCTCGGTGCGTCGACCCAACTCGCGTGGGCGACGAACTGGTGAGCCTGCACGCCGGTCGACCCGGCTCGTCAATCGGGAGCACTCCCGACCGACCTACGGTGACGCGTTCGCAGCGGATTTGGACCGCTTTCCTCCGAGCGCGCAGGCATCCGCCACACGGCGGACTCCGGGAGGATACAACGAAGGCATGGCTGAGCCCCGCACCTCGTCGACCACCTCCGCCAGCACCTCTTCAGGGGCCACGGAGCGCTTTCCCATCGAGACCGACGGCGCCCGGCGCCTGCGCTGGCATCGGCGCTTCCTCGAGCTCGCCGATTCGATCGCGAAGTGGAGCAAGGATCCATCGCGTGGCGTCGGCGCGATCATCGTGACTCCCTCGCGCCAGATCATCGCGACGGGCTACAACGGGCTGCCGCGCGGCGTCGAGGATCGCCCCGATCGACTGGCCCGGCCCGTCAAGTACGACCTCATCGTGCACGCGGAAGTGAACGCCATTGTGCAGTGCGCACGCAATGGAATCTCCCCTACCGGATGCACGCTCTACTCGACCTTCAGTCCGTGCGTTCACTGCACGCTCGCGATCATCCAATGCGGCATCGCGGCGGTCGTCACGCGGCGCCTCACCGAAATGGGCGATGAACACTGGATGGAGTCGATCGCGAAGAGCCGCTCTCTGCTCGAAGAGGCGAAGATCCCCCTGATCGAGGTGAGTTGAGCGGCGTCACTTGGCCGCAGCGCGCTGCGGCTGGGACAGCTCGGCGGCGATGGCATCCAGGCGATCGGCCACCAGATCCATCGACGCCACGCGATCTGAGGGAACGATCTGGATGCACTCCATCACCAGATCCGAGAGCGACTGAGGCACCACGAAGCCATTGCCGCGCCGGATGCTCTCCGGATCGCGCTGAGCTGGCGGCACTGGCATCTTCACTTGATTCGGATCGACGGCGCCGCTGTAGATGCTGTTGTTCTCATCCTTCGGCGGCAAGGCTGTCGGGATCACCTCACCAACGAGCACCCAGTACATGGTGGCGCCGAAGTTGTAGATGTCCGTCTGCGGTGTGATCGCCTCGCGATGCGCCTGCTCCGGCGCCATGTAGCCGGGCGTCCCCTGGATGCGCTTCTTGATGGTGCCGACTTCACAGGCCTGACCGAGGTCGATGACTTTGACCGACCCGTCCTCCGAGAGCATGACATTGATCGGCTTCATGTCGGCGTGGACGAACCCGCGCGCGTGCATGTGGGCAAGCCCGTGGGCCACCTGGGCGAAGATCCGCGCCGCCTCGGCCGCCGTGGTCGGCAGCCGCCGGTCGAGGGTGGCCGCATCGACCAGCTCCATCAGCAGACCCACTTCGACCACGCGGAAGAGCTTGCGGGTTCTGAGGATCTTCTCGATTCGCCGGATGTTCGGGTGGTTGAGCTTGGCGCCGATCGACGCTTCCGACTCGCACTGCTCGAGGAAGCGGTCGTCCTTCTCGCCCCGCTTCACCACATGCTTCAGCGCGTAGACCTGCTTCGACTTCGGGTCCTGCACGGCGTAGAGCACGCTGGCAGCCCCTTGGCCGATTCTGGCCAGCACTCGATATCCGAACAGGTCGCGAACGGAAGACATGGACGCGGGAGACGAAGAGGTGACGCGCAAGAAAGGTACCTTCACTGAGGGCCCGGCGCAACGGGTGGCTCCCAGGATGCAGCTCCAAATGGGCTCAACTCGCGCGCACTCGGCGGAGCTGAGGAGTGTCTCAGGGGAGTGTCAGAAGACCGTCGCCCCTCCGGTTCGAAATGCGCTTGGATCGTAGTAATCACTCCGTGCACCTGCAAACGATCATCGGCCTGAAGTTCCGGCTCGATGCCGTTGGGATGCACGAAGTACGCTTTCGGACCTGAAAAACTCCCCGGCGACCCGTCAGGGAAGAATCTGAGACTCAAACTCAGCCGTGGGGAAGCGCTCGCCTGGACTGGTGACTTCGGCAAGGTCCCGGTGCAAACGCACCTCCGACGCTGGAATCCCCAGTTCCCGCTGAAGGGCCCGCACCAGGGAGACGAGCTCTCGCACCTGTCGAGGGGTGAAGGAAGAGCGATCGCCATTGCCTACAAGACAGATTGCGATCGACCGTTCGTTGATTTCAGAAAGCTCCGCGGCACTGAATGAAGCCTGCCGAGCGGCGATCGATCCGCTGGCACCGGTCCCCTTCGGACGAAGCGCGACATGGGCCCCCGGAAGCTGCTGAGCCCAGCGATAGCCGACCTCGATCTCTCCGTCTCCGGAGCCGTGGCCATTGCCAACCACGAAGTGATATCCGAGGCCAGAGATTCCGGCGGACTGCTGGAAGCGCTCGATGCTCGCCGCATTTCCCGCGGGCAGGCCTGAGTGATGGATGACGATCGATCGCCAGCGAGCTCGATCAAGTGGCGCCGCGGCCGGCAGCACGCTGTCGGGCCGACCCGCCCCCGGGCTTCGCACCATCGCGGCCGTCGTCGCCAGGACCGACTGCGGGGCTGGACCATCGAGAAGGAGCAGGACGCCGCCCACGGTGGTCATCGACGCGGCGAAGAGCGACCACACCCAGCGCAGGCGTCGACGGCTTGACGCGATCGGGCGTCGCGGGGCTGCGGTTGTGCTCTCTCGTCGAGGTGTCATGGGCAGCAGGGATATCGGCGGCTCTCGGCTTCGTTCGCCAACGATTCACAGGTGACTTGCAATGGCGCGATCGGCGCGCTGGAGTTCAATCGCGTGAGCCTCACCGTTCAGGGGTCAGTCGAGCGCGGACCGCGGGACGAGGAGTGCCGAAGACATCGGGCTGCTCCAGCGGAACATAGCGCTGCCGCATGATCTCGTAGGCCTCAAACTGCGTGCGCGGCGCGTTCTCCGGGAAGAGTGCCTTCTGACAGCCGGTGCTCATTGCCGCCGCAGCGAGAAGAGTCAGCAGGCCTGCCTGCCGGAGCCGTCGCGACTCAACGACCCGTGGGGCCGCCGAGCGCGCGAGACCGCAATCGGTCGTGGGCGAAGAGTGAGTTGTTGGTCCTAACCGCACCATGGTCACTCGTGAAGAGGCGGAATGGTAGCGGTCAATGTCCGCCCCGGGGCAATGCGCCTCTGGTCCTCGAAAGCCCGTCCCGACAGAGCATCGTCGAAGCGGATCGAGATGGTCAGCGGGCACTCCCGCAGCGAGCCGCTCAACTGCAACGGGATCTCGAAGGCGTAGCCGGTGCCCATGAAGCTGCTTCGCCAGCCGTCGCGAATGGCCCCTGGACCGATCACGGCCCGCATGACCTCTTCAGGGGCGCTCCCCGCTCGAACGCAGGCGGCGCTCACGGTCAGGCGACCGACGATCTGCATGAAGCGGCCGCGGCCATCCAACGGGAGAATCCGAAGTCGAAGCGTTGCCGGGACTTGCCCACCGCCTGATCCTCCAAGGATCACCTCGGATGTGCCCTCGATCTGCACGCTGGCGAGTCGAGGAAGCGCGGCGTCCTCTTCGGGATCAAGCATGCGGGCAGCGCTCGGCACTGCGGTCTGGCCGGACGCCGAAGCGCTTCGCCGCGACTCTTCGAGGCGCGTCTCCAGCTCCCGCGTCTGCTGGGTCAGGCGCTGCACTTCATCGCGCAGTTGCAAGTTCTCCGCCCGCAGAGCGTCGCCCGGTGATGGATTGAGAATCTTCGCGCGGTCGCACCCGAGCGCGGCAACTGCCAGGGCCAGGGCCATCACTCTGATGGTCCAGATCGATCGTGGAGCCGAGGCCACTTGCCCCCGGTCCATCCACCATGAATTCACGACTCGACCCCCTCCCGTCCACGGGCGATCGAAATGTCGAAGGCAAGTTGCTCGATGGCCACGGTGAGATCCACTGTAGCCATGCACACGCGGGACGGTGCGGTCAGCCGTCGCGGCGCGAAGTTCAGGATTCCATCGACGCCAGCGGCCACCAGTCGATCGGCGACCTCCTGAGCCGCTTCGGCCGGCGTTGCGATGACACCAATCTGGATCTGCCGGGCGCGGACCTCCTGCGCCAGTGACGCCACCGGCAGCACTCGAAGGCCGGCAATCGTCTGCCCCACCAACTGAGGCGACTGGTCAAAGACAGCGGCGAACTGGAAGCCTTCATCGCGGAAGCTGCGATAGGCGAGGATCGCCCGGCCGATGTTGCCGGCCCCAACCAACGCCAGATTCCACCGATGATCGCGTCCCATGATCCTGCGGATGCGCTCGCTCAAGTCGGCCGCTCGGTAGCCGACTCCGGGCTGGCCGAACTGGCCGAAACACGCAAGATCCTTGCGGACCTGCGCATCGGTGAGACCTAGTGCGTCACCGAGAACCTTGGAGCTGATCCGCACCCTTCCCGCGTGAATGCTCTCACTCAATTCGCGCAGGTACAGGCTGAGGCGACGAGCGGTTGGCTTTGGAATCCGCACACGCTCCGACATGACTGCCTCCGATCCCGTGCCAGAAGCCTACCGCATCTGCGTCAACCCTTCCCTACACTCGCGATGCCATGCATGTCGCCGACATCTTCGCTCGCGACGGCTTGACCACCAGCTTCGAGTTCTTTCCGCCGCGAAATCCGCAGGGATGGGAAGCTCTCTACTCGACGATCAGCGACTTCGAGGCGCTCTCTCCGTCCTTTGTCTCGGTCACTTACGGGGCGGGCGGGTCCACTCGTGACCAGACGCACGAACTCGTCGTCCGCCTCCGTCGCACCACGCGGCTGGACCCGATTCCGCACTTGACCTGCGTGGGACACACGACGGCGGACATCGAGAGCCTTCTTGAGCGCTATGCCGCAGAGGGAGTCACGAACATTCTCGCGCTGCGCGGTGACCGACCGCGCGATGGCAGCGCGGACGGTGTCCGGGGCGACTTTCCGCACGCGAGCGACCTGGTGCGCTGCATCCGTCGATTCAATGATGCGGGTCGCCACCCCGACCCGCGCGGATTCGGTATCGGCGTGGCCGGCTTCCCCGAAGGCCATCCCGAGACGCCGAACACGCTTCGGCAGATGGACCACCTGAAGGCGAAGGTCGATGCCGGTGCCGACTGGATCTGCACGCAGCTCTTTTTCGACAACCGCGCGTTCTTCGATTGGCGGGATCGATGCGAGATTTCGGGCATCAAGGTGCCGATCCTTGCGGGCATCATGCCGATCACCAGTTCGGCGGGCCTGCTGAGAATGGCCGACCTCGCTGCCGGCACGCGCTTCCCGGCGAGCCTGCTTCGTTCCATCAATCGCTGCGCCGGAGATGAAGAGGCCGTCGCGCGCGTCGGTGTGCACTGGGCCACGGAGCAGTGCCGCGACCTGCTGGACCACGGGGTTCGCGGCCTTCACTTCTACACGCTGAATCGAAGCTCGGCGACGCGCCGCATCTACGAGGCGCTGGGTGTTCGCACGAGCGCCCAGTTGCGACCGTGAGCGGATGACGGTCTGGTTGCCGTGCCGCCATCGTGCTCGGAGTGACGCTGGCGCTGAGGCGGTTCACGGGCGGCCATCGATCGCCGAGCGTGGACCTTGGTGCCTCGGCGAGCTGCCATTGAAGGCCGAGACGGCGATGCGCCGATCAACCAGGCATGGAGTCTCCCGGCGCTCCACTCGAATCCCGGCGAATCCTCGGCATTCCGGCCCCCTCCACCGTGAGGCGTCCCAGCGATGCCGACGATCGCCAGAAGAAGCGCGATCGCGGCGCCGACTCGGGGCGTTCGCACAAGCCCCCCACGGATGTTGTCGAGGTGGTGTCCATCAAGTCGGCTGATGCGAAGGCCGAGGTCTCTTCCGGCCAAGGCGCGTCCACGCCATCCGCAAAGGCCAGGAGCCCATCGATTGCGAGGCCTCCCATCGACCTGTGCGGGTGAACGGTGGCTTTCGAGTTGGAACCCCAGGTCTTTGTTGACACACGAGCACCGCATCGACCTGCGCGGGTGAACGACGGCGTTCGAGCCGGAGCCATCGGACCCGCGCGATCAACGCGCGTGAATGAGCACCGTCGTACAAACGCACACCGGCTGCGTTCTCGCCGTGCTGTTCGAGCCCCGTCCGATCACGGCGCTGCCGGCGCGTCGCCCACCTTCTCGTCGAGCCAGATTCCGCGCAGGAGCTTGGCCAGCACCTCGTCGCCGGGCGTGCCTTTCACGAGGGCCAAACCCTGGGCAATCGTGTCGCGCTCGTTCAACTGGCGACCGATGTACGCAAGGACCACTCCGACATCGGCGGCATTGCGTGAATCGGTGCGCGTCGTGCCGAGCTGATCTCGAAGCTGCCGCAGGCGATCAGGAGGGGGCAGGAGTTCGGGGGCGACACGGGCGTCGATCAGCGCCGGATGGTCGGCGAAGAGGTTGCGGAGGGTGATGGCCGCCGAGGCGGTCAGACCCGCGCCGACCTGTGCGTTGAGCATGCCAAGTTGCGCGAGCGGATTGCCAGGGTTCAACTGAAGTGCCGTGGTGAAGTGCTGTTCGGCGCGGAAGAACGAGCCGCTCTTCATCGCGAGTTCACCCGCCGAGACGATCTCCCGGACGCGGTCAACCTGCGCGTCACTCAGGGTCTCGACGCGCTCGCCATGCTTGAGGACCGCCACGAGATCATCGAGCGTGCGCCGCCTCGTCTCGGCTTCGTCAGCTTTCGCAGGGTCACCGCGCCCGAGGGCACGGTCAGCCGCCTCGTCGGCATCGGTGCGCGGAACCTCACGCCGGCGATCGAGAGAGAATGGATCGTTGCCCGGCTCGGTCGGTCGCGAAGGGGCCCCACGGATCTGACGACGGAGCGCTTCGATTTCCGTGGCGAACTCGGTCAGGCGTCGCTGCGACGCATCCGTCGAAGATCCCTGCGTGTCGAGCGCACCGGGTTGCTGGCCGGGAGCCGTTGCCGCTGGCTCGACCGGCGGCGCCTGCACGGCCGTGCGCTCACGCTGCTGGAGATTGCGGTCAATGGCCGTCACGATCGAGTCCATCGTGCGAATGCCGGTGTCGATGCGCGTCGAGCCAGGCGCGGGCTGCTGTCCGGGGCCGGTGCCCTGTTGCCCAGGCTGCCCGGGCTGACTGCCAACGGGGAACTTCTCAACCCGCGCATCAACACGGAAGGGATCGCGATACTCGAGGGCGCGCAGGTCGGGGTCGAGCTGACCCGATCGCAACTCACGCTTCAGGCGGGCGGACTCGTAGGTGCCGAGGCCGAGACCATCCACGGCGTCGCGCTGCTGCGCGGTGCGCACACCGGTGAAATCGCCGGTGAGCAATCGGACTCGACCGCCGTCGCCCGTGTCGAAAGTCGAGGCGACATTCACATCGGAGATGGCGCGCGAGGCCATCGGGGTCGAGAGACTGGATGTGCTGTGATCGACCCGCAGTCGGGTGCCGATGAGGTCCGCGCCTACGACCGAGCCCGTGATGCTCGATCGGCCGTACTCGATGTTGCCGTAGCTTCGTCCGACCGCCATGCGATCGCCCATCGATCCGGCGCGAAGGAGGCGAGGGTCGGAGAAGGCGCTTCCAGCGCGGAAGTCGAAGCTCGCGTCATCGGAAGTGGAGCCTCGGAAGTCACGATCCGCCGTGTAGCCGACATCACCCCGGAAGCCACGACCGCCGGCCACATTGCCTGTGACCACCAGGTTCCTGGCGCGCAGATCCTCCTGCACCGGCCCGGTGTTCCTGCCGCCGGAACCATGTTGCAGGTTGCGATCGAGTGCGGATCCGCTGCCGCTGGGGTGATCGAGCGCCCGGCCGGAACCGAGCGCATCCTGCGGGAGCGCGACGCCGACTTCGACGGCCAGCAGCGTGCCGACAGTTGCGGAGAGCACCGCAGCCACGGAGATCCTCGTTGAAGGCTGGAGCTTCATAGTCGAATGGTATCCCGCCCGCTTTCAGACGCAATTCTTGTTGCATGGACCGAGGGGCTACGCTGTGACGGTGGAGCGATCCAGGCCCAGCGGCGAAGGTCCGCGACCAAGCGTCTTTGCCATGACCGCGTGCCTCGCGATCGTGGCGGGAGCGGTCCTCTTCGGCGTCTTTGGCCCGGGGATTGCACAACGCTCCATGCTCACCGGCGGAACCTCGTTGGGAGAACTGGTGAATTCCGCGGTCATCCAACGCGATGGGCTGCTCTGGCGCGCGCTGAATGGCGGGCGCGGCAATGGCTCCGAGCGAAGCGGCGAGCGAACGGCGCCGAGCGAGTCTTCAGGGGACTCGACTCAGGCGCCGCAACGGGAGTCATCGGGGGACTCCTCACAAGCACCGTCGCGGGAGTCGTCGCGGGACTCGTCACAGGCTCCGCCGCGGGATTCGTCGCGGGATTCGTCACAGGCGCCGCCGCGCACGCGCGATGGGGTTTCTAACGCAGGGCGATCGCCCGACGAGCCACCGGGGAGCAGCGAGACACTCGACGACGCCGCAGCCCGAGCGATGGCTCGACTCATCGGTCATGGCGCCGAGCCGCCGGACCTCTCTCCGGCGGGCCTCGAACTCGCCGCGTGGAGCACGACCTCACTTGCGGGTGGTCGTGACGACGCAGTGGCGCTCGGCTATCTCGATCAGCGGCGCGACCGCTTCCTGGCGCTCTTTGCGCTCATCGACGATGGTCGGTTCATTCTCTTTGATGCGTTCGGGCGCGCCGTGCCGCTGCTGCCCGATCGACTGGTGATCGAGGAGGTGGCGGGCGCGTCGATCGACAACGCGGTGGTCATGGTCTGGAGCACGGGACCAGTGCTTTGGATTGCGGTCGTCGATGCGGTCGAAGACGCGATGTCGCTCCGACCCCTTCTGGGGGCGCCATGAGGTCTGCGTTCCATCTCGGAACGCCGTAGGATTCGCCGCGTGTCGCGCACCGCTTACATCACCACGCCCATCTACTATGTGAACGATCGGCCGCACATCGGCCACGCGTACACCACCACCCTGTGTGATGTCTGGGCGAGGGCCATGCGACTTCGCGGGCGCGAGGTGCGCTTCCTGACCGGCACCGATGAGCACGGCGTGAAGGTCGAGAAGAGCGCTGCGGAGAAGGGTGTTTCGCCACAGCAGCTCGCCGACGAGAACTCCGCGGAGTTCCAGCGCGTCTTGAAACTCTTTGATCTCACGAACGACGACTTCATTCGCACCACCGAGCCGCGGCACGAACGGCGCGTGCAGGCGCTGGTGAAGCGACTGCTCGACGCGGGGCATGTCTATCTCGGCGAGTTCGAGGGGTGGTACGACGAAGGCCAGGAGGAGTACCACACCGAGACGAAGGCCAAGGAGCTTGGCTACAAGAGCCCTGTAAGCGGCAAGCCGCTCGTTCGCGCGAAGGAGCACAACTACTACTTCCGGCTCTCGGCGTTCCAGAAGCCGCTCGAGCGCTTCTACGCGGAGCATCCCGGGTTCGTGCAGCCGCAGGCTCGCTTCAACGAGGTGCTCGGACGCGTACGCGACGGTTTGCAGGATGTCCCGGTGACGCGGACCAACTTCAAGTGGGGCATTCCCTTTCCGGGTCACGCCGAGCATGTCATCTATGTGTGGATCGACGCGCTCTTCAACTATGTGACGGCGCTCGGCCTCGGCGACGGCGCGACAGGCGGCTCGGGCAGCGGCGTGAAGGGAGTTGCCGGCGGCGAATCGGGTGGCGCCGCTGATGTGCGCCATGCGAGCGGCGCGATCGTCGGCTCCGCGGCAGGTGCGGGCGCGGCTGGCGCCAGTCCCATTTGCGGCGACTCTGCGCTAGGTGACCTCGCTCGCTTCTGGCCCGCCGACTTTCATGTCATCGGCAAGGAGATTCTCTGGTTCCATGCGGTCATCTGGCCGGCGCTGCTGATGGCGCTCGAGATGCCGGTGCCGCGCTGCGTCTATGCCCACAGCTTCTGGATCTCCAACGGCCAGAAGATGTCAAAGAGCCTCGGCAACTTCATCGACCTGCCGACCATCGAGGGATACTTCGGCAGGTACGGGCTCGATGCGTGGCGCTGGTTCATGGTGACGCGAGGTCCGCTCGAAGCCACCGACGCCGACTTCCGCGCCGAGGCGTTCCACGAGACCTACACGGCGGATCTCGTCAACACAGTTGGCAACTGTGCAAGCCGGGTGACCGCCATGATGGAGAAGTACTTCGACGGCGTGGTGCCCGAAGACCCGGAGCGCGGCGGCGAGTGGCCTGCGCGGGTCCGCGAGACGGTCGCCGCGTGGGAGAAGGCGATCGACGACTTCGCGCTGGCCGATGCGGCAAGCGCGGCGATCGGTCTGCTGCGTCAGGTCGACGGCTTCATCAATGCCACCGAGCCGTTCAAGCTCGCCAAGGACCCGGCGCAGAAGCCCCGGCTCGCGTCGATTCTCGCCCAGTGTGCCGAGTGCGTGCGCGTGAGCGGCGTGCTGCTCGCGCCGCTGTTGCCGGGAAAGATGAACGAGCTTGCCGCGGCACTTGGGCAGCCAGCGCCGAACACGCAGTCTCGCGGCGGCGGCACGATCGGTGCGGCGCACGCAGGTTCAGCGCCGCTGTCGGCGGGTGCCGGCACCGGGATCGAGAGGCTCACGGCCTGGGGCGGCCTCGCCCCCGGGACAAAGCTCACCAAGTGCGCTCTCTTCCCGCGCGTGGACGCGCCGAAGCCTGCCTGAAGTGGCGGGCACGCTGTCGGTTTCCCACAGCGGGAGCCGGCCCCGCGCAGGCTGAGAACTCGGTGAGAGGGCTCATGCTTCACTCGCGCTCAACCTCGCTTCGAGTCCTGCCGATGGCGCTTGTGTGGACGAGACAATCTGGCCATGCCGAGGTGTTGCAGAGTTCGCGTACTGCCCGCGCCTGTTCTATTACATGACGGTCGAAGGGGTCTTCATTCCCAGCTCCGACACCGAACTGGGTGCGAGGGTGCATGCTCGAGTGGACAGGCCGAGCGCCGCGATCGAGTCGGGGCCCGGTCAGTCGGCGCCGCAAGCCACTCCGTCGCTTGGCACTGACGCCTCTGGTGAGCAGAGTGGATCGGCGGATCGCCCAAACGCGGCTGGCATCGACAAGCTGGGCGACGCCGAGCGGGATCCGGAGCGGCCTCGTTCCATCCGAAGTCTCTCGCTAGCCAGCGAGCGGCTGGGCATTACGGGCAAACTCGATCTCGCAGAAGTCGCAGGTACAACGGCCACTCCGGTGGAGTATCGCAAGGGGCGTCCAAAGCGCACCGGTCCGAGCGCTCCCCAGGGTGATGAGCTCATGGAGGAACTCCTCCCGCTTGGCACGGTGGAGGCATGGCCGACCGATCGAGTCCAGGTGGGCTTGCAGGCGCTCCTGCTCGAAGAGGCCGGATACACGGTGCACGAGGCGGTCATCTACTACGCCGCGGAGAAGCTCCGTCTTCGCCTCCCGGTCGACGATGTCCTGAAGGCCGAGGCGCTCAGAACCCTTGAGGCTGCAAAGGCCGCCAGCCTTGGTCCGCGACCGCTCCCGCTGGTCAACGACCCTCGGTGTCCTCGATGCTCATTACAGCCCATTTGTCTGCCAGACGAAGTCAACCATCAGCGGTTCACCGCGTTGACGCAGTCAGTGCAGGCGGCCGCCCAGCCACTGGACTCGGCGCGCCCAGGCAATACTGGCCAGCGGAACGGCACCAAGGTCCCCGAAGACCACACTCCCAGGAAGCTCTGGCCGCCGCGCAGTGATGGCATCCAGGTGGTGCTTCTGAAGGATGGGATTCGCGTCGGCGTTCGCGGCCAATCTGTCAGGGTCACCGATCGCGACGGGACCACCGTGCGCGACCTTCCACTGGCCACCATTGAGTCCGTTGCCGTTCTTGGTGGCGTTCAGGTGTCGACCCAGGCACTCTGTGTCTTTGCGGATCACGAGGTGCCCGTCGCGTTCCTGTCGGCTGCGGGGCGGCTCGTGGCCATGATGGACCCGATGGGGCCCACCAGTGCTGCAGTGCGCATGGCGCAGATGCGCCGCTTCGATCAACCCGAGCGAGCATTGCAACTGGCGAAAGCTATTGTGTCCGCGAAGATCCACAATCAGCGCACGCTGCTGATGCGCAATCATCCCGCGCTGCCGGACCTCGCATCGAACACAATGCTTCAGGCGCTGCGCGACGCAGAAGGGGCGCGAACACTGGACGAGCTGCGCGGCCACGAGGGGAACGCCGCCGCGATCTACTTCCGCCACTTCGCCGGCATGTTCAAGCCCACAGCGGAGAGTGTCGCTCGCGAGTTCGAATCCAGCGGGCGGCGCCGAAGGCCGCCGCCCGACCCGGTGAACTGCGTCATCTCGTTCGGCTACGCGATGTTGGCCAACGAGTGCGCTGCGGCAGCACGACTGGCGAGCCTTGAGCCGTCGATCGGCGCTTTGCACGCGCTGCGCCCCGGGCGTCCGGCGCTGGCGCTGGACCTGATGGAGCCGTTCAGGCCGATCATCGCGGATTCCATCGCCATCTCCGCGTTCAATCGCGGCGAACTGGTCGAGGGTCACTTCCATCGCACGGCCGCCGGGTGTGCCATGACCGACTCGGGGCGCAAAGCGTTCTTCGGTGCCTACGGCCGCCGAATGGAAACGGAGGTGACGCACCCGGTCTTCGAGTACCGGCTGAGCTACCGGCGCATGCTGATGCTGCATGCACGGTTGATCGCCGCGTGGCTGCTTGATGAGGTTCCCACGCTCGCCTTCCTGACTACGCGGTAAGCCTAGTCCAATATTGAGGTTGCGCCCATGCCTCCTCCCCGATGCCAGGACATCCACGCCACTCGCGGCGAACGCCGGAGTCTGAGCCCGCCGACGGCGCACTTTTCCTGCGCCAGGAGACCCCCACCATTCGCGGCGAACTTGGCCCCCGTCACGCCGGGGTTTGCTGCCTCGAGCGGGGGGTGGCCACTGCGAAGTCCGCCATGTCGAGGGGCCGCCATGTCGGGAGTCGCCATGTCGGGAGTCGCCATGTCGGGAGTCACACTTTCATGACCACACCATCTTCCAGAATCCGCTCGCAACTGACGCAGTGTGTCACTCCATGAGGCGAAGCTACCTCGTCTGCTACGACATTCGGGAGCCCAAGCGCCTGCGTCGGGTGCACAAGCTCATGAAGGCCTATGGCGAGCCATGGCAGTACTCCGTCTTCCACTGCACATTGAAGTCGATCGATCGTGTGCGCATGGAGACGGCGCTGCGCGAGACGGCCAATCTCAAGGAGGACCAGGTGTTGATCGTCGACCTTGGTTCGAACGAAGACGCCGCGCTGAGGGCGTCGACCTTCCTGGGCGTTGGAATCCCGGAACCCGAGAGCGGGACTGTGGTGATTTGAGGGGCTTCGGGCATCACCTCCGCAGCGCTGCAACTTGTGGTAAAGGTACGCGCTCGTGAGTGCGGCGATCGACACAACATTGGGGCGACGAGACGGCCGGCTGAAGCGCACAGAGGATTGCACGTGCGATCTCATGGTCCAGAATGTGGTTCGCATGAACCTACACGGATCCGGAGCTTGCAAGCGCGTTTGCGGGGATTCTCATGAGGCATTGGAAACAAGGCCAGGGCGCGACCTGCAGGACATGTGCAATATGGCGAATCGAGCAAGGAGCAACTCCCTAATGTGGAAGGCAAGGGCGCGGGCCGGACTGACGGAGGCGTGTGCTGCGCGTCAGGGTGTCTTGATCGCATTCGTTCAGTGTCAGCTTTCGCAACCGGTGCGCGGCCACCGAGATCTATACACATTGCAGGCCTACGAGCCACCGCAAGCACAGCATCATGTGACAATACGGACATGGACCTTGAGTTTCGACGGGAGCAAAGGCTGCACGAGGCAGTTTGCCACGCGCTCTGTGCTAGCGCTGACGAAAGCAGCATGGCGGGCTCCTGGGGCTCTTCATCACGACGAGCAACAGCGAGCGTCGCGGTGGCCGCGGGTGTTGAGGACGTCGATCGATGATGGCCCGAACACCAGAGTGCAGGGAGCCAACTGCTTCAAGAAACCCGAAGACGCTCGGCACCAACTGCGATCGTGGCGCCGATCGTGGCGCTATGCAGACGTTCGGTGCGGACTCACGGCTCACTGCACGAACAGCCGAGCTCTGATACTCCATCCGATCGCGGCACATCACGGCTTCGCCCGCTCCGAGGTCGGCATGAGCGGCTGTGGGCCTGCTGGAGGCGTGAGGTGACGACCGCCTTCGACGCCTTCTTTGCGAACGTAACCGGTCATCGGCGACATGAGTGGCAAGCACGGCTGGCGCAGCAGGATGACTGCCCGAATCTGCTCATTCGCGTTCCCACTGGTTTCGGCAAGACCGCAGGCGTGACAGTCGCGTGGCTCTGGAACCGCGTACACGAGAAGAACGAAGCCTGGCCGCGACGCCTCGTCATCTGCCTGCCAATGCGCACGCTGGTCGAACAGACGGAGCGGGCGGTCACCGAGTGGATCGATCGTGCCGGGCTCGATCCAAAGCCGAGCGCACACGTTCTTCTCGGTGGGTTGTCTCCCTCGGATTGGCATCTCGAACCCGAACGGGATGCTGTGCTTATCGGGACCCAGGACATGCTTCTTTCTCGCGCGCTCAACCGCGGCTACGGGTCGGGTCGAGCGCGCTGGCCGATGGAGCACGGGCTGCTCAATGTTGATTGCCTCTGGATCATGGACGAGATCCAGCTCATGGACGTCGGGCTGGTGACCAGCGTGCAGCTCCAGGGATTCGCCAACACTGAGGAGCGCGACAAGAAGCTACCGCGCCCTCGTCGAACATGGTGGATGAGTGCGACGTTGCAGCGCGACTGGCTGCATCGTGCACCAGCGTTGATCGATGCTGATTCGCTTCCGATCGTCGAGCTCGATCCGATTGAGCAGACTGGTCCTCTTTGGGCGGTACAGAAGCCGTTTCGTGTGGAGCATGTGCCAGCGGTCGACGATGGAATGGGTAAAGCGTGGGCCGAGATCGTCGCCAAGTCCCACGAGGCGACGCAAGGTGGCCTCACTCTCTCAATTGCGAACACGGTGAAGATCGCGCTTGCACTGCATGCGGCGCTTGAGAAGCTCAAGAAGCAGAGAAGGCTCTCCCAGGATGTGGACCTTCGGCTAGTCCACTCGCGGTTCCGTGGCGCGGAACGGAGACTGTGGGCCAGAGAGCTTCTCGCCCGCTCACAGTGCGGGGCGGGCAAGAACCGGATCATCGTTGCGACCCAAGTGGTTGAGGCGGGCGTGGACATTTCGGCCGATGCCCTGGTGACCGAGCTGGCACCGTGGGCGTCCCTCATTCAGCGGCTCGGACGCTGTGCGCGATACGGTGGCAAGGGCGAGGTCGTCGTGATTGACCGGGGTTACGCCGACGACAAGGCGGCCGCCCCATACGAGCTCGCGCAGCTACGAGCCGCTGCTGAGGCCATCATGCTGTTGGACGGGGACGCGGGACCGCCAGCGTTGGACTGCTTCGAGAAGAACCAAGCGGCGAAGCCAAAGGAGGAGAGCATGCTGCCTCGCCTCTACCCCTATGCGCCGCTGCACATTCTCACACGGCGGGAGATGCACGATCTCTTCGACACCGGGCCGGACTTGACCGGTGCGGATGTTGACATCTCACGCTTCGTCCGCGAAGGTAACGACCGCGATGTAACGGTTTGGTGGTGGCCGGTGCCCGAAGGACGGGCCCCGCATCTCCGCCTCCGTCCTTCACACGATGCGCTTTGTCGCGTTCCGGTCGGCGACGCACGGACATGGCTACTCGCAGGCCAGCAAAGCGACGACGACAGTCAGTTGCCTGTGCCGGAGGAATCGACTCTCAGTCCGAAGAATGTGCGCCCGCGCGCCTGGGTGTGGAGCTACATCGAGGGTGAGTGGGAGCGTCTCGAGGAGCGCCACATCTATCCGGGGCAGACTATCCTCGTCGATGCAGCCGGGGGTGGGTACGACATGCGGATCGGCTTCACTGGAAAGCCGAGCGCCGTTCCCGTCGAGCCCCAGCATGCGCGGGCGATGAACGCCACGGACGCTGCCGACTCTGCAGACGAACTGGAGGATCTCAGCGAAGGCCTCCTCGATAGCCGCTTTCAATACAAGACCGTCGCGACGCACGGAACCGAAGTCGCGCGTGAAGCAGCGCGAGCTGGCTCTGCGCTTGGCCTCAGTACTGAAACTGTACGGGCACTGGAGCTCGCGGGGCTGGTGCATGACATCGGAAAGGCGCATCCGGCGTTCGCGGGCGCGATCAGGGACCGAAACGGTATCTCGCTCGACACGCCCCTGGCGAAGGCGCCCAAGGGCCGTTGGCACGGCGTTCGGCACATGTACGATCACAGCCCGCTCGGGAAGCGGCCCGGGTTTCGCCACGAGTTGGCTAGCGCCCTCGCGCTTTTCGATCTGGTGTGGCGTGCAAGCCCTACGCACCCTGCGCTTCAGGGCGGGCGAGAGGAGATTCTCAACGCCACCGTCGGCCGAGCCCTGCCGGAGGACGATGATCGGATCCAGGAGCCGTCGGGGATACTCGCTGCACTCGTCGCGCTAGACGAGACCTCCCTCAACCTGGTCATGTACCTCGTCCTCTCGCATCACGGGAAGGTCCGTGCAACCTTACCGATGGGCGCGCGCGACCAGGAGAACGTCGGCCAGGATGGTAGCTTGCCAATACGCGGCGTAAGAGACGGCGACGTAATCCCGGCGCTCGGGCTTGCGGACGTAACGGCTCAGGACTTCCGTCTTCCTCAGGCGACGCTGCGACTCGATCCGGCGAAGCTTGGCTTGTCGCAGCGCTATGGCCCGAGCTGGGTCGAACGCGTGCTTGGACTGCGCCGTTGCTACGGCGGGTTCCAGCTCGCCTGGCTGGAAGCGCTCCTGCGGGTTGCGGACGTCCGCGCATCGCAGATAGCCCAGCCGCGGGATGCGCGTCTCTCTCAGGATCTGGTGGAAGTGGCACCCACGCCGGAAGCGCCGGACCGCGACGTTGACCTTCGACAGTGGATCGAAGAAACGGTAGCCGCCGCTCAGCCGCAGGTGAACACTGCTGCAGGTGGTCGCAAGACGAAAGTGCGGGCCGCACCAAGAGCGGCGCGAACTCCTGCGCGGCGCGGCGCGCGAGGCACTTCATGACGAAGCCTCACGTCCACGAACTGACAGGCCTGAAGCCTGACGCGCTCGCGACGTATCTCGCAGCCCTTGGCGTCATCCGCCTCTTGGCGGAACAGAGGGACGCGTCCGCACGCGGCTTCTGGCGCGACGAGCATTTCGTCCTAGTTACCGAACTCTCCTGGGAAGAGGTGCAGCGGTTCTTCCTGGAGGACTACGAGCCAACGCCGATCTTGGCGCCGTGGAACTTGGAAAGCGGATTCTTCTCGTTGAAGGGACCGGACGGCAGTGTGGGCACAGATGAAGCGGCGCCAGGAACATCCGGCAGCGACGAGGAGGAAATCGACAACGCCGCGACCGGCGATTCGGAGACCGACGATGGCGATGAGGGAGAGGACGATGCGGAACGGGCGGTCGGCGATCCAGTACTGGATGCCTTCGCGGCGTCGTCTGCGCCTCGCCTGGCCCCTTTTCGAAGTGCGATTGAGATCGCGAGGGCGGCCATCCCGGAAGAGGTTCTCAAGGCGGAGGAGGACGCGCGGAATGTTCATGCCGACATCCGCGAGCGAGTGGACGCAGAGTGCTCGGCACACCAGGACGCATCGCGGAAGCTCGAAGATGCGAGTTCACTCGTCTCGCGGTTGAAGGCAGACGAAGAAGTGAAGAAGTCTGCAGCCAAGGGCTCGGCGAAGTCGTCGCCCGCTCGCGAGGAACTCACCCACGTTCAGGAGCTGCTCAAGAAGGCGAGAGAGGAGGAAAGGAACGCTCGCGCGGAGCTGAAGGCCTGCGAGAAGCAACTCAAGGCTGCCGAGAAGCAAATCAAGAAGGATGTCGAACTGCGGGCGCGTATCGTCGACGCGAAGAAGCGATTTACGGCCGTCCAGAAGTCCACGAAGGCACGGCTGATAGCCGGCCTTCGCGCGCGCTGGAGTGAGCACGGGCAGCAATGGGTGGACGCAGCCGTCGCGCTTGACGAGAGACAGAAGAAGGGGTTCGAGTTCACGTCTCTCTTTGGCTCCGGCGGTAACGATGGCCGCATGGAGTTCACGAAGAACTTTCGTCAGCACCTCCACGCGCTCTTCAATCTGAACACAGGTGAGCCCTTGGATGCCGCTGGCGATAGACTGCTCGCCGCGGTTTTCGGGGCGACGACGAATCTCCTGCTGAACAAGGCCGTCGGCCAGTTCTTTCCGGGACGAGCCGGAGGCACGAACATGGGCGCGGGTTTCTTCGGCGGCGCTGCGGTGAACCCCTGGGAATTCGTGCTTATGCTCGAGGGGGCCATCGCGCTCGTTGCGGGCATGAGCCGTCGCGGGGACGTGGGCCGGGCCCGCGTCTCGTCGCCCTTCTGGGTGGAAGCTGCCTCGGCTGGCTTCGGAAGCGCGTCGGAGCTTGAAGGGTCCCCTCGAGGCGAGCAGTGGCTGCCGCTTTGGGGGCATCCACTCGAGTATGGCGAGCTGGTCGAGTTGATCCGCGAAGGTCGTGCTCAAGTCGGGCACCTTCAGACGACGAAAGCCGGCGATCTCGTGCGCGCCGCCGCGCGACTTGGGCTTGCGCGTGGCATTGAGGCGTTGCAGCGTTTCGCGTACCTCGAACGCAATGGCCAGTCGAATCTCGCCGTATCGGCGGGTCGCTTCCGGGTCGCATCTCGCTCTCATCAAGCCCTGCTGGAGGAGGTCGCACCTTGGATCGATCGCCTTGTCAGGTACTCCAGGCGGACGAAGGACAACAACGTGCCGCTCAGCCTCGGCGCAGTCGCTCGCCGAGCTCAGGAGGCCCTCTTCGCGGTATGTCGGCACGATGCGACCCCGACGGAATGGCGGGAGTTGCTCGTCGCACTTGGTGAAGCGGAGTTCGCGCTACTGCGTTCAGGAAAGAGTCCGGCGCGGCGACCTCTGCCTAGGTTGAGCTGGGCTTGGATAACAGCCGCGGATGACGGCTCCTCGATCGGCCGAACGGTGCTCCGTCTGGCGCTCTCACTCGCATCGCAGCACCGCCCTCCCGGAAACGATGGCACCGCGATCCAGGACTCGATACGGGGGCACTTCCTCCCGGTCGACGAGACTAACCGGGATTGGCCTCGATTTCGGCTCGATGCGCGTGGGCGAGCCGAGCGCGATCCCGAGCTCGTGTGCCTGGGCCGCGATCTGGTCACTGACGCGATCGCGCTGGTACGACGCCGCTCGATCTGGGCCCGCACGTCAGATCTTGAGCGGGACAGGGCCCCGCAGCTTCCGCTTTGGGCGGCCGGCGCGTGCGAGGTAACTCTTGAGGAGGTCGGAGCGTGGGTCCGAGGTGAGGTGGCTGACGCTGCCGTGTACGCGCTCGCGCGCCCGCTGCTCGCCCTGGACTGGGATGCGATTCACAAGGAACAGTTGGGCTCCCAGCTGCCCGCCGTCCCCGGTGGAGTGCCCGAGCCGCTTCACATGTTGCTCCGCCTCGCTCACCTCCCCTTCGACATCCCCATCGAGGGACCAAACGGTCGACCTGAGGTCGCGGTCACGGTCCGCCTCGACCCGGAGCCACTGCGGCGGCTCGCGGCAGGAGATCTAGACGGCGCGTTGAGAGTCGTCGTTCGACGCCTCGGCGCGAGCGGGCTTCGGCCCGTCTTCCGACGCGGTGTCGCGCGGCCCGGACTGGTGCGTCGCCTGGCAGCCAGTCTGGCATTTCCGATCTCACAAGCTGGTGTGTCGCGTGCAGCTAGGCTCGTGTGCAAGCCCTACGAAAAACTGAAACCTGAGGAACACTTGGCTGCCCAAGCCGGAGGAGCATCATCATGAGCATCGATCTCACATCACTCGACAACCATCACGATCTGCTGTTCGAAGTCGCGCTCAAGGTTCGGCAGGGGCATCGGTTCCAGCCCACGGGCTTTCCAGACCTCGGGGCGGCCGAGTTCGAAACTCCGAACGGCAGATCGCTACTCGTCGAGTCTGCGCAGAGCATGGCGAACTGGCTGGAGAAAACCTGCTGGGAGGACGATGTCAACGATCTGAAGGAGGAGCTACGCGGCCTCAGTTATGTGAAGGTGATGCGGGAGGGCAAGTACCTCACTAGTTCCATCACCGATTCGCATCGGCTCAACAGCCCGTATATCCTCGAGAGCAAGGACAAGACATTCTTCAACGCACTTAAAGGGGAGCTCGGCGCACTCGACAAGGGGCCGATCGACCGCAAGTTGCTGGCACAGAAGCTCCTCAAGTATGATGCCAGCTCGCTTGTTCATGGTGTCTTCCTGGCCAAGGAGCAGCTCGCGGGCGGACGACTGCGAGTCGCGCGGGCGCTGATGGCCTTCATCGAAGCAGACGGTGTGAAGGTCGCCCCCTCAGGTGGATCGAAGCAGGATCATGTCGATCCGACCGGCAAGGCATTCGGGCAAGGCGGCGCCGAGAAGGGGTTCGGGCATGTGCCATTTCCTCGTGACGAGTACACCGCGGAGAAGATCACGCTCTACGCGAGCATCGACCTCGCGCAGATCCGCGGCTACGGCCTCGACGCGGACGCCACCAAGATGCTGGTGCTGCTGGCCCTCTTTAAGTTGCGCGCCTTCGTGGACAGCCCGATGCGGCTCCGCACAGCCTGCAGCTTCGAACTCAAGGACGTCGGTCCCATCGCCAGCAAGAACGTGACGGGGTTCCGTCTGCCGGAGCGGAAGGAGATCGTCGGAGAGGGGAAGGACGGGACCTGGTCGGGTGAACTGCCCGAGCTGATCCGCAAGCTCGGGGTCGGCAAGGATGACAAGCCGGAGAATGCGGAGAAGATGCGGATGACACCGGTTGTTTTCACGGTCTGAGCGAGTGGAGACGATGCTGCGCCTCCGTTTCGACTTCCCCGCTGGCCGCTACCACGCGACGCCATGGGGGCACCATGTGAACGAAGGGCTCGTGGAATGGCCACCGAGCCCTTGGCGCATCTTGCGTGCACTGCTCGCGACGGGGTACACAAAGCTGGGCTGGCAGCAGGTTCCCGCTGAGATGCGGCGGCTGGTCGAGGCGCTCGCCGCGAGCGAGCCGACCTATTGGCTGCCCCGCGCAACGAGCGGCCACACTCGCCACTACATGCCGGTCAAAGGCTGGAAGAAAGGCGTCCAAAAGACGAGCCTCGTGATCGACGCCTTCGTTAAACCTGCCGGCCCGCTATGCATGGTGTGGCCCGCAGCGCTAACGGAGGATCAGCGCGCCCTTCTCGCGCAGCTGCTGTCTCGTCTCGGCTATCTTGGCCGCGCCGAATCTCGAGTCACAGCTAGACTGTCGTCCGGTGATGAAGACCTCCCTGACCTAAAAGTGTCGACGCGACGCGTGGACGCCGACGACGAGCCAGTGCGGTTGCTTGCGCCCGTCGCTAGCAACGAGTACGACGCCTGGCGCCGTGACTCGCCCAGCGCGCCCAACGATGTTATTGCTGCGCTGCAAGTCGATACGACCACGCTCCAGCGTGAGGGATGGAACTTCCCGCCCGGCGCCCGCGAGCTCATCTATTGGCGTCCAGCGTCCGCACTTTCTTTCGCTTCCGCTGCAGACATGCCGGCCAGCGCGACGCGAGATCGCGATGATACGGCGCTGTTTGCACTCTCGACCGACAAGAGGCGCGATGTCCTTCCGCTCATGGAGCGAGCACTCCCGACGATGGCTCTCTTCAGGCGTGCCCTGTTGAGCCAGGTCGGCGATGAACAGCAACTTGGCCGATGCCCAGAACTCACAGGGAAGGATGGCGAGGGGCAGCCTCTGCGGTGCGAGCATCGCCATGCCCACTTCATCCCGGTGGCGTTCGACGCTCGAAGCCCGCGGCGCATCGATCATGTGCTGGTCCATGCCCCGATGGGTTTTGGTCCGGTTGCAGAATCTGCGCTCCGTCAGCTACGAAGGACTTGGGCTAAGGGAATGGATGACATTGCGGTCACTCTCATCGGTATCGGGACGCGATGCTCATTCCGAACCGTGGGGCGTGAGCCGATAGCGGAGCTCGGATCGGGCGCGACATGGGTAAGCCGTACGCCCTTCGTGCCACCACGCTTCCTCAAGTCCCGCGGGAGGGACTCCTTGGAAGAGCAGATACGCTCCGAACTAGAGCACCGCGGCCTTCCCCGTCTCATTGCGGCCCCCACTATCGCCGCGCCATCCGACACGAGCCGAGCCGGGAAAGATGCACGATGGTTCAGAGCCTTCGCTCGCACGCGCCAAGGCAACGGTGGGACGGCACCGGCTGGAGTGTTCCATGTGACGCTGACGCTAACGCGTCCGGTTGAAGGTCCGCTCTGTCTTGGATGGGGCAGTCACTTCGGCCTTGGTGTGTTTGCGCCGGCGGCGGATGGCATAGACCCGCAACGGACGGCTTCGTGACGAATGTCTGAACCAGGAGCTGTTCGGAGATGTGCGGGAGGCGCGGGTGGTGATCGGAGACTTCCGGGCTGACTACAACCTGCGGCTCCCGCACTCGTCGCTTGGCTACCTGACTCCGGCGGAGTTCGCGGCGTGTTCGCGTGGGGAGTCGTCGCTGCGGCTCGCTTCGCTCGCCTGCGCTCCGCCTCCCCACGCGACGGCAACGGAGTAATCTGACCCCTGGACCCTCACTCGACCTGGTACGAAGAACCCCGGCAGGTCACTTTACATCCTCGGCCTCGCCGAGCCTGTAACTGGTGCTCCTACCGCCGCCGGGGTTCTGGACCAGGATGCCGCGCTCCAGCAGTTCCCGGATATCGCGCAGAGCGGTATCCGGCGAGCATTTTGCCAGCTTCGCGTACTTCGAGGTCGAGAGGAACCCCTCGAATCCGTTCAGCATCCGGTTGATCACCAGCCGCTGCCGGTCATTGACAGGTCGCCGGTTGATCCGCTGCCACATGCGGGCCTTGTTGAGGACGGCGCCAAGCGTCCCATCCGCGCCGTCGATGGCGCGATCAAGACAGCCCAGGAACCACTCCAGCCAACTCGTGATGTTCGCGTCGCCGCGCTGCGCCGACTCCAGCCGCAGGTAGTAGTCCTTTCGATCCGCCTCAATCTGCGACGACATGCTGTAGAAGCGGTCCCGCGTACCGTCGGCGCGCGTGAGCGCCATGTCGGCGATGGCCCTGGCGATGCGCCCGTTGCCGTCCTCGAACGGGTGGATCGTCACGAACCAGAAATGGGCAATCCCGGCTTTCAGCACCGGGTCTATCGCCGGCGACGCATTGAACCACTTGATGAGGCGTGACATTTCTGCTTCAAGACTGTCCGCCGCCGGCGCCTCGAAGTGCACCTTCTCCCGGCCCGTCGGCCCGGAGACGACCTGCATCGCCCCGGATTCCCTTTTCCTCCACGCCCCAACGGTGATGCGGTTCATGCCGCTTCGGCCGGTTGGAAAGAGCGATGCGTGCCAATCGAAGAGCCGCTTCTTCGTCAGTGGCTTTTCATAGTTCCGCGTGCCGTCGAGCATCATCTCGACGACGCCCTCGACATCGCGGCCCGCCTTCGGCAGTCCCGCCACATCGAGCCCCAGCCGCAGCGCGATCGACGAACGGACCTCATCCGGGTTCAGCTTCTCGCCCTCGATGGCGGAGGACTTCACCACATCGCTGGTCAGGACGGCAAGGCTTGCTTCGGCTCGCAGGTCGAACCCCAGGGCCTCCATCTTGCCGAGCAGGCGGCCCTGCTTGTGCCGCACGGCCGCCAACTGGCTGGCGAGGGCCTCGCCGTCCCAGGTGAACTCGGGCCAACCCGGCTTCTCGTGGATGTACGCCATGTTTCTCCGCATATCGTGCGGTGATTGTACCGCCCAATCGCCGCAAGGGCAAGTCATTTGCCGCAACATGTGCGGTGAATATGGCCCTAATTCGCCGCAGCAGCCCCTGACCGCGTTGATTGAGCTGGAGACGCGGGCCCTCTCCCGCTCCAGGCCTCACCCTCTACCCCGCCCGGTGCTCTTCATGGGCGAGCCCGGCTCGGGGCTTCAATGGGGCCGCTGCTTTGCAGCAGCGGAAAGAGCCCAATCGCGGCAAGCTGCTGCGACATGAGTTGGCTTCAATGGGGCCGCTGCTTTGCAGCAGCGGAAAGTACCTCGACCTCATCACGCCGGACAACAACCCGAAGCTTCAATGGGGCCGCTGCTTTGCAGCAGCGGAAAGAGGTCGAGCGGCTCACCGAATCGAACGAGACGAGGGGGCTTCAATGGGGCCGCTGCTTTGCAGCAGCGGAAAGGCCGAACTGCATGTGCTCCGTGCGTCACGCGCCGAGCTTCAATGGGGCCGCTGCTTTGCAGCAGCGGAAAGAATCGGCTTGGAGGCCCATCCATGTCCAATCAGGCGCTTCAATGGGGCCGCTGCTTTGCAGCAGCGGAAAGCACATCGCAGACTCCGACCCGCACCCGCAGTACCGCGCTTCAATGGGGCCGCTGCTTTGCAGCAGCGGAAAGAGCCCATTGGCCATTGCTGCCACCTGAATGAGCCGCTTCAATGGGGCCGCTGCTTTGCAGCAGCGGAAAGCAGAACCGCGACGGCCGATCGTGACGCCGTGATTACTCCTTCAATGGGGCCGCTGCTTTGCAGCAGCGGAAAGCATGAGCGTCCGCCCGATGGCCAGATCGAGGTCACGCCCTTCAATGGGGCCGCTGCTTTGCAGCAGCGGAAAGGACGACAGCGATCTGACGCACCCGATCTCTGACGCTCCTTCAATGGGGCCGCTGCTTTGCAGCAGCGGAAAGGACGACAGCGATCTGACGCACCCGATCTCTGACGCTCCTTCAATGGGGCCGCTGCTTTGCAGCAGCGGAAAGCTTTTCGCCGCCGATGTCGTCGGCGAACCGGGAGGCCTTCAATGGGGCCGCTGCTTTGCAGCAGCGGAAAGGATACTGCTTCGTTCACCTTCCGGGCGTCCAGTCCACCTTCAATGGGGCCGCTGCTTTGCAGCAGCGGAAAGGAAAGCTGTGGGGTGCTATCGGAGGGTGGGATGAGCCCTTCAATGGGGCCGCTGCTTTGCAGCAGCGGAAAGCTCATTCCGCCACCCTAACGCTACCTTCGCCGCGCGTCCTTCAATGGGGCCGCTGCTTTGCAGCAGCGGAAAGCACTCCATCTCGTAAGCGTCGCCGCCCGTGTCACCCCTTCAATGGGGCCGCTGCTTTGCAGCAGCGGAAAGCGTTCGCGCGGCAGACCGTCACCCGCGGCTGGTACCTTCAATGGGGCCGCTGCTTTGCAGCAGCGGAAAGGGAAAGAACGCGGAATCAATGCGGAATCAACGCGGCCTTCAATGGGGCCGCTGCTTTGCAGCAGCGGAAAGGTCCCAGCCCTCCGTCGCAATGCCCACGTTGCACAAGCTTCAATGGGGCCGCTGCTTTGCAGCAGCGGAAAGGCTCGCGGACGTCGAGCGGTCGATGGACGAGTTGACGCTTCAATGGGGCCGCTGCTTTGCAGCAGCGGAAAGGCCATGAAGATCACGAACCAGAATCGGACGCCCGCAGCTTCAATGGGGCCGCTGCTTTGCAGCAGCGGAAAGAAGAACTGACCGGGAAAGAAGGAAAGAAGGTAGAGAGCTTCAATGGGGCCGCTGCTTTGCAGCAGCGGAAAGGCCACCAACTCCTGAACCGGGATCTTGAGCGAGTGCTTCAATGGGGCCGCTGCTTTGCAGCAGCGGAAAGCGGGCCACTGGCCGATCGTCGTACTTGACATTGGCGCTTCAATGGGGCCGCTGCTTTGCAGCAGCGGAAAGTGAGCCGGGCATCCGGCTGCGGCTCATCGAGGCCGAGGCTTCAATGGGGCCGCTGCTTTGCAGCAGCGGAAAGGCACACGGAGCCGCGCTTGCATCCATCGAGCGGACGCTTCAATGGGGCCGCTGCTTTGCAGCAGCGGAAAGGCCGAACTGGTGCGCGAGTTGAAGCCGCGGTTGCCGCTTCAATGGGGCCGCTGCTTTGCAGCAGCGGAAAGCCGTTCACGGTTGACGATACGACGCTGGCCGATGCCGCGCTTCAATGGGGCCGCTGCTTTGCAGCAGCGGAAAGACTACCTCGACTGGTGCGAGCCTGACGAGCCCGACGGCTTCAATGGGGCCGCTGCTTTGCAGCAGCGGAAAGCCCCCGGACCGACACGGGGGCAGAGGGGAGCACGATCGCTTCAATGGGGCCGCTGCTTTGCAGCAGCGGAAAGCGGAAGGGGGGCGGGGCGTGACTGAGCGACCACAACGCTTCAATGGGGCCGCTGCTTTGCAGCAGCGGAAAGCCGTTCGCATCACCAGCCGCTGGGATGCGGTTTGGCACGCTTCAATGGGGCCGCTGCTTTGCAGCAGCGGAAAGGCGCGAGAACAGCGGTGCACCCCGCGAGCATGCCGCCGCTTCAATGGGGCCGCTGCTTTGCAGCAGCGGAAAGCCAGCCGTGGGCGGACGCTGAGATCCCCGATGAATCGCTTCAATGGGGCCGCTGCTTTGCAGCAGCGGAAAGCCAGGAAGCGGCGGTACATACCCTCGCCGCTGTCGGGCTTCAATGGGGCCGCTGCTTTGCAGCAGCGGAAAGCAGACAGATTCGCGGTGTGGTGTCTGTCACACCCAGCTTCAATGGGGCCGCTGCTTTGCAGCAGCGGAAAGGCCACTCGAGGAGGCGATCTCCGTGAGCGTCACGCTGCTTCAATGGGGCCGCTGCTTTGCAGCAGCGGAAAGCGGCGGCGTTCAAAGTGCCGGTGAGCATGCTCAAGGCGCTTCAATGGGGCCGCTGCTTTGCAGCAGCGGAAAGGCTGTGTTCGTGGAACAAGTGGCATCCGCGGAAACGCTTCAATGGGGCCGCTGCTTTGCAGCAGCGGAAAGTCGTCCAGAATGAGTACGGCGGGCTCGCGCGACGACGCTTCAATGGGGCCGCTGCTTTGCAGCAGCGGAAAGGTGGTCGTCATGACTGCGCCACCCTCATATACAAGGCGCTTCAATGGGGCCGCTGCTTTGCAGCAGCGGAAAGTGGATGTTGACCCGGACAGTGCCGCAAGGATGGCCGCTTCAATGGGGCCGCTGCTTTGCAGCAGCGGAAAGTCGATGCCGGCGGCACCTTGCGCCAGGAGCGGGATGCTTCAATGGGGCCGCTGCTTTGCAGCAGCGGAAAGGGTCCGTCACGATCGGCGATGGGGTGGCGCGATAACGCTTCAATGGGGCCGCTGCTTTGCAGCAGCGGAAAGGAACCCCGTCTCGACCTGATCGTAGCCCACGACCGTTGCTTCAATGGGGCCGCTGCTTTGCAGCAGCGGAAAGCGGGACTGGACGGGGAGCCCACGCCTCGCGCCGCATGCTTCAATGGGGCCGCTGCTTTGCAGCAGCGGAAAGTCGTCGAATGCGTAGGGTTTGGCGGTTGTCATCGCGCTTCAATGGGGCCGCTGCTTTGCAGCAGCGGAAAGGGGCGCGTACAGTGCGCGAATGCCTGATGTCACAGATGCTTCAATGGGGCCGCTGCTTTGCAGCAGCGGAAAGCATCATCTCGACCGTGCCGCCGTCGCCCTCGTAGGGCTTCAATGGGGCCGCTGCTTTGCAGCAGCGGAAAGCGCCCCTGAACCGCCCCCTCGATCACGGCGCCCTGGCTTCAATGGGGCCGCTGCTTTGCAGCAGCGGAAAGTGAGTACTCCTAGCCTCCCGAACGGCGTCTATCACGCTTCAATGGGGCCGCTGCTTTGCAGCAGCGGAAAGGCCGCACTCGCTACGCTCGGGAAAATACGGCATTCCCGAGCACTTTGCGAGCGTGGCAGGTCGGTTGGGGTGCGAAGTTCACTTGGGACCAGGTCGGAGGGTCAAAAAACGCCACTGGCGCGATCCCATGGCCGATCGAGCGTGCCCCGGCCCCCCCTGCATCACCGTCGCACTCGCGGGCCGATCTGCACGCGATCGCCGTGGTCAGCCAACGGGCCACGCGGACAGGACCAAGGGGCGGGCCGGAGCTGCCCTCATGCCGCATCTCCAAGCCCGCGCGGACCCTCACCCGAGGGCGATGCGCCGACCTTCAACTCAGTCTTCTCACTTGCCAAAGACCTTGGGTCAAGGCGGCAGTGTAGACAGTCCTCCAGTCGGCGCCGATAGCGCACCCAGGCCTTCCCGCCCCGCGTGCACCGGTCTCGAATCCAATCCCACCTCCCGGCCCGATGAGGGTGAGGCACTCCGCGCCAGCGGGCCCCCGGTGGCGACACACCCGGCAATCCCGCAGATCTCGCGACCGATTCTCCCGTGCGGCGTCGTTCCATTGAGAACGCCCCATCGGATCAGGTGGGGTGTGAGCTCCAGAACTACGAGGCCCCAACCATGATGACCGCCCTTCTCGTCTGTGTTGCGTTCGCATTGCCGCAGCAGGCTGGCTACATCCTCAACGATCCAGGTCATGAGCCTGGTCTCAGTGGTCTGCAATTCGTGAAGTGGGGAGAGCGGACCACGGATGGGTTCCTTGTCGCTCACTATCGGGGTTCCATCACCGATAGCGCCATGCTTGCACAGCGGCGCAGCCTGAGTGCGCCCCGTGGCGCCGATCTTGAGCAGGCGACCCATGCCTACCGCACCCATGCCCGGCAGATCGCCGCCGCCACTGGCGAATACCTGCGAACCTCGCTCGGACCCGCATGGCGTGTGACCCCGATCCACAACGCGTCGAGCATCGAGTTCGCGGGGCCGGCCGATGACCGGAACGGGCGCATGGCGATTCTCGCCGAGGCCATCGAAGCGATCGGCGACCAGATTCGGAGCAAGGAGCGGGCCGACACCCTCACCGACGATCGCGAGAGAGACGAAGCGATCGCCAAGTCGAACGCCGCCGCCAGCCGCGCTGAGCAGGCGCTCTCGCAGGTTCGGATCATGACGCGCGTACTCCAGATCCAGCATGCCGTGGGTGAAGATGCGGCGCGGGCGCTCAAGTTGGCACTCCCTTGGGGATCATTCTCCGCCGTGGGTGGAACCCAGATCGTGGCGAGCGGCACCATGGATGAGCTGGACGCCGCGACACTGCTGATCGCCCAACTCGACCGGGTGGCCATGGTGGAGGCAGCGGAGACGGCCGAGGCCTCTGCCGCGCGCCGCCGAGACACTCCATCGGGTCGACTCCTGGCGAACCCGATCAACATCAACTTCCCCGGAGGTGCGCTGCCGGAGTACCTCGGAATGGTCGGAGGCGCAGCCGGTGCCCAGAGCTGGGTGCTCGAAGATCCGCGCCTTGCGAGGGCCTATGTTCCGGAGATCAAGCTCACCGGTGTCACCGCCGACAGCGCCTTGCGCATGCTCGATGGCCTGACCTTTCCGAGTGCAGACAAGGCGTTTCCGGTGAATGCACGACTCGCCGTGCAGCGCATCGACGCCGCGCCAGGCAGTGAAAGTCCTCCCATCTATCGGATCGGCGCCAACTTCCCGGGGGCAGCCGACCCGGAGTCCGGCAAGTCACCGTCGCCTCGAACGGTCACGGGCGTCTTCGAGGTCGGCTTGCAGCACCTGGGTGACTCCGACGAGGACCTGCAGCGCATTGCCAAGGAGCAGGCGGAGCTGCTGGCCACCATCGAGATCGGCATTGAACTGAACGGCCCAAGCGAGAGCTTCCGTCTGAAACTCCACTCCCCCACCGGCATGCTGTTCGTCTCAGGCACGGGGGAGGAGTTGGCCCTCGTGCGTACCATCATCGAGAAGTGGGCCAGCCAGCGCTGACATGCATTGCTCCGCCGCCTCGCGCCCGAGGTGTGGCCTCTGAGCCCACACCGACGCCGACCCCCACGAGAGGTCACGGAACACGCGTCGTTGGAGCGACGAGCACGCTGCGGATGACTCGCGAGACCGCGAGACCTGCCGGTGTTGCCCCCATGCGGATTCTCAGTGATGAGGATGCGAAGCGACTCTGCCAGGGGATGCTGGCGGGCACCCCCTCCGCACTCGCTGACCTCTATGGCGCACGCTTCGACTGGATGGTGTCGTTCATCTCATCGACCACTCGGCGCGACGAGGCGTTCGCGCTCGACTGCGTGCAGGACGCATGGCTGCGCATTGCCGGTGCTCCCGCGTCCTGCGAGAGCGCCGCGTCGCTCGATGCATGGCTGCGCCGCGTGGCGCTCTCGGCGGCGCTCGATCGGCTGCGAAGCGATGCCTCGCGTCGTCTTCGCGAGTCGCGCGCCGCGGTCACGGAGCTGCGGGATTCGCTTCGCACCATCGAATCGGTCCGCGCGGCGCTCGACTCGGCGATGGACCAGTGCGCTCCCGATGAGCGCGGACTGCTCCTGATGCGCTTCCGTGCGGGCATGACCGTCCGTCAGATCGCGGCCGCGTGCGGGCTTGGCGCCGCGGCCATCGAGAGTCGGCTGCGGCGTACGATTGCTTCGATGCGCGAGGCGATCGATCAGGAGAATCGGCGATGATCTGTCGGCGTGATGAGATTCTCGCCGCGGCGCAGCTCGAGCTTCAGAGGTCACATCGGCGCCGGGTCATGCATCGGCGAGTGCGGAGCTCCGGCGCTGCGCTGGTGACCGTGGCCGCGTTGACGGCGACCATGATGTGGCTGATCCGGCCGACGACTCCATCCGATCCGATGTTCGGCGCCGAGCGCGCCCACGGAGCCGGCGCGCTCGTGTTAGCTCCCGGTGAGCCCTCCGCGTCACCCGACGACGCCGCGACCTCCGCGCAGGCTGCGGCCGCTTCCCCCGAGCCGGGTGAGATCGCAGCGACTGAGACACCCACGCCCGTCCGCCGCGTCAGGATCGAGATCGTGACCTCAGTTGAACCCGCGTCGGGGTTCGTGGAGGTGCTCGATGATCGCGGCCTCGAGCGCGCCCTGAGTCAGCTCCCGACCCCTATGGGAGTCGCCGTGATCGGCGGCCGTACGCACCTGGTGGCGAATCCATTCATCGATGCCAGCGAACGCCTTCGCTGAGCCGCGTAGGCTTCCACTCATGCGTCGCTTCATCATCGGCATCACAGGCGCCAGTGGCGCCATCTACGCTCGGCGCGTGATCCAGGCGATCACCGCGGCGGAGTGTCGCGTTGAACTGGTCGCCAGCCCCAACGGCCGGCGACTCGTCTTCGACGAGCTCGACATGAAGCGTCTCGACGCCGATGCCCTGAGCGACGGTCGCGGTGAACTGGTGACCATTCACGCCGACAACGATGTCGGCGGTGCCCTCGGTTCTGGCAGCTTCATGCACGACGGCATGGCAATCGTGCCGTGTTCGGCGAACACGCTGGCACGCGTCTCCGTGGGCGTGACTGACAACCAGCTTCAGCGCGCCGCGTGCGTGGCACTCAAGGAGCGGCGCCCACTGATCCTGGCCCATCGTGAGAGTCCGCTCTCGCTCACTGAGATCGAGGCGATGCGCACGGTCACGCTGGCGGGTGCCGTCGTGCTGCCGCTTGCCCCGGGTTTCTATCTCAAGCCAAGGACGATCGACGAACTCGTCGACTTCATGGCCGCGCGCATCCTCGACCTGCTGAAGGTGCCGCACTCGCTCAGCCGGCGGTGGGATGAGCACCGCGACGCCGAGCGCGCGGAGCGCTCGGCCGCTCGCACGCTGCCGCTTCAGTGAACGGTCGTCCGAGCTCGATGCTCAATCTACTGCCCGCGCCCCCTCTTGGCGATTACCGCCATCAATACGCCTTCGCGAAGATGACGCGCTTCTGTGCAGGCTGCCCAGTAATGACACACGGTCCGGGATCATCCGCGCCCTCGAGCGGAATGCAGCGCACGGTCACGCCGAGCCGCTCCTTCACCTCGGCCTCCACCTTGGGGTCGAGGCAGAATCGGGCGAGCGCAAAGCCGCCGTGTATGTCCGGGGGCGAGTTCTCATCGGCCTGCCTCTTCGGCGTGAAGAACGCCTCGAACTCGGTGCGGTCGTCGATCTTCCGCGTGTGCTGATCGCGGAATGCGCTCGCCCGAGCCATCAGGCTGTACTGGATCTCGTCGAGAATCTCGGCGCAGCGCTCGATGAACTCGGCGCGCTTCACGCCCACCTTTTCCTTGGGACCCTTGTCGCGCCGCGCCATGAAGACCGAGTCCTGCTCCATGTCGCGCGGCCCCACTTCGAGACGGATCGGTGCGCCGCGCTTGATCCACTGCCACGCCTTGTCGCCGCCGGGAAGGTCGCGCGCATCAACTTCGACCTCGATATCACGATCGCCATGGCGCCGCCTCCGCAACTCCGCCGCGAGTTCGTGACACCACTTCAGAATCTGCTCGCGCAGCTCGGGCTTGTGCAGCACCGGCAGGATCACCACATGCGTCGGCGCGAGCTTCGGCGGCACGATCATGCCGTCATCATCGCCGTGGGTCATGATCAAGCCGCCGACCAGGCGCGTGCTCACACCCCAGCTCGTGGTCCAGGCGTGTTGCAACTGCCCCTGCGTGTCGAGGAATCTGATTTCACTCGCCTTGGCGAAGTTCTGGCCGAGGAAGTGGCTCGTGCCCGCCTGCAGCGCCTTGCGGTCCTGCATCATCGACTCGATGCAGAAGGTCTCGACGGCCCCCGGGAACCGCTCGGCGGGAGTCTTGACGCCCTTGATGACCGGCATCGCCATGAAATCGCGTGCGAAAGTCTCATAGACATCGAGCATGCGGCGCGTGTGCTCCATCGCCTCTTCGGCGCTCGCGTGGGCGGTGTGTCCCTCCTGCCAGAGGAACTCGGCCGTTCTCAGGAACAGTCGCGTGCGCATCTCCCAGCGGACCACATTGGCCCATTGATTGATGAGCAGCGGCAGATCGCGCCAGCTCTGCACCCACTTGGCGAAGGTGGCGCCGATGATCGTCTCGCTCGTCGGCCGCACCACGAGCGGCTCCTCGAGTTCACCCGTGGGAACAAGCTTGCCGTCCTTGCCCGCTTCCAGCCGATGGTGCGTGACCACCGCGCACTCCTTGGCGAATCCTTCCACATGCTCCGCCTCCTTCTCGAGGAACGAGAGCGGAATGAAGAGCGGGAAGTAGGCGTTCTTGTGGCCCGTGTCCTTGAACATCCGGTCGAGCGCCCGCTGGATGTTCTCCCAGATCGCATAGCCCCACGGCTTGATGACCATGCAGCCGCGCACGGGCGACGGCTCGGCGAGTTCCGCCGCGCGAACGACCTGCTGGTACCACTCCGCGTAGTTCTCCTCGCGCGTGGGGGAAATAGCTGTCTGCGGCTTGCCGCCCTTCTGGCTCATGTCGGTCAGCTCCTCAAGTCCGCCACCGCAGCCGCTGGCCGCGAATGAGCGGATCGACGAGCGTACTCGGAAGCGGTGCGCTCGATGAGGCGGCGAACTTCGCTCCCAGGCATGCGCAGCGCCCGCCGTCCGGCCTTCCGCGCCTGGGCCAGAGCCGCACGATGTTCGCGCTCAAGCAGCCTGCGAAGAGTCTTGAGCTTCGCCTCCGGCGGTGCGATCACGCCACCGGTGCGGGCGAGGAGAAGTCCCGTGTCCCTCGCCATGCCGAGCGCTTCGCCAGCGTCCGCCAGGCCCTCGCGGACCTTCCCGAACCGCTTCGGTCGCCACGACTCCAACAGCATCACCTGGTAGTGAAGACGCTGGCATCGCTTGCGCGTTTCATGAAGCCACTCCGCATTCTTCCGCTGCCACGCGCCCTGAAAGCGCCGACGCGCTCGCTCCCAACTGCGTTCGAAGCCCTCTGCGAGGACGGCCGGAGTGAGTCGAGCGAGCCGGACATGGCTCCAGAGCCTGCGGATTGCCAGCAACCTCGACTTGATGTCCGCGACCGCGCGCTCCGGTCGCCCAGCCGTGCGGCTGACCGCAGACGGCAGGAGCAGCGCCCGCCACTTGGCGAGCACCGAAGCGCGCGTCGCCTTCGGCAACTTCCGCGCCACTTGCGCCAGGACCGCGCTCAGTGCGTCGCGGTCCCGCACACGGGAGAGCGCCCGCGATGACTCGCGGAAGGCATTGCGCAGCAGGATGACGGCGCCTGAGTCCCCACCATGCCGCGCGAGATCGAGCGCCGCGCGGACCCGCTTGGTCGCCTTCCTGAAGCCATGCACCGCCGAGCCGCGCCGTTCACTCGGCCACGCGAGCGCAGCTTCAAGCACCGCCAGCGCCAACTCCACCTGCTCAGCGGAGGCATGCTGAAGGGCAGCCCCGGGAGCCTGCCGCGGGTCCAGCCGGAAGGGAGCCATGCCTCGATGCTACCGCTCCGGGCCCGCACCACACGCCGCGGAATCCGCATGGGATGCAGCGCCACTCAGCAGCACGGTCACGCTCGCCGGACCGGCTGCAATGGGCAGGGAATCCGCACGCGACGCAGAGCTGCTCCGGGGCACGGTCACGCTCGCCGAACCGGCTGCAATGAGCCGGGACTCCACACGGGATGCAGCACCACTCCGAGGCCTCCGCAGTCGGCATCGATCGGCGAAGATAGCTCGCTGATCATGCTCGCCCACCACCTTCATCGAATCGTCGAATCCCACTGGTTCCAACGGACCATCCTCGGGGTCATCCTTCTGGCCGCGATCGTCGTCGGTCTCGAGACCTACCCGGCCGTGATGGCGGAGTGGGGCGGGCTGCTCCACGCTCTTGATCGAATCATCATCGGAATCTTCGTCATCGAGGCGCTCATGAAGATGGGTGCGCTCCTTCCGAGGCCGTGGCGCTACTTCCGCGACCCGTGGAATTGCTTCGACTTCACCATCGTGGTGCTCTGCCTCATTCCGGCGGTGGGTCCCTATGCGGCGATTGCGCGACTCGCGCGAGTGCTGCGAGCGCTGCGGCTCATCACCACGGTGCCGAAGCTTCAGATCATCGTCAGCAGCCTGCTGAAGGGTCTCCCCTCGATGGGCTATGTGGGTCTGCTGCTGCTTCTGCTCTTCTATGTCTATGGAGTCCTCGGGGTCTTCCTCTTCCGGAGCAACGATCCCCTGCACTTCCGCGACCTTCAGACTTCGCTCATCACGATGTTCCGCGTGGTCACGCTCGAGGACTGGACCGATGTCCTCTACATCCAGATGCACGGCTCGGCGCTCTATGTCGGCTATGACGAGCTGAATCACACCGGGCTCACCGCCATCTCGAAGGCGCAGCCGCTTGCCGCGGTTCTCTTCTTCGTGAGCTTCGTGCTGCTCGGGACCATCGTGATTCTCAACCTCGTGATCGGCGTCATCATCTCCTCGATGGACGAGGCGCAGCATGAACGGGAGCAGGCGATGCTCAAGGCGCAGCGCGAGAAGGGCGTCGCGATGTCCGCGGCGGAGGAGCTTCGCCTGCTCGAACACGAGCTTGGAACGCTCATGAACTCCCTCTCGGCGATCCGGCGGCGCGTGGGCGATGAGCGCCCACCGCCCCCGTCACGCGAGGCGTGAGAAACGCCGGCTCGATGCCGGAAAGTCAACCCCCATGGCGAAGGCGTGCAGCACGAATGCGACCAGCGCCACAGCCACCACGCCGGCGGTGAGGCGCGGCGTGGGCCAGGGCGCACCATCGGCCGGAAGCATCATGACCATGGCCCCGATCAGCACCATGCCGATCGAGAGCCATTGATAGAGCCGAAGGCCGCCAATGACCGGCGTGTGCGGCTCGCCTCGAAAGGCCTCTTCGACGAAACGGCTCATGCCCGCGAGCACGAAGTACGCGCCGATGATGATGACGATCGGCGCCCTCAGGAGCGCCAGGCGCAGCAGCATGGCGCCAAGCAAGGCATTGGCCACCATCGAATAGAACGGCGTGGCGTGAATCGGCACCGCGCGAAGTGATGAGAGTCGAACGACACGCGACTGTTCATTCACACAGCGGATCCCGAGCCACGCGCGATCACTCGGAACGGGAGCGCCGTGGCAACACCCCTGGACCAGACAGCGTTTGCGCCCGATGAGTTGCACCCATGGAGCCGCGACGGCGGCGGCTGCGGCGAGCGTCCCAATCTCCACGCCAGTCGCCCACGCCACGAGCGCCACACTTCCCACACCCACCACACTTCCGAAGTACCCGAAGGGCCGAAGCGAGGTCGGCCTTCCCACCACCATCTGCCCCCAGATGGCAGCACCCACGAGTGACGCGATCATGAGCGCCGCGATCCATGCAAGGTCTCCGCCAGCCACGAGCGTGCCCGTGATGAGAACTCCGACGGCCGCCGCCACTCCCGCGAAGACACCGTGATTGATGATTCGAACGGGTCCGACCTGCCACGCACGCCAACTGTTGGCGAGGCGCTCCACTGATCGACGCAACAGGCTCCACACTCGATCGATGCGCCACGACACGAAGAAGAGGAGCGCTCCTGCGACGAGGTCGACCACGGCGTGCATGCCCGTCATGACACACGCGATCACGGCGATGGTGGCCCACGCGCCGACAAGGAGTCGCGGCCAGCGCGACGCAAGCAGCGCCGCCGTCAACAGCGTCCAGAAGACATGGAACGATGGGAACGCCGCCCTGCCGTCGAGACCATCAGCTCGCTCCCACATGAGCAAGTGTCCAGCCACCGACGAAGGCTCAAAGTCGCGCGGCGGGGCGATGAACGGAACGACGAGGTACGCCGTCATACCGAGCGCAGTCCCCCACCACCCGGTCACCATGAAGCGACGAAGCGCTGCCGATGACGGCGCCACGAACGGCGCGACGATCGCGGCGAGGTAGACGCTCGCATAGGGCCACTCGGCCCACTCAAAGACCGGCCAGTGGCGCTCCGGGCCAAGGCGCACATCGATGCCATCGGGCACTGGCAGATGCCCGATCCACTCATAGAGCACCAGCCACGGCAGGTAGAGTCGGAAGAAGACCGCCGCACGGTGTCGCGGGCGCGGCGGGCCGGCGGAGTCCGGCGGAAGCGCCCAGAGTGACGGCTCGCGATTGCGACCGAAGCGACGATCGAGATCGGCGGCTTCATAGCCCATGACGATCGCGATGCAGCCGAGCGACGCGAGCGGCGTGATGATCCAGAAGCCCGCGGCCGAACTCGACGCGATCGCCACACCCGCCGTCGCCATGACGAACCCGAGATAGATCGGATGATCGAGCGCTCGGTACGGCCCGCGCCGCATGAAGCGCGGCGGCGGAAAGGCGTTCATCGGAAGACCGCCACCGAGACGCCAGAGCACGAGCATCGACCACGCCATGAGCGTCACACCGGCCGCGATCAGCGATCCGCCGGCGAGCGGCGAACAGAGCGCCGGGAGTTGCACGATCGCATCGAGTCGTTGCGCCAACACCACGAGCAGCAGCGGAATCGCCACGACGAAGAGGGCGCCGTAGAGCACGCGCGCCATCACCGTGCGGTCTCACTGCGCATGATGACGCGCTCATGCACGGCCCAGCCGGGTGTCGCGCGCCCACCGCCCTGCATCAGGCGCCCCGCGCTCAGCCACTTCGTCTCCTCGACGCTTCGAAGACTCGCAGGCAAGACGCAGCGCAGAAGCGGCGTCGAGCGAAGCACCGTCGTACCAAGCGTGCCGCTCCGCAATGTCGTCGGGGCATCAAGGTCGAGCACGCATCGAGCCGACTCGACTCGATCGAGTCCGATGTCGGCGCCCCGCGTCACTTCACCATCGAGCACGAGGAGTGAGAGCGGACTCTGGCCCGACCAGCGGATCCACACCGCGCCCGCGCCATCGCCGCAGAAGCGCCCCCATTGCAGTTCATCGATCGGCAGCTTCCACGGCGGAATGGAGAGCTCCAGGCGCTCGGCATATCCCCAGCCCTCGATGCGCTCATCGCCGACCTCGACCACCGCCCTTGACCGTGGATGCACACAATGCCAGCGGACCGCGCCGGGCGCCGAGGGAAGAAGATCACACTCAACGGCGGGCGCGGCGCGGTCCCACTCGCCGCGCACCTGCAAGTGCGGATGCGTCCAAGCGAGCGTTGTCCCCTGCTCCTGCGGTGCCGAACTCCTGCGGCGTGAGCGCCATTCGCGAGGCGCTCCCTCGGGTCCGACCGTGAGCACGCTCGACCACCGAAAGTGACAGCCCATCCAGTTGAGTGACGCCCAGTAAAGGAGCGCACAGCGCCCGTCGATGCTGGTCGCGTCCATGTACCACTTGGTGAGATGCATGGAGTGAGCTCAGCCAGCCAGCAGCACGCCCACAATGCCTGCCGCTCCCAGCAGCAGTGAGACGCACCCATTGATGGTGAAGAAGGTGAGCGCCATGCGCGAGGTGCCCCAGCGTCGCACCGTGGCGTGCTCGACAAGCAGGAGCAGCGACGCAGCCACGACTGCGGCCGCGAAGATGACTCCGAGCCGCACATCGCTCCACCACGCCATCACGAGCGACGCGACCGCCACCGCATGGAGCGAGCGGCTCATGGCGAGTGCGCCGCCCCATCCGAAGCGCGCCGGCACGCTGTGCAGCCGCTCCGCCCGGTCAACCTCGATGTCCTGCAGCGCGTAAATCACATCGAACCCCGCCACCCACGCGAGCACCGCCAGCGCCAGCCACCAGATCGATGGCATGGCGAGTGCCGCGGGATCGACCGCGAGCGCAGCGGCGGGCACACTCAGGGCGAGACTCGCTCCGAGCCACAAGTGGCACGCCCAGGTGAAGCGCTTGAAGAGCCCGTACAGCGTGATCCACGCGAGCACCGGCAGCGAGAGGAGCAGCGGCCACCAGTTGTCGCGCAGCACGCCGAACGCTCCGCAGACCGCGATGAACCCCGCCGACGAGAGCACAAGAAGGAGCGCCGCATCGCGCTTCGACACCCGGCCTGCGGGAATCGCGCGCCCCTTCGTGCGCGGGTTTCGTGCATCGAGGTCGGCGTCGAGCAGCCGATTGGCGATCATCGCCGCGGTGCGCGCGGTGACCATCGCCGCAACGACCAGCGCCACCAGCGTGAGCGCATCGACCCAGGTGTTCGACGCTGCGGTGAGCGCGGGAATTGCATCGCTGGCCGCAGCGCGCGAGTCAGGAGCGTGACCCGCGGGCGGTCGCAGTGCCATCACCGCGCCGAGCAACGCGAACGGCAGTGCAAAGACACTGTGCGCCAGCTTGATGTCCCCCGCGACAACCCGAACTCGATGGATGATCGTCGTCACGACGGACCGGGTACCCGTCGCGGCTCAGGCCTCAGCCGCGGCGCCGACTCGGGCGCCAGCGGCGGTCTCGGCCTGCGGCCACGCAGGCCCGCGCGGTGGAGGCGGCGGTGCCGGTGGCGGCGGAGAAGGCGTGTTGCAGACCGGCGGATCGATCGGCAGCAGCCAATGCTGGAAGTAGGTGGGCCGGTAGTTGCTGCCGAAGGCACCCGTGAAGTGCACGGTGGCCATCTGCCAGACGCCATCGGGAGTCAGGTAGACCACATCCACTTGCGCCCTTCCGCCATCGAGGCGCACTTGGCGAACATCGAAGACGGGTGAATCGCCGGGTTGCATCATGCGCGCATCGGGACCAAGGCGACCCGCGACCTCGCTCCAGACCTTCCACTCCGTGCCCGGCGGAAGGTTGAAGATGAGCGGTGCCGACGGCGAGATGTTCGATCGCGTGAACGACACGGCCGTTGCCATCAACTGCGGGCATGGCGGAGCGGCGGGTGCCAGGATCGCCTTCCCTTCAACCGGTGGCCATGTGGCGATCGCTGCGCAGCCCCCTGACATGCAGGACATGCACGCCACCGCCAACACCAGCGCAATGCGAATCACATGAACCGACCAGCTGGGCATGTCTGCCGGTCCGATCATCGCGTTCCTCGCGTTCCTCGCGTTCATCGCGTTCATCGCGTTCATCGCGTTCATCCCGAACATCGCGTGCGTCGCGTGCTTCGCGTTCATGAGCGCCAGTGTACGCCGTCGATCGCGGCTACTTTTCAGCCTTGGCAAGCTGGAGATACTCAAGCTCGATGGGCGCCTGGCGGCCGAAGATGGTGACCAGCACGCGCACCAGGCCCTTGTCAGGCAGTACTTCGTCGACCGTGCCCTCGTAGCTCTGGAACGGGCCTTCCTTGATAAGGACGGCATCGCCCTTCTGGAAGTCCATCTTGAGCTGCGGAGCCTCCTCGGGGCGCCGGCTGTCAAAGAGCATCTTCTGCACTTCAGGCGGCGCCATCGGCGTGGGCCGACCTGCCGTGCCGACGAAGTCGCCAACGCCGGTCGTCTCCTTGATGAGGAAGAAGACATCCTGCGGAATACGGCCATCGGGCTCGAGCTTCATCTCCACGAAGACATAGCCCGGATAGAGCTTGTTCTCGGTGATGCGTGGCTTGCCGCCGCCCTTCATGACATAGGACTTCTCCGTGGGCACCATGATGCGGCCCACGAGGTGGTCCATGCCTTCGATCTGCACCTTGCGGAGGAGCGTTTCGCGCACGCTGCTCTCCTTGTTGCTGGCCACGCGGAGCACGAACCAGTTCATGCCCTCGCGATACATGGGAAGGTCGGTCGCTGGATCGAAGTGACCGGCTTCTTCCTTTGGGGCCTCGGTCTCTGCGCGCTTCGGAGACACGGCGGTCGAAGCTCCACCACCCTGCAAGCCGGCACTATCGCTCTCCTGAGCGCCGGCGCTGGCGGCCGCCTTGCCCTTGCCGCGCTTTGGTGCGGTGAGCGGGTCGAGAGCCCGGTGCGTGGCGACGCCGCTGCGCAGCGTTCCGCCGAGCGACGAGGTCGCCGCCCGGGCGATCGACAGGTTCCTCGGCTTCGGCGCCGCAGCCGGCTCCTCGGCAACCTTCTTCTTGCGGCTGCGCGGCTTCTTCGCGGGGGGTGCCGCGTCGCCAGAGGCGCCCTCGGCGGCCTCCGTTGATGCGTTGTCGCCTGCGGATGGTTCAGTCGACTCCGCAGCCCCCTCCCGGGGAGTTGCAGCCGAGCCAGCGTCCGAATGGGACGCCGGGTGCTCGGCAGAATCGGGTTGCTCGCGATGCTCGATCATTCGACGCTCGACTCCTCAGGTCGCCTGCAACACACCGGCCTGACCCATGATGAATGCCCAGACCACATCGAGCAGTGCGCACACTGTCGCGATGACGAACGAGATGATGAGAACAAGAATGGTGAACCCGACGATCTCTCGGCGAGTGGACCAGTTCACCTTCTTCATCTCGCCTTCGGTGGCGACCAGGAAGTCAACGGTCTTGGGCTTGACGCCAATCAGGTAGTAGACCGTCGCTCCGCCGATTACCGCGAAGAGCAATCCCACCACGAAGGCCACATACTGCACCGTGACGCTGGCGCCGCCGCCGTCGTGGATCTGGCGGTAGAGCCAGACGGCGCCGAGCAGCACCATGAGACCGAAGCCGCAACCGGACATGATCCGCGTCCAGTAGCCCTGACCGCTCTTGTAGACTGCCAGTGACACGAGGCAAACTCCTGTGCTGGGCTTTGGGGGAACTGCGGCGGATGAGCCCAAGGTGATCCTGAGGTCGTCCGAACGCAACACGCCGGGAGGGAATCGAACCCACGACCTGCGGATTTGGAATCCGCTGCTCTACCAACTGAGCTACCGGCGTTCTCTCGCGCGGCGGGCCCACCGCCGCGGTCGACTTCGGAAGCCTTACTTCCGCTTGATCTTGTGGAGCGTGTGCTTGCGGAGGCGCGGGCTGTACTTCATGAAACCTTCCTTGACGCGCTCCGAGATGCCGCCCTTGACGCGGATCTCAGTGCGGTAGTTCAGGTCGCCCGTCTCCGAGCACTGGAGCCACACATATTCGCGATCCAGTGATTTCTTGGCCATGCTGCTCTCCGGCAGAAGGCCTCCGGGCGCCGCGTGAAACGGCGCCCGGAGGGGATTCGATTACTCGACGATCTTGGTGACGACGCCGGAGCCGACGGTGCGGCCACCCTCGCGGATGGCGAAGCGGACGCCCTGCTCCATGGCGACGCCCTTGCCCTCGAGGTCGACCTGCATGGTGACATTGTCACCCGGCATGCACATGTCGGCGCCGATGAGCTTCTCGATCTTGCCCGTGATGTCGGTGGTGCGGAAGTAGAACTGCGGCTTGTAGCCGGCGACGAAGGCGGTGTGACGACCACCCTCTTCCTTCTTCAGCACATAGACCTGGGCCTCGAACTTGGTGTGAGGCTTGATGGTGCCCGGCTTGCAGAGCACCTGACCGCGCTCGATGTCCTTCTTCTCGACGCCGCGGAGGAGGCAGCCGACATTGTCGCCCGCCTGGCCCTGATCGAGGGTCTTCTGGAACATCTCGACGCCGGTGACGGTGGTCTTCATTGGCTGGGGACGGAGGCCGACGATCTCGACTTCCTCGCCGACCTTCACCACGCCACGCTCGATACGACCGGTCGCGACGGTGCCACGGCCCTTGATGCTGAAGACATCTTCGACCGACATGAGGAAGGGCTTGTCCGTCTCACGCACGGGCTCGGGAATGAAGGAGTCGATCGCATCCATGAGGTCGCCGATGCACTTGTTCTTCTCGGCGTTGCCGGGCTCCTGGAGCGCCGGGAACGCGGCGCCGCGGATGACCGGGGTGTCATCGCCGGGGAAGCCGTACTTGTTCAGGAGCTCGCGGACTTCCATTTCAACGAGATCGAGCAGCTCGGCGTCATCGACGAGGTCGACCTTGTTGAGGAAGACGACGATCTTCGGCACACCGACCTGGCGAGCGAGCAGGACATGCTCCTTGGTCTGCGGCATGGGGCCGTCGGCGGCGGAGACCACGAGAATGGCGCCGTCCATCTGGGCGGCGCCGGTGATCATGTTCTTCACATAGTCAGCGTGGCCGGGACAGTCGACATGGGCGTAATGGCGATTGGCCGTCTCGTACTCAACATGGCTCGTGGCGATGGTGAGAATCTTGGTGGGATCGCGACGACCCTCGCTCTCGGAGGCCTTGGCGACCTGGTCATAGCTGACCGGCTTGCCGAGACCCTTCGCGCCCTGAACGGCGGTGATCGCGGCGGTGAGAGTGGTCTTGCCGTGGTCAACATGGCCAATCGTGCCAACATTGACATGCGGCTTGGTGCGAACGAAAGTTTCCTTGGCCATGTCGAATCTCCAACGGTGCGGCGCCTGGTGGCGCCATGACTTCTCGAAAACGGCTTCGTCGAGTACGGCGACTCGACGAACCAACGGCCTCCGAAGACCGAACGCCGGTCTTCGGGAAGCCACCGAAGGGGATTGAACCCTCGACCTCACCCTTACCAAGGGTGTGCTCTACCACTGAGCTACGGTGGCGGTGGACCGAAGAAAAACCGCCCGAAGCGGGCGGTGAGTCGGGCATATTAGCCGAACGGCCCCTCCGGTCAAGAGGCCACCTCGGGCCGGTTTTCCAAGCAGATTCGAAGGCGACCGACCCGGTCAGCCCCCGTTCACCCTCAGGTCCCCGAGCGGTCCAGGTTCGTCACCCGGACATTCCTGCCGTTGTCCTGCGGGTTGCCGTCGTCACCCTGAAGCTCCTCGAGGTCGTCCCACTTCGGCTGGGCGTCGGTGTGACCGTCGAAGAAGAGGATGGCCGCCACGCCGCCGATGTACCGGAAGTCGACCTGCCCCAGTTCGGAGCTGTTGCCGCGCCACGGCGCCACGGTGCTGGTTTCGACCGGATCGATGGTCTCGCCGGCGAACGAATCCACCAGCATCAGCCCGCGCGCCGGGTGGCGGATCTGGTGCGTCGAGAACCAGTTGCCGCCGCGGCTGTCGAAGAAGTTGTTCATGGCGAACATGCCCGGCTGCGGGACATGCTCGGGAAGCGCTCGCGAGCCGAGATCATTGGCGTTGATCGCGGAGTCGGTGCTCATCGATGATCCCTCGAAGACGCGGTACATCGGCTGCGTCGATCGGAAGGGGTTCCCCTCGAAATCCGGGTTCAACGAGTAGAAGTAGCCATCGGGTGCGTCGAACTCCCAGCGGTAGTTGCCATCGGTCGACGCTGGCCCGAGACCAGCGGTGGTCCAGAGAATGTCAGCCCAGGTGCCCTTGCGGAGCATGCCCGCCGGCGGAGGTGGCTCGGTGCCGTCGGGCCGCCGATTCGAGCGGACCTTTCCAGGCGTCGCCGCCTGCGAGTAGTCGAACGCGCTCGGCACGATCGTCTCGCGATTGTCCTTCGAGTAGGCGGCCGAATAGTTCGCGACCTGACGGAGGTTGTTGTAGCTCTTCATGAGCACCGCGTTCCCGCGCACCGTGGCAAGACTCGGGAGCAGGATGGCCATGAGGATGACGAGCACGCCGATGACGGCGAGGATCTCGACCAGTGTGACACCACGACGATGGCCTCGGTTCCCGACGGCCCTGGAGACGGTCTTCATGAGGAGAACCTCCGTGGGAAGGATAGTGGGGTCCGGGGCCGATCGGTTCCAGTTGACTTGTGGGAAAAGGACCCAGAATGTCGATTTGGGCCACTCCGACCGCCCCATACCGGGGTCAGCCCATGTTCATGGTCATCAGGAACTCGGCATTGGACTTGGTCTTGGAGAGCCGGCTCTTCAGGAGTTCCATGGCCTCGACCACATTCATGTCGGAAACGACCTTGCGCAATCGGATGATGAGCTCATGCTCCTTGGCATCGAGCAGCAGCTCCTCGCGGCGCGTGCCGCTCGCGGCGACATCGATGGCCGGATAGATGCGCTTCTCGACAAGCTTGCGGTCGAGGTGCAGCTCCGCGTTGCCGGTGCCCTTGAACTCCTCGAAGATGACCTCGTCAGCGCGGCTGCCGGTATCGACGAGCGCCGTCCCGATGATCGTCAGTGAGCCGCCGTGCTCGATGTTGCGAGCAGAGCCGAAGAACTTCTTGGGCTTGATGAGCGCCGCGTTGTCGACACCACCCGAGCCGATCTTGCCCGAGTTCGGCATGGCGTTGTTGTAGCCGCGCGCGAGTCGCGTGATCGAGTCGAGCAGGATGACGACATGCTCGCCGAACTCGACCATTCGGCGCGCCTTCTCCGAAACCATCTCCGCCACCTGGATGTGGCGCGATGCCTCCTCGTCGAAGGTGCTCGCGACGACTTCAACGGACTCCGGCGTGTTGCGTCGGAAGTCCGTCACCTCCTCGGGGCGTTCGTCGATGAGCAGCACGATGACATGCACATCGGGGTGATTCGCGCAGATCGCATTGGCGAGCTGCTGCAGAATGACCGTCTTGCCGGTGCGCGGCGGGGCCACGATGAGGGCGCGCTGCCCGAAGCCGAGCGGCGTCACCATGTCGATCACGCGGGTCTCCAGCTTCTGCGGCTGGCCGAGCATTTCGAGGTGAATGCGCTTGTTCGGGTGGAGCGGCGTCAGGTTCTCGAAGGTGGGGAGATCGGCGAGGATCTTCGGCTCGCGCCCATTCACCTTGTCGACGCGCAGGAGCGCGAAGTAGATCTCGGTGTCCTTCGGAGGACGCACGAGTCCGGTGACGACCTGACCCTTGCGGAGGCCGAAGCGACGGATCTGCGATGGACTCACATAGATGTCGTCGGGGCTCGCGAGGTAGGAGTACTCGGGGCTGCGCAGGAAGCCGTAGCCGTCGGGCAGCACTTCGAGCGTGCCGGTCGCCGTCATCAGCCCATGCTTCTGAGCGCGGGCCTTCAGGATCTCAAAGACGAGCTTCTGCTTGGGCAGCCCCGCCTGCTCCTCGAGGCCTTCCTTCTTCGCGAGCTTGATGAGCTCCTCGCCGGTCTTCTTCTGAAGCTCCGCGAGGTCGAGGTCATCCTTGCTCGCCAGGTCGTACTTGCCCTGGATCTCGGCTTCGAGCGCCGCGATCTCCTGTTCGAGCTGCTCGTCCGAAGGGATGGCACCCGGCGTGAGAACCACGGTCGGGGCCGACGGTGCGAAAGATCCATACGATCCGGGAGAGCCTCCGCCCTTACGGCGGCGACGACGCTTGCTCATGTTCGATGTCCAGGGGGAGTGGGAAAGGGACGGTGGGCCAAACGCCAAGGGACGCCTGCCTGCCGATTGTCCGCGGGGTTGACTCGGGACCAAGCGCTGTCAGCCGACGCGGCCGATTCCGGCCAGCACCTGCTCAAGCGCCCGGACAACTTGAATTCGCAGCGACGCCGGGTCTCCGTCGTTGCTGAGAACAGTATCGGCGGCCTGCCGCTTCCGGTCAAGCGGCCATTGGGCCGTCTCGCGGCGCGAGACCTCCTCGGCACTCCAACCCCGGGTTTCCGCCACGCGGGCCAATCTGGTCGTTCTCGGAGCATCCACGAAGAAGATCGCGTCGCACTTCTCCTTGAGCCCCGCTTCGAGGAGCAAAGGGGCGTCGATGACCAAGGCCCGAGTGCCCGAAGGCGGGTTTGCAAAGATCGCCTCGCGACGCGCCTCGACCAGGGGGTGGATCAGGCCCTCGAGTCGAAGGCGCTCCTCTGGTCGTGCAAAGACCACCGAGGCGACCTGGCCGCGGTCAATCTCCCCATCCCGATCGAGAACTCCGGAGCCCCACCACTCCACAAGCTGGCGATGGACCCTGGGATCGCGCATCAGATCCCGCGTCATCGCATCGGAATCGCAGACGAGGCACCCCTCCTGGCGGAGGATGCTGGCCACCAGCGACTTTCCGCTGCCGATTCCACCCACGAGCCCGATGACGGGAAGGCCATTCACTCGGCTGGGATTTTAGCGTCAGGAGTTGCCCCGCTGGCTGGAAGACCGCATTGGCCCGACCTTTGAAACCGGCCGTGGCGCTCTGAATCCGCCTCCTGAGGTCAGAGTCGGTCGTGGAGCCGAATCGTGAACTTCCAGCTTGCATCAGCTTCCAACATAGCTAGCGTTTAGGAGTCAAGGCCCCACGCCGGGCTCGAACTTGTGCTTCATCCAGGAGAGGGAACATGTCACTCAAGCCCGCTTTCGTTCTGACCGCCGCACTTGCGACCGCTTCATCGGCGAGCGCGACGATCCTGTACTCGACCGGCTTTGAGAGCCCGCCCTTCACGGTCGGCTCGAGCGTCAATGGCATCGACGGCTGGTTGAACGGCTCCGGCGGCGGCGTCAGTCAAAGTGTGTCGACCGCGCAGGCGGCCAGCGGTTCAAACAGCCTGCTCTTCGACAACTCGTCACTGTTCAGCTTCTACTCCGTGCGCCACAACCTCGGTGGCTGGAACGGCCAGGACATCCTGAAGGTGAGCACCAAGCTTTATGTCGATGGCTCGACGCAGGCAAACCGCCTGTACGGGCTCTACCTGACCAATGTCGCGGCGGGCACGCTCGGAAGCACCACGCTCGGTCTTTCGATCGGCGGCGATGGCATTGTGCGCGCCGGCAAGAACTGGGCGGCCACCTACGAGAACCCCGGCATCATCGGGACCGCAGGCGCGGGCACCTTCACTGATCGCTGGCTGACGATTGAGTTCCTTATGAATGCCACGACCGGCAACGCCGATGTGACGATCTCCGGGTTCTCCGATGCCAGCAGCATCAACTCCTCATTCTCGGGAGTCTCCATTCCGCTGAACCTGAATCTGGGCAGCGATTACTTCGACACGACCAACCGCGCGGGCAAGGGCTACTTCGACGATCTCTCGATCGAGTACATCCCCACGCCCGGTGCGATCGCGCTGCTCAGCATGGGTGCGCTCGCCGGACTCCGTCGCCGGCGCGACTGAGGACGGACTTCGAGTTCGCTCGACAGACACAAGGACGCTGCGGGTTTCGGCCCGCAGCGTCTTGTTCTTGCGCAAGGGCGGCCTCAGGCGTTCACGCACGCTTCAGCGTTCCGACGCGGCCTTCAGCGATTCGATCTCTCCCCGGGATTCGCCAGCGCCTCTCCGCCTGCATTGGGTGGCGGCGGCCCGGTCGAGTACCCTTCGCTCGACATGAACCTGAATCTCCCTCGCTTCGTTGCTGCTCGCGCCACGGCACCCCGCTCCATCACGCTGAAGCCGGTGCTCGCCGCATCCGTCATTCTGCTCAGCGCGCTCGCGAGCGCGGGTTGCCAGTCCACCGCGCCCGCCACAGCCGCTGCGTGCGGAGATGCCACCGCCTCAACTGAAGCCAGGACCGCCGATGGCAAGATCATTCGTGTGGCCGATGACGGCACGCTTGAAGAGTGCAATCCAGCGCCCGCCGGGGGCAACCGCCCGGGCTTCAAGGCCGTGAACACCGTCTGCCCGATCGTCGACGCCGACGGTGCCGATGAGAGTGTCACCGCCGAGTGGCGAGGCAAGACGATCGCCTTCTGCTGCCCCACCTGCCTGCGGCAGTTCAATCGCATGAGCGACCCGCAGAAGGATGCGATGCTCGTGAAGGCGACGACCTACGCCACACCGTGACAATGCCGCCAGGCGCTTCGGCGCTCGTGGTGGCCCCGGTGCTACCGCACGATTCGCGTCCAAGTGGTGCCCTGGGGGCCATCCTTGATGGCCACGCCAAGCGCCAGCAGTTCGTCACGAATCCGATCGCTCTCGGCGAAGTTCTTTGACGCGCGAGCCTGGGTCCGGGCGGCGAGAAGCTCCGCGACTTTGGTGTCGAGCGGGTCCGCTGCGCCGCCCGAGGCCGCACCCGCCTCGCGCCGCACGGGCTGATTGCGATCAAAGACGCCGAGCACCGAGTCCATGCGCCGAAGTGCGAGCAACTCGCGGGCGGGGTGCGCGGCGGCGAGCGCAGCGCCATCGCCGACCGCCTCGTTCAGCGCCGCAAGGGCCTTCGCGACATTGAGATCTTCGGCGAGCGCCATTGCAAAGCCGGGCAGGGCGCGCTCGATCGGTCCGGCGGCGTTGGCGACGCTCTGCGCGACCGGCGCGTTGAACCCGGGACCGCCCGCCTGCTTCGCCGCGGCTTCGACCTTCGCCGCGTGCGGCAGGCCACCTTCATCCGCGGCGGCTTCCGCAGGCACGCCAGCGCGCTCGGCGAGCTGCGTCGCGACGCGCCACCAGCGGTCGATCTGCTTCTGGCAGTCGGAAAGCCCCTGGATCGTGAAGTTCGAGTTGATCCGATAGTGCGCTCGCGTGATCTCAAGCCGCAGCGCCGCAGGCGTGGCACCCTTCGCGAAGATGTCCCTTGCGGTGAAGAAGTTGCCGCGGCTCTTCGACATCTTCTCCCCCTCGACGAAGAGATGCCGCGTGTGGAACCAGGTCCTTGAGAAGCTCGGGCGATCGAAGGCGCAGCGGCTCTGGGCGATTTCACACTCGTGGTGCGGGAAGATGTTGTCCTCGCCGCCTGAGTGGATGTCGATCTCTTCGCCGAGGAGCGCCGCGGCCATCACACTGCACTCGAGATGCCAGCCCGGGTAGCCCTCGCCCCACGGGCTCGGCCAGCGCATGAGGTGGCTGGCGTCGGGCTTCCAGAGCATGAAGTCGGCCGGATGCTTCTTGTTCGCCTGGTGCTCGGCGCTGATGCGCTCCCCTGCACCTTCGCGCAGCGCGTCGAGCGAGTTGCCGCTCAACCGTCCATACTCGGGAAAGCTGCGCACATCGAAGTACACGACGCCGTCGCGCCCGACATAGGCGTGGCCCCGCTCGATGAGGCGCTCGACCAGCGCGACCATCTCGGGAATGAGCCGAGTCGGTCGCGGCATGAGCGAGGGATCGCGCTCGGACTCGAGGGCCACCTTGAGCCCCAGCCGCTTCGCATCCTCGAGAAAGCGCGCCGCATAGAAATCGGCGATGGCCAACGGGTCGCGCGGATCGATCTCGACTCCCGCCGGGAGCGTGCCCGACTTCTTCGCCTCGGCGAGCCGACGACCGGCCACGGCCATCTTGTCCTCTCCGCCACCATCGGCGTTGGAGTCATCGGTCATGTGACCGACATCGGTGATGTTCATCACATGCCGCACCCGGTGTCCCGCGAGTTCGAGGGTGCGCCGGAGCATGTCGGCGTTCAGAAACGCTCGAAAGTTGCCCACATGAGCGTCGTCGTAGACGGTGGGGCCGCAGGAGTAGAAGAGAAGCGGCGCCCCGGGACCGCCGAGGGGCACGATGGGCTCAAGCTGTCGCGTGAGCGTGTTGGTGATTCGAACCGTGAGCATGCGGCGGGTGTGGTGGCGCGATGAGGGTCAGTCAGGTGTCGGATGCGCGGCAGCGGCCTTCGGAAGCGTCGAGGGAGACTCCGGGCGCCGACCACTGCATGCTCCCTCGTGCACCTTCACATCGACGAAGCCCTCTTCGGCGTACCACCGCGCCATGGTTGCATCGGTCTGCGGAAAGTCGTAGGTCGCCGAGAGCGCGTCGTAGGTGTCAAGGATGGTCCACTCCCGGTTGTACTTGAGATCGACGCCAAGGTTCGATTGCTCGAGAATCGGCACCAGTCGAGCGCCGCCGCGACCGGCAATCGAGCGCATGAACCTCGCGAGAGGAATGAGCTTGGGGGCGTACCACTCGACGAAGCGGTAGAGCTTCTCCGGCTTCATGCGGGTGGTGATAGGCCGCATCACATACTTCCAGTGCAGCATGGTCCGCAGCATCTTCGGATAGACATCGACCGAGAGAGAGCCGCCCGGTCGAACCATGCGCGCCAGCGCCGCGAAGCTCTTCCGCACATCGGGCGTGTGCTGGAGCACGCCGAGACAGAAGACGCGATCGAAGCTCCCCGCCGGGAATGGAATGCGATAGATGTCGCCCTGGAAGATGCAGAAGTTCGGATGCTCGCCGTTGTTGGCGTAGTTGGCCTGCACGGCCTGACTGAAGTCGAAGGTGGAGAGCCGGGCGCCGGTCGAGAGCATGATCTCGCTGAATCGCCCCGCGCCAGAACCCGCTTCGAGAATCCGGTCGCCATCCATGCGCTCCGGCCATCCGGTGGTTCGGAAGAAGCGCTCGCGCGTGAGCGTGGAGCCGTTGTAGCTGTCCAGTTGGAGCTTCGCGTGCTTCTGCCACTGGAGGCCGAAGTTGCCGGCATAGTTGTCCGCTCCGACGAACCGTGGAATGCCGCGCACAATCGGAAAGGAAGTGGAGCCATCCTCCGTCACGAGGCGCCCCTCGCGGACATGGGCCCCGTCCATGGAGAGCGCGTGCTGGTCCAGGCGAAGCGGACGGCCGGTCTCCGGATCGATGAACTCATTGAGCTGTTCGGGGCGCATGAAGGTGTCTTTCCGAGGGCGGAGCGTAGATTCTGCCCGCGCGCGGTGCTGGCGCGGCTGCGGGCGCCAAGGCACCCTCAGCCACGCCCCTCTCGAGGCGATGGAGTGCCGGGCGAGAGAGTTCATCGGCCACTGTGAACGGGAACTTCACGGACCCAGGCAAGGTCCCCGGTGCGATCCGCCGATGTAGACAGGCAGTGCGGCGGACGACCGTCGCGTTTGCCCCGGCGCATCCCGCGGGGGAGAATGCTCCTCCGGGGCTCGCAGTAACCCACGACCCTCCCCGTCCATCACCATGACCCTCGACGGCGCCTTCTTCATCTTCGGCTGGTTCTATGTGATCTTCGGATCGGCGCTGGTGCTCTTGCCCTGGCTGCGGGGCCGTGAAGATCTCTTCACCTCGAAGAACCTCTTCATGGCGGGCACGGTGAACTTCGTCGGTGTCGCCAGCATCTCGACGGGCTCGTCAGGCTTCTACATCGTGCAGCCCGAGGCGGGCGACTTCCTTCGGATCGTCTTCGGCGTCGGCCTTCTGCTCGTCGCCTTCTACACCACCTACCACTTCTGGCAGTACCCGAGGCGCCTCGCCGATCGGGTGGCGTTGCTCATGCCCGACACGAGCGGATCGGCCGTGCTTGTCCTGAGCGTGCTCGGCGCCTGCATTGCGGTTCTTGGCCGAACGCAGCTTCTCGCCATTCCGCTGCTCGGACACCTGCTCGCCGGCTTCTCGGTACCGATCAGCACCATCTGCTTCGGCGTCGTCTTCTGGAAGTGGTGGAACGCGAAGCACAATGGCTTCTTCCTGCTGCTGGCGATTCTCATGGGCCTCATCATGATGGTCATCGCCATGACCGCGGGCACCAGCCGGCGTCCGCTGCTTGGTCTCTTCACGACCATGCTGATCGTGATGTACTGGAGCAACCTGCGCTATCGATCGCCACTGCGAGCGCTTGGCGGACTCGTGCTGCCCGTCGCCGCCGCGTCCGTGATCATCAGCGGTTACAGCGTCATTCGCCATCAGATTCTGAACCCGCACGAGCGCAACCCCATCGAGGTCTTCACCGACCGTCTCTTCAGCATGACCTCGGCGATCCGCGAGGGCGAGGCGACGGGCAGCATCATCGAAGGCGAGTCAACCATCTCCTGCACGCTCGCGTGCATCGATCAGTACTCGAGGAACGGCTCACCGAACTGGTTCCACACCTTCCGCTTCGTCTTCTCGAATCCCGTCCCTCGAGTCTGGTGGCCCGAGGGAGTGCTCGGCGAGAAACCGGTGGCGCTGGGCGAAGTTCTGCCGCGTGATCTGGGCGAGTGGGAAACGGGCTACATCAACTGGGGTGTGGGCATCGTCGGGCACGCCTATTACGACGGCGGCGTGTGGGTCGTCATCATCTATGGCGTCATTCTCGGCTTCTTCTTCAGGTACTACGACGACAAGATGTCGCATCAGCCCGAGAACGGCTTCATCCTCGGGACCCTCGGCGCCATGTCGTCGAACATCATCACCTTCAGTCGTGGCGATATCGCGACCTTCGCGGTGGACATTCTGGCTTGCATGGTCGCTGGATGGCTGCTGATGCGGGTGTCTCGCTTCATCTGGGGCACGGTGGTGCTGGAGCCCGTGGACGAGGAAGCCGATCCCTACGACATCGAGCAGGAATCACTGCCCGTCGCCGGAGTCCCACAGACATGATGCCGCACCTGCCAAGACGGAACTTTCTCGCCGCATCGGGGCTGCCGCTTGCGGCACTGCTTGCCTCCCTGCCGCGCGAGGTGCTCGCGGCGCTGCCGCAAGCGCAGGATGTTCCGCCTCCGCCGACACCGCCAGCGCCTCGAGCGCTTCCGAACCCCGGCACGCAGCCGACCAACCCGCGTCAGCGCGTCATCAGCTACTTCCTGATCGGCGGCTCGTGCAGCACCATCGCCACTCGGCGCATCAGCACGGTGACGCGCGAGGATGGCTGGGCGGGCTTCATCCAGCGCTGGGCCAAGCCTGCGTTTGAATGGGGTTCGCGTCGCTTCTGGCTCCAGTGGCCCTTCGGTACCAGCGGCACGGTGAACAACACCGACTGGGACCAGTTCATGGACGCGAAGGATGCCGGACTCGACTGGCTGACGAAGGACTTCGTCGATCGTTGGAGGCCGATTCGAGAGGGCTCGCTCGGCGTGCCGGTGGACATCACGGCCTACATCGGGAGCGCCCTCGACGACCCGACGATGATGCCGCTGCTGCTCAAGGAGCGCTACGCCGAGTGGCTCGTTCGCGCCGTCTCAAGCGTGGTGCCCTACCTCATGTGCCGCATGAACATCGGCGTCGACGCATCGGTCCGCGTGCCGCAGGATCAGCCGGACCTGCACCTGTGCAGCCTGCTGAGTTCACTCGGGACCAAGATCTTCGTCGAGACAAGGCCGCAGGTCAGCCACCCGTACTGGAATCAGTTCAATGTCGTGGTCGACGCGGACTTCTGGTACACCTCCGACCCCAAGCAAAACCCCGGTGCGACATGGGCCATTCCGAACGACCAGCTCAAGGGTGAGATCGTGCGGGGCATCATGTTCCCGCCGAAGGGCAAGAACTGGGACGACATTGGTTGGATGGTGCAGGAAGCGCGAAAGATTCTGCGCGAAGGACACACGGTTCTCCTGAACACCAATCATTTGCAGGCGAAGGGCGTGTCAATGGACGATCTGGTGGCGGGGATCTGAACCAGCCCCTTCCGCGCGCGTGTTATGCTGCTTGGCCCTGTTTCGCGGCGCGGCCTCGATTCCACTGACTGAACGCCTTCACCATGACCGCCATTCTCGGCCTCAACGCCCAGCACGCCGACTCCGCCGCCTGCCTCGTGGTGGACGGGCAACTTGTCGCCGCCGTCGCAGAGGAGCGGCTCGGACCTCGAATCAAGCACTCGCCAGCCTTTCCTGAACTGGCCATCCGCGCCGTCATGGAGATCGGCGGCGTGCGGTTCAAGGACCTCTCCCATGTGGTCATCGGGCGCGATGCAAAGTCGAACCAGAGCCAGAAGATCAAGTATGTCCTGACGCATCCGATCCAGGGCGGAGCGGCCGCGTTCGAACACTTCCGGCGCCGCCGGGCCAGCCGCGGGCTGCTCGAGCGCGTGGCTGACGCCTGCGGCGAGGATCCGACCAGCAGCCGTGCGCAGCTTGTGAATCTTGAGCACCACCTCGGGCATATCGCGAGCGCGTACTACTGCTCGCCCTTCGAGCAGCTCACGGCGGGGCTCTCCTACGACGGCTCGGGCGACTTCGTCAGCATGATGGCCGCGCGCTGCGAAGGCACTTCCATCGAAGTGCTCGATCGCGTCTATCTGCCGCACAGTCTCGGCTTCTTCTACACCGCGGTCTGTCAGCTCATCGGCTTCGACGGATTTGGCGAGGAGTACAAGGTCATGGGCCTGGCCGCCTATGGCGAGGATCGCTGGGCGGAACTGATGCGCAGCGTGATGGAGCTTCCCGACAACGGCTGGTTCCGCCTGCGACAGGGCTACTTCGGCATGCACCAGGGTGGCCAGAGCGATCAGGTCGACGCGCAGGGCCGATTGGTCATGGGTCGCTTCTACGGCGACGCCTTCGCCCGAGCGATCGGCCATGTGCGCCGGCGCGACGAGGAGATTGGCCAGCTCCAGAAGGACCTCGCCAAGAGCTGCCAGGTGCGCTTCGAGGAAGCGGCGATGCATTGCGCGAAGCGGCTCCACGCGATGGTGCCCACGGAGCGCATCGCCTACGCGGGCGGCTGTGCGCTCAACGGCGTGGCCAACGCACGGTTGCTTCGGGACACTCCATTCAAGACTCCCTATCTCCAATGCGCCGCGAGCGACGATGGCATCTGCGTGGGCGCCGCGTTGTGGGTGTGGCACAACCTCCTCGGCCGGAAGGAGCGCTTCCACATGAAGCACGCCTACTGGGGGCCCGAGCACTCCGATCGAGACATGGAAGCGGCCGCGCGGACCTGCGGCACGCGCGTGGTGGAATTGCCGCGCGAGTCAGTCGCTCGCGTGGCGGCTCACCTGATCCGCTCGGGCCTCGTCCTCGGCTGGTACCAGGGGCGGAGCGAATGGGGACCGCGAGCGCTCGGCAATCGGAGCATTCTCGCCGATCCGACCTTCCCCGACACCAAGGACAAGATCAACGCCAAGATCAAGCGCCGCGAGATGTTCCGGCCATTTGCGCCGACGGTGCTCACGCCCCGCATGGGCGAGTACTTCGAGCAGAAGGTGCACAGCCCCTTCATGATGCATGTCGTGAAGATCCGCCCGGAGTGGCAACCCAAGCTGCCGGCGGTCACCCATGTCGACGGCACGGGGCGCGTGCAGAGCATCGAGCGTGAGACGAACGCGCTCTACTACGACCTGATCGATGAGTTCTCGAAGCTCTCCGGTGTGGCGATCGTGCTGAACACGAGCTTCAACGAGAACGAGCCGATCGTCGATACGCCTCAGCAGGCGGCGGATTGCTTCAAGCGCACCGGCCTCGACGGCCTGATGCTGGGCCGTTGGGTGACGGTGAAGGCGGAGCATGTCCCAGCGCTTGAGAAGGCGCTGGAGGCCTCGGGCGTCGCGCAGGGCGCGGCCTGAACTCGCGCAAGCATTGGTGCCCGCTTCCCCGGTCGTCATTCAGCGAGCGAAGTCCGCTCTGCGAAGAAACACCGATCCGTCGAGGTTCGTCGCTCCCTTGACATCGAGATGACCACTCCGGCTCTGAGGGTCGCGTGGGACTTTGGTTCCAATTCGGATCACTCCTGCGACACCGAGACCGAGGCTTCGGATCGCCCTCGGAAGGTGCGAATGATCTCGTTGTAGCGCTTCGGCGTGAAGAACCGGAAGAGCACCCACATCGCGGCGACGCTGCCGAAGCCGGTGATCATGAGCGCCGCCAGAGCGCCGAGCCGCGTCGCTGGGAAGAGCGTGGAGGACCACCACGCGGCCACGCCGAGGCCGAGGCCGATCAGCGCCGGTCGGACATGCATGAAGGCGACCTCGGACCAGCCGTACTTCGGCGACACCCTGATGGCGAGCCAGATCCCGATTGGGCCGAAGACAGTGAACTGCACGAGCATGGCGACCGAGGCACCCATCGCCCCGCCCATCGGGCAAAGCACGACCAGCAGCGTGATGTACGCAAGCGTCTGCGCGCCCTGCCAGAGACAGAGAATTCGGAAGCGGCGCTGTGCCTTCAGCATGGCCAGCGTGGGACCCTGTGAGATGGCCATCGCCTGCGCCGCACTCAGAATCAGCAGCGGCCACGCCGAGGGAAGCCATCGCTCCGGGAATGCGAATCGCAGCAGCGGCTCCGAGAGCGCCGCCTGAATCAGGCAGAGCGGAATCGCCAGCAGCAGGATGACGCCGCTGGCGCGGATGAATGCGCCAGCCTGTCGATCGGAGTCGGAGGAGAGCACTCCGAGCACCGGCTGAAGCACCTGCCCCAGGCCGAATGAGAAGAGCACCGTCACCTGGTAGCTGAGGTTGAATGCCACCGCGTAAATGCCGACCTCACTCGCGTCGGCGTAGAGGCCGAGGATCAACACGCCCGAAGTGGCCGCCACCGTCGCGATGTACTGCGCAGCGAGCAGCCAGCCGAGCCCGCTGAAGAGAAGCTTGACCGGCGGACTCCGCGGCGCCTGCTTCACCTTCGCACCCGCGAACCACCAGAAGCCGATCCAGCGCACGACGGCGCCGATCGTCAGGCCGCCCACAAGCGCAAAGCTCCCTGCGTCGAGCAGGGCGAGCAGGAGCGACCCCCCCGCCAGAAAGACATTCGACAGGAAGTGAACGAGTGAGATTGCGCGGAATCGGAAGTCAACTCGAAGTTGTGCGTGGGTCGCGCAGGCGAGGGTGTAGAAGAGCATCCGCAGCGCCGCCACGGCGAGCAGCGAGAGGTACCAGGTGAGCGTCTGGTCCTCTGGTGCATAAAGCATGGCCACCAACGGCCCAAGCGCCATGACGAGCAGGAATGAGCCGAGCCCGGAGTAGAGTGAGAGTTGATTGCCCACCCGGGCCCAGCGTCGAAACCCCTTGGTGCGCGCCGTGAGCAGGTCCGACACCGCCGCGGCATTCGCGAGAAACAGAAACGACGCCGCCATGACCGCCTGGTTGGCGACGCCCATCTCGCTTTCACTGAGCTCCCACGCGAGGATGAGTTGGGCCGTCAGCGAGAGCACCTTGCTCGACAGGCTCTCCGCGAGGGTCCACATGGAGCCGCGTGAAGCGATCCGACGGAGCGACGAGGCATCGGGAGGTGGTGTCGGGGCGCTGGTCATCAGAAGGTCGCGGCTACCATGCAACCCCGGTCATCTGTCCCCGCCGAGCAGGAGCCTCGATCAACGGCTCAATGCAGGGTCGGAATCGTACGATGAAGACGCGGATCGTATGCAGATTGTTCATGTCATTCGCTCTCTCGACCCGCGTTATGGGGGACCGCCGCGCGTCGTGACGCGACTGGCTGCGGCCCATGCGGGACTCGGGCATCAAGTCACGGTGGTCTCGACCGAGCTCGACGCCGAGAGATCGTCGCTGGCCCGCAGTGCGCTTGAAGAAGTCCCCGGTTCCGAGCGACTCGCGCAGGTCACCATCCCGGAGAAGACCGTCACACCTCTCGGGTCGCTTCGGCGCGGAGGCCGTGAGAGGATGCCATCGGGCGATCTCGTCTATCTCCATGGCGTCTGGGATCCGCTTCTCCGGGCTGCGGCGAGAGTCGCCCACGCACGCGGCGTGCCGTATGTCATTCGGCCCGCAGGCATGTTGACACCATGGTCGCTGCGGCATCGGCGCTGGAAGAAGCGGCTGGCGCTCGCGGCGGGTTGGAAACGCATGCTCGACCAGTCGCTCTATGTTCACGCGCTCAACCGCGACGAGGCCGAGACGATGGCGCCAGTTCGTCTTCGCGCGCCGATCGAGATCATTCCGAACGGCATCTTTCTCGAGGAAGTTGGCGCCTTGCCGCCGCGAGGCGCGTTCCGTCGGGAGCATCCCGAGCTGGGCCAGGACCCATTCGTGCTCTTCCTCTCCCGCCTGCACTGGGGCAAGGGGCTCGATCTCCTCGGCGAGGCGTTTGCGCAAGTCGTCGCCAGGAAGCCCGACCTCCGGCTGGTGGTGGCCGGGCCTGATGCGGGAGTCGGCGCCGAGTTCGAAGCGCAGACCAAGCGGCTCGGAATCGAGTCGCGCGTGCACCGCGTGGGGGCCATCTACGGCCCGCACAAGATCGCGGCGCTCGTCGATGCACTCGCGTTCTGCCTGCCGTCGGAGCATGAGGCATTCAGCGTCGCCATCACCGAGGCCCTCGCCTGCGGCTGCCCCGTGGTGATCTCGCCGGAGTGTCACTTCCCCGAGGTGACCGAGGTGGGCGCGGGTCTCATCGTGCCGAGGAACCCTGAGAAGATCGCCGACGCGATCGAACGCGTGCTCGCCGATTCCGCGGCCGCCGCGCGCATGGGTGAAGCGGGCCGGACGCTCGTGCGCGAGCGATTCACCTGGCCTGAGATTGCCGCGCGGAGTCTCGAACTCGTGCAGATTCACATGGCGCGACGATCGGCCGTCGCCGGCTCATGATGCAGTCTCACGACCGCGTGGCGCCGTGCGGTGCTTGCGACGGTTCGACCGTCGCGTCGGCCGAGGCCTCGACACCCAGCACTGCGGCGCAGGTATCAAAGCGATAGCGGCCGAGCAGCATCTCGAGTTTCGGCTGGGTGGTCCGCAGACCGACATAACACTTGAAGCGCCGCGACAGCGGCATCGGGACGCGCGGGCAATCTGGAGCGAAGTCGCGCGGGTGGAGATAGACCACCACCGGCAGGCCCTTCGCGTGCACCTGCGAAAACCCGCGACGAATGAGCCATGGCGGCAGAAGGCGAAGGTACCCGCCACCAGAGAAGGCGAGCCTTCGTCCGAAGAGCGACATGGTGCTCATGGGCAGCTCTGGCATTCCTCGGAAGTGATGAGGTCCCGGCTCGCACGGGTACCCGCCATCGCCGCGCGGCACGGGGAAGAGGCTGGCGTCGTAGCGAAGCCCCCGCTTGAGGAGCGCGTCGATGGCCCACTCCGAACCGGGCGTGATCGAGAAGGACGGCGCTCGATAGCCGATCACGCGCCGACCCGAGGCGCTCTCAATCGCGTCAATCGAGCGCGCGAGGTCCTCGTCGAACTCCTGCGGCGAGAGGTCGAAGACCCGGCGGTGCCAGTACGAGTGACTGGCCAGTTCATGGCCCTGATCACCGATACGGCGCACCAGCGCCGGATAGCGCTCCGCGATCCAGCCGAGGATGAAGAAGGTGGCGCGCACGCGCCGCGCCGCGAGAGTCTCGAGGATCCCGTCGGTGCAGCGCTCGACCAGGGTCGGCAGCGTTGGCCATCGCTCGGGCTCATCGAGCCCCTCGATGCCAACGATGTGGAACCAATCCTCGATATCGAAGGAGAGAGCGTTCGTGATGGTCTGATCATCGCTCATGAATGGAACGCACGCGGCCGAATCGCCGCTGGCCGAAGCGCCCTAGAAGGCGTCGTGATCGGCGAAGCTGAGACGCCATCGGGAGAGATCGGCGAGATCGGGGTCGCTCGTGAGGATGGCCTTCGGCCAGACGATGAGATCGTAGGTCTCAGGCGAAGGGCGATAGCCCCGGCGGCGAAGGAGCGATCCGACGCCCGGCCCGAGGCCATCCATGAAGAGCATCAGCACGGCGCCGTCAGCGACGGCGCGGCGCTCCGCATCGGCAAGAAGAGCCGCGATCGCGGCGGACTCACCCGCGAGCGTCATGACGACGGCGGCCTTCACAGCGGCGCCGCGCTCGGCGTAGCGCATCAGGAGCGCGGCATCGATCGAGTCGCGTCGTCGGGCGATGCGAAGGTCGTAGTGCCCGCCTTCGCGGGTGCGCTCGAAGCGGGCGCGAAAGCCCTCGGTGGTCCACTTCTGAAGGATGGCACCGGAGTCGCCGGGCGCACCGCGCTCAAGGAGCGCCACCACATGAGCCAGCCGTGGATCGTCGAGCCCAAGTGACTCGATCGACAGACCTGCGGGAGTCGCGGGCCTTCGCGCGGCCAGCCAGAGTCGCCAGAGGGCATCGAGCGGCAGCCCGAGGAGTTCCGCCCAGCGCCCCATGCCTCGATGGCGCGCCAGGAGACGCGCGGGGCGCAACGGCTTGAAGAGCACCGCCATTCGTCCGATGCGCGCAAAGCCGATGCGCAGATGCGTCTCAGCGAGATCACGCTGCCGAACGGCGGCATAGAGGAACGACGCGCCAGCCGGTCGCAGCGCCTGCGCCATGGTGAGCGGCAAGCGCGGGTAGAGCATCTGGTCGCGGAACGCCGGGTCCACATAGAGATTGGCCCAGTAGGCGGCGCGCCGCTCCGTGCCCCGTGCGCCGGACGCCTCACTCGTCACCAGCGTGCGCAGGTACATCGACGAGAGGCCGACGGGGCGCTCGCCTGCGAACGCCATCCACGCAAGGCACTGTGCAGGATCGAGTCGGCAGACGAACCAGTCGACGGACGGCTGATCCCACTCGCGGTGATCGCGCTCCGAAAGAAGCACGCGCAGCGCCGGCAGGTCCCTCTCCTCGGCGCGACGAATGGCCGCGGCCACTCGAGGCGCGGCCGCATCAGGTGCTTCCGATGACTCCTGCGGGGCGGAAGGATATGCGTGCTCGCCCATGCGCTCTGACCCTCAGCTTCGCTTCTTCTTGAAGCGCTCCAGCACGCGATCGTCACTCATGGGCCGGACCTTGACCGGAACCTTGAAGCTGGGCAGCTTCGAGAAGCAGTGGGTGCGGATGCGACGGGTGACCTCCTTGAGGTCCTCGGGCTCGGCCAGGCTGACCTCGGCGACCACGATGTTGCCCGTGAACGGATGAGGCTCCTTCACGACCACCGCGTCGACGACATTTGGGACTTCGAGGATCACCGCTTCAACTTCCTCGGGATAGACCTTCTCGCCGCCGACATTGATGAGGCTGCTGCGGCGCCCCTTGAAGCGCAGCCACTCGCCATCGACTTCGACCTCGTCCTGCGTGTCGAACCAGCCATCCTCGGTGAAGGGCGAGGGGGCGTTCAGGTAACCGAGCAGCGAGCTCTTCGCCTTGATCTGGAGAATGCCGTCGACGACGCGCGTCTCGTAGCCTTCGCCACCGACGCGCACCCAGAGCGAGTCGTTTCCGCGCGACTGCGATCGCAAGATGCCGAGTTCGGAGAGACCGTACGACTGTCGCAATTCCGCCTGCGGAAAGTCGCGGCGCAGGCCATCGAGCGTCGCCTGCGGCATGACCTCGGTGGCGTAGTTGATCACCTGAAGCGAGGAGCAGTTGTGGCGTCGATGCGCGCCGCTCATCAGCATCAGCCGCAGAAAGGTCGGGGATGTCGGCAGGACCTCGGCGCGGTGGCGCTCGATCGCACGGCAGACCGACTCAGGGTCGCGCGCCTGGAGCGTGATGACGCATCCGTGGTTCGCGAGCGTGTACATCAGCGTGTTGAAGCCGCCGATGTGGTCGAAGAGGAGGAAGGTGATCATCCGCTGCGTGTGGCGCGGCACCTGGAACTTCTCAAGCAGCGGAACGAGATCGTGGAGCGTGGCCTTCGGCGCTCCTGTCGCCCCCGAACTGAAGAGCACCAGCCCCGGGTGTCCGAGGGCCTGCACCTGCTTCAGAAGCGGATGGGTGACCTGGTGCGGAAGTTGCGTCACTTCACAGCGATCTTCGCCATCGACCGAGAGGAGCCAGCCAGCCTGGGCAATCTCGGCAAGCTGCGGCCGATCCGCACGGACATGCGACGCGACCGGCACCGCCACCGTGCGCTCCGCCATCAGCGCGAGCAGCGTGGCAATCGAGTTGGGCGAGAAGTCGCCATCGAGCATGACGACCTGGCCCGCGCCGATCCCATGCGACCGCAGCCGCGCCCGGGCCGCCTCGATCAACTCGAGCAGCTCGCGATAGCTCGTCGCGCGATCGTGCCAGATGATGGCATCGTCCCCGGCGTGTCGCTCAAAGCGCTCGAGGAGCCACGAGAGCGGCATCACGGCCCCCCGAGGTAGATCACCTGTCCCGTGGTGAAGGTCGTCCGATCATCGAGAAGGAAGTCCACCACCTGAAGGATGTCCTGATACTCGCCGTAGCGCTTGATCGATTGTCGATTGACCAGCGCCGTCATCTTCGCCTGCGGCACGCCGGCGATGAGGTCGGTCTTCACAGGATTCGGAGAGATGGCGTTCACGGTGACGCCGTAGTCGCCCAGCTCCCGCGCGACGACGCGCGTGTAGGCCTCGACCGCGGCCTTCGTCGCGACATAGACCGCCTCGCCTTCGAGCGCGTAGGAGCAGGCCACCGACCCGAAGTTGATGATGCGCCCCTGGCGCCGCAGAACCATCATCTTCGCGGCTTCGCGCGTGCAGAGCATGGTGCCGAGCGTGTTCACCCGGAAGAGCTTCTCCATGGTCTCGACCGGCGTCGTCAGCACATGGTTCATGCTGGCGCTGCCGGCGTTGTTCAGGAGCGCGGCAAGGGGCACGCCGCTGCGGCGAACAGCCCCGAACATGTTGACGACGGCCTTTTCATCTCCGACATCGACCTCGAAGTGCTCGTAGCGCTCATGCTTGAGATCCGACGGACCGCGCGAGCAGCCAAAGACCCGCCAGCCCCGCTCGAGGAAGGTTTCGACGAGCTGGAGGCCGATGCCCCGGCTCGTCCCCGTGATGACCATGGCGCGGCTCACTGGATCTTCGCCTCGGCGAGGAGCTGCTCGGCGTATTCGACCAGTGCACCGACCGAGCGGAATGGACTTCGCCGCATGGACATGGCCGCTTCGCTCGCGAGCACCAGTCCTGCGTCAAAGGTCTCATTCAGTTTCGCTTCGAAGGCCGTCACGATCATGACGAGGCCGAGCGAGTCGACCGCGGCCTGCGGTCCGAGGAGCGGAGTGTCGGGCGTGACGGCAATGGTGGTGCCGACCTGGGCGGCGTAGTCATTGACGCACTCGACGAGCATGGAGGTGAGTTGGTCTCGTGACGGCATGGTGCAGATTCAGCGGTGAGGGGTTGGGGGCGAAGTATAACGGTCGCGCGCGACTGGTCCGACAGCCACGCGCTGCGCCGCTTCCGAGGCGCTATTCGACTCGATCAGCTCGTGCCACTGCCTGCAACCGTCGGCGCGGCTGTAGTGGAGTGCGAGTGCGTCGCGCCCCCGCTCTCCTGCGGATCGGCAGCGCTCGGGGTCAGCCGCCAACTCGCGCAGGAGCGACGCGAGCCCTACGGCATCGCCGGGCGCAATGACCCAGCCGCAGCCCGATTCACCAAGAACAAGAGCATTCTCCGCATCGGCATTGCCGACGAAGATCGCGGGGCGCGCCGCAGCCATGATTCCGAACAGCTTGGAAGGCACGAAGAGTCCCGCCATGTCCGCAGCCTGGCTCGCGAGATGCACATCGGCCGCCGACAGGAGCTCCCCCAGTCGCTCGCGCGGCTGGTAGGGCTGCGACTGCGCATTCGTGAGCTGGTGCTCGCTGATGAAGCCCTCGACCTCTCGCTTGCGGGCCCCGCCGCCGGCGAAGACGAAGCGGATGTCCTCGCGATCTCGCAGGATCTTCGCCGCGCCAAGCATGGTGGCGACATCGTGCCCGACGCCGTAGTTCCCCGCATACATCACGGTGAAGGCGCCGTCGAGCGCCCACTCGCGCCGGAAGGCGTTGTCCCGGTGCGGCGTGGTTCCGAGCTCCTCGCTGTCCGACCAGACATGAATGATCCTGACGCGCGATGGGTCGATGCCCTTCTCGAGCACGCGGCGCTGCATGCAGCGGCCGAGGACGACCACGGCATCGGCGGAGCGCAGGATCCCGCGATGCACGCGCTCGAAGAAGCGTGCGGCGAGCCCGCCTCGGCGCAGGACGCCGCAGGCGACCGGAAGGTCGGGATAGAGGTCCATCACCCAGTAGATGAAGCGCACGCCGCGCAGCGCCCGGAGCATGCGGCCCACCAGACCGATGAGCGGCGGTGTCGTGAAGCAGATGACGACATCGGGGCGCTTCACAAAGAGCGCTCGCGTCATGGCCGCCACATAGAAGAGCGCGAAGTCCGCAGCGCGCGCCAGGTTGCTCCGCCGCCCGAAGATGCTCCGCCCCACGCGCGTGATCTCGATGCCCTCGTGCTCCTCGCGCGCCGGAAGCAGACTCCGATGTCCGCTGCCAGCCCAGTAGATGGAGCGGGAGGCAATCACCTGCACCTGGTGACCGCGGGCCACGAGATGACGCGCAAGGTCATCGGCGTGCTGCGCGGTCGCCGCGACATCGGGCCAGAAGACCTGGTTGACAAGAAGAATCCGAAGCGGTCGCGTCGGTCGATCCGCGTGCCGATCAGGGCCGGGCCGATCCGCCGGTGACCGTTCGGACGGCGGTGCACGCCCCGCGCTCCTCCCCTCGCTCATGGCGGTGCGCCCCTCGCGCGTGTCCCTTCGCTCATTGATCGTGGCCGACAAAGGCGGGCAGGACATGACCGGCATCTCGCAGCGTCTTCTCGCGCCGCGCGAGCTCCATGTCCGACTCCACCATCATCTTCGCGAGCTCTTCCACGGTCGTGCGCGGATTCCAGCCAAGCTGCTTCTTCGCCTTGGATGGATCGCCAAGGAGTTGCTCCACCTCGGCCGGTCGGAAGTAGCGCGGATCGACTTCCACGAAGTCCTTGTAGTCGAGGCCAGCCTCGCCGAAGGCGAGTTCGCAGAAGCGCCGCACGGGGATCATCACCCCCGTCGCGATGACATAGTCATCGGGCTGCGGCTGCTGGAGCATCATCCACATGGCTTCGACATAGTCGCCCGCGAAACCCCAGTCGCGCTGGGCATCGAGGTTGCCAAGGAAGAGCTTCTTCTGAAGGCCGAGCTTGATGCGTCCGACGGCGCGCGTGATCTTGCGCGTGACGAAGGTCTCGCCGCGGCGCGGGCTCTCGTGATTGAAGAGGATGCCGCAACTGGCGTGCATGCCGTAGCTCTCGCGGTAGTTCACGGTGACCCAGTGCGCGAAGACCTTGGCGCAGCCATAGGGCGAGCGCGGATAGAACGGCGTGCTCTCCTTCTGCGGAACCTCCTGCACCTTGCCGTACATCTCGCTGCTCGACGCCTGGTAGTAGCGCACCTTCGCGCCGGAGCGATCCTGGTAGTCACGAACCGCTTCGAGCAGCTTGATGGCGCCGGTCGCCACGCAATCGACGGTGTAGATGGGCTGGTCGAAGCTCACGCGCACATGGCTCTGCGCACCGAGGTTGTAGACCTCGTCGGGACGAAGCTCGTGCAGGAGCCGATGAAGCCCGTTGCCGTCGGTCAGGTCTCCATAATGAAGCCGAAGCCTGGCGCCGCGCTCATGCGGGTCCTGATAGATGTGGTCGATCCGCTCGGTGTTGAAGGAGCTGGCCCGGCGGATGACGCCGTGGACCGTGTAGCCCTTGGCCAGCAAGAGCTCGGTGAGATAACTGCCGTCCTGCCCGGTGATGCCGGTGATGAGCGCCGTCTTGGCCGCCATGGGTTCGCCTCCGTTGGGTCGCTCATGGTATATCGGGTCGCCCATGCTCGACCTTTCCACGAAGCGCGTGCTGGTCACCGGTGGTGCCGGTTTTCTCGGTCGTGCCGTGCTGGAGCGGCTGGCCGCCCGCGGGTGTCGCGACCCCTTTGTTCCGCGGCGCAGGGATTTCGACCTGACCGACGCCTCGGCGGTCGATCGACTCTATCGCGAGGCCCGCCCCGAAGTGGTGCTCCACCTTGCCGCCGAAGTGGGCGGCATCGGCGCGAACATGCGTCACCCGGGTCGCTACTTCTTCGCCAACATGGCCATGGCGCTCCACCTCATCGAAGGCGCGCGCGTGCATGGCCTCGAGAAGTTCGTGCAGGTCGGGACCATCTGCGCGTATCCGAAGTTCACACCGGTGCCCTTCCGTGAAGAGGAGCTCTGGAACGGTTATCCCGAGGAGACCAACGCGCCCTACGGAGTCGCCAAGAAGGCGGCCATGGTCATGCTCGACGGCTATCACCGCGAGTATGGATTGCGCGGCGCCTATGTCCTTCCCGTGAATCTCTACGGACCGTGGGACAACTTCGACCTTGAGAGTTCGCATGTGATTCCGGCGCTCATCCGCAAGTGCATCGAGGCGCAGGCGCGAGGCGAGCGCACGCTGCCGGTGTGGGGCAGCGGATCGCCCAGCCGCGAGTTCCTTTATGTCGAGGATGCCGCCGAAGGCATTGTCCGCGCCGCCGAGGTGATGGATGAGCCGACGCCGATCAACCTCGGCACGGGCATGGAGATTCGCATCAGGGACCTGGTGGAGCTCATCGCGAAGCTCACCGGGTTCAAGGGCGACATCGCGTGGGATGCGAGCCGACCCGATGGCCAGCCGCGCCGCTGCCTCGACACGACCAGGGCGTTGAAGCTCCTCGGCTGGCAGGCGAAGGTCGACTTCGAAGATGGCCTGAGTCGCACGATCGAGTGGTATCGCGCTCATCATGCGAAGGCCCGCTGACGCGCCGCGGCTCCTATACTCGCCGCCCCATGTCGCGCGTGCCCGTGACGGTGGTCCTCCCCGTCAAGAATGAGGAACGACAGCTCGCTGCCTGCCTCGAGCGACTTCGCCGTTTTCACAGCGTGATGGTGGTGGACAGCAGTTCCACCGATCGCACGCCGCAGATTGCGCGAGACTTCGGCGCCCGCTATGTGAACTTCCAGTGGAACGGGCAGTTCCCGAAGAAGCGCAACTGGGTCCTTCGCACGCAGACCTTCGAGACGCCTTGGGTGCTCTTTCTCGATGCCGACGAGTTCGTCTCCGAGGAGTTCTGCGACGAGCTGGAGCGGATCCTCGCCACCACGACCCATGTCGGTTTCTGGCTCGTGTACCGGAATCACTTCATGGGGCGTCCCATCCGCCACGGGGCCAAGTTCAGGAAGCTGAGCCTCTTCAAGATCGGCTCGGGCGAGTATGAGCGCGTCGATGAGCAGAACTGGAGCGCGCTGGACATCGAGGTGCACGAACACCCGATCGTGGATGGAACCACGGGCGAGATTCACGCGGCGATCGACCATCACGACTACCGCGGGCTGGCCCACTACATCGCCAAGCACAACGACTACTCCTCATGGGAGGCGCGGCGCTATCACCAGCTCCGCGATGAAGGTCGCCTGGATGACCCGAAGCTCACCCCCCGGCAGCGCACGAAGTACCGGATGCTGCCGAAGTGGTGGTGTGGGCCGGCGTACTTCATCGACAACTACTTCCGTCGCCTGGGGCTGCTCGATGGCGGCATCGGCTTCATCTTCTCGACGATGAAGGCGATCTACTTCTGGCAGATCTGGCTGAAGATTCGGGAGATCGACCGTGAGGACCAGCTCACGAAGTCGCAGGCCGTGCCGAAGGCGCCCGCAAGTGGATCATCCGCGCAGCGTGCGGGGAAGTGATTCAACCTTCTCCGCGGGAATCGCGAGCGTGTTGAAGACGCACGACGCGATCGGATTGGGCGACTCGCCATCGAACAACTGGTAGCCATGACCCCGGAGCAGGTCCGTCGCCTCGGCGCGCTGGGCGTCGCCCACCTCGATGTAGAGCACGGGGCGGACGCTTCGCAGGAGCGACTCGGCACCGCGCAGCACGGGAAGCTCCGCCCCTTCGACATCGATCTTGACCACATCAGGCCGAGGAAACGAGCCAAGCAGCGCATCGAGCGTGGTCGTCGGCACATGCACGCGCTCACGGACTCCACCCATCTGCGTGCGCCCCGTGGTCGACTCGAGCGCGTTCGACGCGCGCCCCCGCGCGGCGATGAGAAAGGATGCCACGCCAATCTCTGACGAGACTGCGACGGGCAGCACGCTCACGGGCAGATTGACATTCTGAGGCAGAGCCGCCGAGCGTCGCAGGAGCTGCGCCAACCAGATGTCCGCCTCGACGGCGAGCACTCCGCCCTCCTTCGCACGACTCGCCGCCGCGAAGGTGAAGACTCCGACATTCGCGCCGATGTCCCACACCTGCGACCTGGCGCCCACGAAGCGGCGGGCGAGATCGAGCAGCTCCGGGTGGAACGCGGAGAACCCCGGCTTCAGGTACTTGAGTTCCGCGTCGGGCGAAACGAAGAGCGGCGTCGAACCGAAATCGGGCGGCAGGTGCCGTTTGATGGCGCGCCCGCGAGAGAGTCTTTCAACAAGTGTGCGGATGAGCGGCATGCGCGGGGATGACCGGGAAGTCGCGAAGCCTAACCGCCCCGGGTCGATCCGGTGTTCAGGGGAGGCGCTCGGAGAAGGTGTTCGCCGCCGAGGCGCGTCGGCTCGGCGATCGTCTGGTCCGGCACTCAGAAGAGACGCTCGGAGAAGCTTCCCTCCCGGAAGCGCGGCGTCTCCGGCCACGCCTCGTAGTCGGCGTTCGGATGAGCGTCGATCCACTCGATGAATCGCTCGACACTCGCCGGATCGGCCCGCACACGCCACTCCACGCCGAAGATCACCTGCACGCCGAGCCAGAGGTGCGCCGGCGCATTCCGACGCGCGAGCCCAGCCACCGGCTCAAGCAACGGCTGGATGCGCTCCGCCACGCGCCGGACCTGCTCTCGAATGCGTCGAAGTTCCTCTGGGGTCATGGCTGAACGACACGACTATTCTCCACGAAGCGATCACATCGCTCCAGACGCATGAACGCCCTCATTTCGATCGTGCTTCTCTCGCTCGCCCAGCATGGCGGAAGCGCCGCCGCGCCTGATGCAGGCCCGCCCGGCGGGGCACCATCGCCTGACGCGTCACCTGCGGCAACTTCTGCGGCCGCTCTGCCCGCTCCGGCGTCCCCGACGGCGGCGCCCGCCGGCCCTCGCCCCATTCAAGTTCCGCCGGGTTTCGAGTGGGATCTCTTCGCGATGGAGCCGCTCGTCTCGGACCCCGTCGCCTTCTCGATCGACGAACTTGGTCGCGTCTTCGTCGCCGAGAGCGCTCGCCAGGAGCGCGGCGTGGAAGACAACCGCCACCAATCGTTCTGGCTCATTGACGATCTCTCGAACAGGACCAACGACGATCGGTTGCGCATGTACGAGAAGTGGGCCCATCGCTTCGAGGGCGGCATGGCGCACTTCACGCGCTGGGCCGATCGGGTGCGCGTCCTTGTCGACCCCGACGACTCCGGGCGCCCCACTCGCGCGATCAACTTTTCCGGTGACTTCAACGAACCGCTCGACGGCACCAACGCCGGGGTGCTCACCTACGAAGGCACGGTCTGGGTGACCTGCATTCCCACGCTCTGGCGATTCCGCGACACGACCTTCGATGGCGTGGCCGATGAGCGCGAGCGCGTGTTCGATGGCTTCGGTGTGCGAATCGCGCTACGCGGCCACGACATGCATGGGCTGGTGATGGGCCCCGATGGACGCCTCTACTGGTCGATCGGCGACCGCGGTTATCACCTTGAACTGCCGGACGGGCGCGTGCTCGCCGATCCCAAGTCCGGTGCCATCTTCCGTTGTGAACTCGACGGATCGAACCTTGAAGTCTTCTGCACCGGCCTTCGAAATCCGCAGGAACTGGCCTTCAATCGCTTCGGCGATCTCTTCACGGGTGAGAACAACTCCGATGCCGGAGATCGGGCCCGCATCGTCTGGTGCGTCGATGGCGCCGAGATCGGCTGGGAGATGAACTACCAGACGCTCGAAGGCGCGAATCAGCGCGGACCGTGGAACCAGGAGCGCATCTGGAGGCTGTGGGAGGCGGGCGATGCGACCGATCCGCGGCGCGCCGCGTGGGCACTGCCGCCGCTTGCGCATATCGGCAGCGGTCCCTCGGGGCTTGTTGCCTACCCCGGCGTCGGCCTTGATTCGAAGTACGACGACGCCTTGTTCATGTGTGACTTCCTTGGGGATCGGCGCTCGAGCCGTGTGCTCGCGATGACTCTCGAGCGCGACGGCGCCGGCTACGAAGTCCGCAATGTGCATCCCTTCGTGAGCGATGTGCTCCCCACCGATGTGGACTTCGACTTTGCCGGCCGCATGATGATCAGCGACTGGGACGCGGGCTGGGAGAGCAACGGAAAGGGTCAGCTCTATCGCGTGTGGGACCCGCGCTTCGTGAACTCCGACGAGGTGCAGGCTGTGACGCGACTTGTCGGCGAGGGATTCAAAGGACGCTCGGAGGGGGAGTTGGCAGCGCTGCTCCAGAACCCCGACATGCGGGTGCGCCTGCGCGCACAATGGGAACTCGCCTCAAGAGGCGAGGGGGGCGCGGGTGAATTGCTGATGGCGGCCGGGGAGGCACCGCATCTCATCGCGAGGCTGCACGGAATCTGGGGATGCGGGCAGTTCCTCCGCACCGCTCGCGCGACCACGGAGGATCAGCGAGAGGCGATCGAGTTCGTCGGTGGTTCGCTCACGGAGTTGCTCGAGGACGAGGAGCCGGAGATCCGAGCGCAAGTGGCCAAGGTGCTCGGCGAGGCCGCATGGATGCCCGCGCTCGAACCACTCATTGCGATCGCCACCGACGAGGACCCTCGAGTGCGCTTCTTCGCCGCCGGGGCGCTTGGTCGGCTTGGCTCGAAGGAGGCGATTCCCGCACTCACGGCGATTCTCTGGGAAAACCAAGATGAGAACCCCTACCTGCGACATGCGGCGAGTCTTGCCCTCGCGCGGATCGGAGATCGCGAGGCGCTCCTTGAACTCGCGGCGGATCAGTTCCCGCAGGTGCGCCTGGGCGCCGTCCTCGCGCTCCGTCGACTGCGCGATCCAGCGCTCGCTCGCTCACTCTTCGACCCGGAGCGCCGAGTGGCGACCGAGGCGGCCCGCGCCATTCACGACATGGAGATCGACGAGGCGTTCCCCGCGCTCATTGAGGTGGCTGAAGGCTGGTCCGACACGGCGAGCGCGGAGAGCACGAGATCGGGTCTCGCACCAGGCGATGTGACGGTGCACCGCGAAGTGTGGCGACCTATTCCGAACACGACTCAGCTCGATCTCGCGGCGCATCCCGTCTTCGATCGCGAGCCGACCGCGGTCGAGACTCTGTCCGAGTTCGCATCGCCAGCCAACGACGGCTCGCTCTATGCAGCTCGGCTTACAACCACCTTCGTGCCGTCGATGAGCGGCCCCCATCACTTCGACCTTGCGAGTGACGACCACTCGCTGCTCTACCTCGTCTTTCCGGGCGATGATGGGGAACGGCGCCTTCTTGCCCGGGTGCAGGGGTTCGTGCAGGCGGGGCACTACGACGCGCAGCCGTCGCAGCGCTCCGGTCCCGTTCGACTTGAGGCTGGCGTGCCCTATCGGCTCGAGGTGCGCCATGCGCAGGGCGGCGGTATCGCCCACTGTTCACTTCGAGTGACCTATCCCGATGGCCGAGTGGAGGATCCGCTTGGCCGTCGCCCCGAGCCCAATCTTGATGCGGTGCCGCTGCTGCGGCGGGCGATCGACGCCGCATTGCGCTCAGGCTCAGCGCGCGGCGCCGAGGCGCTCATGGGCATTGCTTCGAGTTCCGCCGTGCCGATGGCCATGCGACTCGAGGCACTCGAGGCCCTTCGGCTCTTCGCCGATCCGGTCGCTCGGAGACCGGGAGTGAACAGCCCCGCGCTCGTGCCGAGCGATCCTCCTGTGATGCGCGATCGTGTGCATGGCCGAGTGCATGCCGTCAATCTCGCCTCGCGGGACATCGAGGGCCTGCGGCGTGTGCTTTCCACGCGACTTCCGGCGCTCGCGGCCGATGCCCCCGACGCGATTCGCGCGCTCGCCCGGACCCTCGCCGAGGAACAGTCGATTGCGCTTGACCCGGCGGCGGCGCTCGCCACCGCGCGTGACACCTCGGCGCCGCCACGCGAGCGGGCGCAGTGTCTTCTGCTTCTTGTGCGCCTTCAGCATCCGGAGGCTGGCTCGCTGGTCGCCGATGCCCTGGTCTCGGCTGAACCGCTGCTCCGCATGGCGGCGCGCGAAGCGCTCGTTCGACGGCGCGATCCCTCGGTGACCGGCGAACTTCGTCAAGCGCTGGCCCAAGGTTCACTCAAGGAGCAACAGGTCGCGCTCGCGCAGCTCGCTTCGTTGGCCACACCCGCCGCCGATGCATCGCTCATCGAAGTGCTCCGCGCCGGGCGAAGTGACTCCGGTTCGTCCGAGTCAATGGCGCCAGCCAGTGGCGGCGAACTCGGCGGGATCGCGCTGATGGGTTCGATCGCGTCGAGTCCATCCCTTCGCCTCGATCTTCTCGATGCGGCGGAGCAGCGTCGCGCGGAAGTCCCGGAGATCGCGGCTGCCCTCGCGGCGTGGCAGCACGCCTTGCCCGCCGAGGGCGTCGAGCGACTCATGGAACTCTCGCTCGAAGGAGGCGATGCCGATCGGGGCGCCGCCCTCGTGAACTTCCATTCCGCCAGCGCGTGCCTGAGATGCCATGCGCTCGACGGCCACGGTGGCAACGCCGCGCCGGCCCTCGATGGAGTCGGCGCGCGTCTCTCGCGTCGCGGTCTCCTCGAGTCGCTCATCGATCCGAACGCCGCGATCGCCGAGGGCTACACCGCTCCGAGCGCGATGCCGGAGATGTCCACGCTCCTCACCCCGCGCGAGCTGCGCGACATTGTCGAGTATCTGCACTCCCTGCGCTGAATGACGCGCACCGCGTTGCGCACCCTTGGGCGCATCAACCTCGAGACACGCGCCCCTCGAGACCGTCAATCGCTGCCGATCGCAGATCACGAGATCACTGCATTGGCGAGAGACGCTCTCGCGCTCGCCGTCTCCAGTTCCGTGCATTGCGCCCGTTGCTGAAGCCAGCCCGCGATCTCTCGCTTCAGCCGCCCCACGATGACACCGGCCACCTCAGCGCGTGGCAGGCGGCCGGAGGTCTTGAGCCTTTGCGCTCTCCGACCCTGGCCTCTCATTGGTGTGCGTTGGCGGCACGAGATGGGTGCTGCCAGCCCTCGCCTGCGGGGGCAGCGGTACATCGTCATGCAGCATTCGTCGCGCAGGGGAATCGAGATCCTCGAACTGGTCGTCACGGGTTGCCCAGATGAACGCCGCGAGGAATCCTGCGGCCACCACGAGCGAGATCGGCAGGGCGAAGAAGAGAAGTTCCATGGTGCACCTTCGAGCGTTTGCTCACTCCCTTGTCCGCGTTGAGTGGCTCGCGCCGCCCGGTGCGAAGCGAGTCGCACGAATCGCCACGGCCGTCACGGTCAGCCCGGAGATCGGCATGATGATGGCGGCAAGCAGCGGGTTCATCAGACCCGCGATGGCCAGTGAAGCACCGAGCAGGTTGTAGCCGAGGCTGAGCCCGAAGTTGAGTCGGATGACTCGCCTCGTGCGCTGCGCACCGGCAAGGAGCGACGGAAGCGCGCCAAGTCCATGGCGCGCGAGGCAGACATCGCCCACTTCGAGCGAGGCGCGCGTGCCCGTGCCGAGGGCCACGCCGACATCCGATGCGGCCATGGCCGCCACATCGTTCACGCCGTCGCCCACCATGAGCGTCGGGCCGTCGCCGCTCTCCTTGAGCCGCTCGATCAGCTCGAGCTTCTGCTCGGGGGAGAGGCCGCCCCGCGCCGCGGACTCATCGAGTGACAAGCGCTGCGCCATGCCCCGAACGATCTCCGGGTCGTCACCCGAGGCGATGACCACGCGCCACCCCCGACGCTCCAGCTCGCGCATGACCGGCTCCGCATCGGGCCGAAGAGGATCTCCCACGCCGGCCACGGCCACCACCTCGCCGTTCACCGCGACGGCCACCGGCGTCCACCCACGCTGGGCGATGGACCTGGCTACCTTGCGCCACCGCTCGGCATCGCGAGAGCTGACGGTCCAGTCTGCATAGACGAAGTCCAGACGACCGATCACCACCCTGGCATCGCCGACCCTGCCGAGCATGCCTGAACCTGGAACTTCGCGCTCATGCGTGACGGGCGGTTCATGCCGCGCCGCGCGCGCAGGCGAATCCAAGCTCCACTCGACAATGGCCGCGGCGATGGGATGCGCACTCAGGCGCTCGAGCGACGCGGCGAGCATGAGCGCCTCGGTCGAGCCTTCCACGCACTCCACGCGCATGCGCCCCTCGGTGAGTGTGCCGGTCTTGTCCACCACCAGCGTGCCGCGGCCTGACAATCGCTCAAGCACATCGCCACCCTTGATGAGCATGCCAACTCGCGCCGCCTTGGCGAGCGACGCGACGATCGCGAGCGGCGTCGCGAGCCCCAACGCACAGGGGCAAGTCACGACCAGCAGGGCCACCGTGTGCTCAAGCGCCGCGGCCGGGTCATGCGGCACCCAGAGAACGAAGGTCGCGATCGCGAGCACGACGACTGCGAGCAGAAACCATCCGGCAATTCGATTCGCGTACTCGACGACCGGAGCTCGATGCGATGACGCCTCCTCGACCATCGCGCGGATGCGACCCATGCGGCTCTCGGCTCCGGCAGCCTCGACCGCGACTTCGACCGGGCCCTGGAGCAGTCGCGTTCCGGCCCAGCAGCGATCTCCATCGGCAAGCTCCACCGGACGACTTTCGCCGGTCAGCGCCTGAAGGTCGGCCCACACGCGCGATGTTCCCGCTGGCACGCGAAGTGAACCATCGGCGGGCACCACCTCGCCCGCGGGGACCACCACGATGTCGCCGGCGTGGAGCGCTTCGAGCGGAACCATCTCGACGGTGCCGTCGAGCTTGAGCCGTCGTGCGGCGCCTGGCAGAAGCGCGGCGATCAACTCGACCTGCTCCCGTGCCCGCTTCTGGCTTCGGAACTGCACGAAGCGCCCGGCAAGAAGGAGCATGACGAGCATCGAGAGACTCTCGGCATAGACGCCATCGCCCCCGCGCCAGGTGCTCCACGCACCACCGGCGAGCGCCGCAACCAGCGCCAGCGAAATGGGGAGATCCACATGCGGCACGCGGCTGCGCAGGGCGAACCATGCATTGCGAAGGAGGATCCGCCCCGGAACGAAGACGCTCACGGCCGCAAGACCCAGCGAGATCCACTGGAGATAGGCGCGCGTCGCGGGGTCCATGCCATGGAACGACCCGCCATAGAGGGCGAAGGCGATGCCCATGGTGTTGGCTGAGATGACCGCCGAAGTACCCAGCCTGATGAGCCACGCGCGATCGGCGCGGCGCTGATCAAGTCGTTCGCGGCGATCCCGAAGCGGCAGCACTTCGTAACCGAGGCGGGAGAGCAGCTCCGCGATTGCCGAGAGTTCGATCAGGTGCGGATCCCAGTCGATCTCGATCGCAGATCGCCCCGCATCGACGCGTGCCGAGATCACCCCCGGCCGAAGGCGCGGAAGCGACTCGATGAGCCAGAGACACGCGCCGCATCGAAGGCCGTCGAGGCCGAGCACGACGCGCCGACGCCGATCGTCGACCGCCTCGCTCTGCGCTTCGAGAAACGATGCGGAATCGAGCTCGAGGCGGCGCCGAGGCATCTCACGCGCCGGCGTGCCCACGGCCCCCTCGGCGTCTCGCAGCCGGTAGTAGTCACCGAGCCCGCAGCCGCGAATCAGGCCCCACACGGTGCGGCAGCCGGAGCAGCAGAAGCGTTCACCATTCGCACCGGCGGGAGCGCCGGCTGGGCATGGCTCGCCACAGTGAGCGCAAGGATGCTCCGTGACCTTCGCGTCGGTCATCTCGCTCCGCGCGATCATGGCCCTTCCACCTCTCGGCAGCAGGCGGGAATCTCCTCGGTGGCCTCATCGAGGCTGCGACGCGCGGCGCTGAATGGCTGCTGCCGTGCATCGGCTCCGTGCTCCATGCGATGCGCGGCACGAATCGCCTCGACGCCATGAAGGGCGACCCGCTCGCTCCGCTGCACGGACACCGACACCGTGTGCAGGCCGATGACCACCATCGCCACACCCATCAGTGCCGCAACGCTGCCTCGCCCCATCGAGGCGAGTCGTCCCGCGCCGAGCCCCACCGCGCTCAGGATGGGCACACTGCCCGCCCAGAACGCCACCATGGCCAGCCCTCCGCCGAGCGATGAACCCATGCCTGCGGCCACGGCCAGAAATGCCCAAAGCCATCCGCATGGAAGGGCGACCGAGAGCGCACCGATCATCATGGCTCGAGGCCACGGCTGCACGCGCAGCGCCGCGCGGTGACCCGCTTGAAGAGCCTCGCTCAGCCATCGAGGAGTGCGCGCCTGCGACGCGAATCCGCCGTAGCGCATGAGTAGCGCGACACCGGTGAGGATGACCGCGACACCGGCCAGAATGCCCGCCAGGCGCTGGATCCCGACGAGTTCGCCGCTCAGGTTCAGGATCGCGCCGACGGAGCCCGCGGCCACGCCAGCCAGCGCGTACGCCACTCCACGCGAGAGGTGGTAGCACGCGATCGCGCCCGCTCCCACCGCCGCCCTCGGGCACCCCGCGCAGGACACCGTGGCAAGCGCTCCGCACATGCCCGCGCAGTGGAGGCTTCCCGCGAGGCTCGCGATGAAAATCGCCAGCAGCACTGCGGTCATGACGACCCCGCCTCCGCGGGTGCGTGGAATGCGGCGGGCGCAAGCATTCGTCGAAAGCGCTCCTCCAGGCGATCCTCGCCGCGCTCGATCTCGACGCGGATCTCCCACTGACCGCCGACGCGCACCGGGAAGGCCGTCGTATAACGACCTTCCTCTGACTCGACGCACGCTCGGCGGATCGCAAGATCCGCAGCGCGAACCGGAATCAGTTCCACGCGAACCATCGCCTCGCTGATGGGAATCCCCCACTTGTCGGCAATGGACAGGTCGAGGGTGATCTCGCCCGTCGCTGACGCCACCAGAGACGGAGACACCGTCCAGCGCAGCCGCTCGCCCGCGGTGCGTGCCGCGTGCGACTCATCCCAGTTGAGCGCGCGACGGTAGTAGTCGGGCTCCGCCGCCGTGCCATGATCGCTGAGGGCAAGGCGCACGGCGGTGAACGCGAAGAGCGCATTGCCCAGGAGAAGGATCACCGGCACGAACATCCAGCGATTGACGAGAAGCGACTTCATGGACGACCTCCCAGGGGTTGTTCATCGAGAGGACCGATGAGGCGCAGTTCGGCGTCGAACGAGCGACCTTCGGCATCACGGATCTGCACCAGCAGGGTGCGATGGCCGCGCGCAAACGACGCGCGCGGCGCCACGGCACGGAAGGAGACTTCAGCCGAGTCATGGCCCGGAACTGTGGCGGACAGATCGCCTTCGATCCGAACGGCGGGGTCGAGTGATGCGAGTTCGAAGTGACGCGTTGCGTCGAGTCGATTGTCGATGCGCATGCGCACGGGTGAGGCGACCATGCCGTCGGCGAGCAGCGCATAGGCCACACCCGGCGTGCGCATCTGCACCGCTGCTCCATCGCGCCGCGTGGCAAGAAGGAGCACGAACGCGACCACGAAGGTGACCAGCAGCAGCGGGTAGACCACCAGACGCAGACGGAAGCCGCCCCGCCCCTCTCCTTCCAGCCGGCGCTGGGACGAGTACCGGATGAGCCCGCGGTCGCGACCGACCTTGTCCATCACTTCGTCGCAGGCGTCAATGCACTGCGTGCAGTTGATGCACTCCATCTGCAACCCGTTCCTGATGTCGATCCCCGTCGGGCAGACCTGCACGCACATGGTGCAGTCGATGCAATCCCCCTGCCGATCGGGCACGGCCTGCGCCGTTCCCACTGTCGTGGATGCGGGCGCCACCGCCGCCATCGCGCGCTCCGCGCGACGGATTGGCCCGCGCGGCTCGCCGCGCACGCGGTCATAGCCGACCACGAGCGAATCCCGATCGAGAAGCACGGATTGAAAGCGGCCGTAGGGACACGCGAGTGTGCAGAGCTGCTCACGGAAGAAGCAGAAATCAAAGAGCATCAACCCGGTGGTCGCCGCAAAGACCATGAACGCCGTCGGATGTTCGAGGGGCGAGCCGAGCGTCCAGCCGACCAGTTGATCGGTGCCCACGAAGTAGGCGAGGAAGGTGTTCGCCAGGTGAGCGCTGAGCACCACGAAGGCTGCGTACATCGCGACCATGCGCCACGCTGGCACGGTGGCACCCTTGCGCCCCCACGCCTTGCCCATGAAGAAGCGCTCGATCGGCCGGAAGACGAACTCCAGGTAGACCGTTTGCGGACAACCCCAGCCGCACCACACTCGGCCGAAGATCGCCGTGGCCAGGAAGACCGCGGTGAAGATCGAGAGCATCAGGAGCGCCAGCAGCAGCGTATCTGTGGGGCGGAAAATGCCTCCGAAGAAGACGAAACGCCTCGACACCAGGTCGAGCAGGATCGGAGGTTGCCCATGTATGCGAAGCCACGGAAGGATGGTGAAGAGCGCGATCAACGCCCACGCCACCACAAGGCGCGCCTTCCAGTAGCGACCGCTGGCGGGGCGCGGCGTCAACCAGCGCCGTGAGCCGTCGGCGTTCATGGTCGGAAGGACCCGACCGTCGATCATGGGGAGCGAGATGTCACCCATTGGCGGTGCGGTCTGCCGATACGGCTCCATCCGGTGGCGAAGTCGGCCCACTCTCGTGGCGAGCTGCGGGCTGACCTGCCGCAGGCTTCTCCACCGGCACTGGCGCCGGCCATGGCGCAATGACCTGCCCTTCAGGGGCCTTCGGCGCCGAAGGCGTGGTGCCGCGCAAACTGGCGACATACGCGGAGAGCACCACCATCTGCGGCTGGCTGAAGTTCCTGTTCCACGCAGGCATGCCCTTGTTGATCACGCCATCGTGAATCACTCGGTAGAGGTCGGTCACCTGCTTCACATTGATGAAGCTGTCATCGGTCAGGTTCGGCCCGGTGCCGCCGCCGCCATCCGGTCCGTGGCAGACGCTGCAATTGGCGCGAAAGAGCACGCGACCGATCGACATGAAGGTGTCATCCTTGCTCAGTCGGACAAGCGTCTGTTCATCGGGCTGAATGTCACCGAGGCGCCGTGCCAGCACCGTGAAGAACGCCGCCGTCTCCGAGTCGTAGGACTGTTCCAGCGTCTCACCGGTGCCGAAGGTGTAGAAGACGAAGTACGGCACGCTGAACAGCACCGTCCCCCACATCAGCCAGGTCCACCACTGCGGAAGCGGGTTGTCGTACTCGCGGATCCCGTCGTACTCGTGATCGAGGATCTTCGAGTTCCGCTTGTTCATGTCGTTCATGTCGTTCATGTCGTTCATGGGCGTCGATCTCCCTGGTTCGAAGGCGGAACCCCGCCCGCCGAGTCTGCGTCGTCGTAGTTCTGCGGCTCGTCATCGATGGGAATGCGAGCGTCCTTGTCCCAGCGCCTCTTCGGTGTGAGCCAGATCCACAGGACCACGCCGATGAAGAAGGTCATGGCGACCACGAGGGCGATCTGCGCCCCGATGGAGGTGAAGGCGAGGGTCATGGCCGCTGCTCCAGGCTGCGAGGTTGTTCATCGCTGGGCGACGCGGCCGCCACGGCCGCGGGCGGCGACTCGGGTGGACGATCGAGGTCGGTGCCGAGTCGCAGCATGTAGGCGATCAACGCGATGACTTCGCGATCGTGGTAGCCGGCGCTGCCGCCCTCGTCGACGATGCGGGCCGCGACCTGCTCCGCCTGCACTCGCGCGAGCGTCGCCGCATTCCGCACTGTCTCGTCGCCGTAGGGCACGCCCAGTCGTTGCATGGCTCGCGTCGACTTGACGGCCTGCTCGAAGTCGAGTGGCTTGGTGAGCATCCACGCATAGGCCGGCATGATCGAACCGGGACTCGTGTCGTTCGGATCGTTGAAGTGGCGCAGGTGCCAGAGCGGCGACGGCACGCGCTTGCCCTCGCGGGCGAGATCTGGGCCGATGCGCCGCGATCCCCAGAGGAACGGGTGGTCATAGACGAACTCGCCCGGCTTGCTGTACTCACCGAAGCGCTCTGTCTCCGCGCGAAGCGGGCGGATCATTTGCGAGTGGCAGTTGTTGCAGCCGTTCGCGATGTAGATGTCCCGACCGACCAGTTCGAGCGGCGTGTAGGGCTGGACCGTCGCGATGCGCGGGATGTCGCGCTTGAGCGCAAAGAGCGGCACGATCTCAAAGAGCGACGCGACAATGACCGCGATCGCGACCATGATCGTGAAGAAGAACCCCTTCGCCTCCCAGTTGCGGTGCCAGCGCATCTGGGCGAAGACATCCAGCGTCCGTGCGAAGTTGACGACGCTGCCCTTGGGAAGCGCGGGACCGGGCACCGGCGCCGGCGTCCATCCGCGCGCCAGCGGCGCGGCCTCATAGATGGGCTCTTCGTAGCGGGCTGGAGCGCTGCGCCAGGTGAGAATTACATTGACCAGACAGAGCCCCGCGCCGAAGAGATACAGCGAGCCGCCCACCGCGCGGAACCAGTAGTACGGAATGAGCACGCGCACCGTCTCGAGGAAGTCGGGGTACTGAAGGAAGCCCTCGGCGTTGAAGGCGCGCCACATGAGCCCCTGCGTCAGACCGGCCGCGTAGATCGGAATGATGTAGAGGAGAATGCCGATGGTCGCGATCCAGAAGTGCAGGCCGACCCAACTCGGCTTCGCGATCGGCGTCTGGAAGAGGCGCGGCATGAGCCAGTACGCCATGCCGAAGGTCATGAAGCCGACCCAGCCGAGCGCGCCGCCATGCACATGGGCGATTGTCCAGTCGGTGTAGTGACTCAGCGCATTCACGCTCTTGACCGAGAGGAGCGGTCCTTCGAAGGTGGCCATGCCATAGAAGGTGATGCCCACCACGAAGAACTTGAGGACGGGATCCGACGCGACGCGGTGCCAGGCGCCGCGCAGCGTGAGCAGGCCGTTGATCATGCCGCCCCAGCTCGGCATCCACAGCATGACGCTGAAGAGCATGCCGAGGGTGCTCGCCCACTCGGGCAGCGCCGTGTAGTGCAGGTGATGAGGGCCGGCCCAGATGTAGAGGAAGACGATCGTCCAGAAGTGGACGATGCTCAGGCGGTAGCTGAACACCGGCCGCTCCGCCGCCTTCGGAAGGAAGTAGTACATGAGCCCCAGGAATGGCGTGGTCAGGAAGAAGGCCACGGCGTTGTGGCCGTACCACCACTGCATGAAGGCATCCTGCGTGCCCGCGTAGACCGAGTAGCTGCGAAGCCAATCGGCGGGCATCACGAGGTTGTTGAAGATGTAGAGAATCGCGATGGTCACCACCGTGGCGATGTAGAACCAGATCGCCACATAGAGGTGCCGCTCGCGGCGACGCATGATCGTCCCGAAGAAGTTGATCGCGAAGACCACCCAGACGAGCACCACCGCGATGTCGATGGGCCACTCGAGCTCCGCGTACTCCTTCGACTGCGAGTAGCCCAGCGGAAGCGTGATGGCCGCCGCGGCGATGATCGCCTGCCACCCCCAGAAGTGAATCTTCGAGAGCAGGTCGCTGAAGGTGCGCGTCTTCAGAAGTCGCTGCATCGAGTAGTAGACGGCGGTGAAGATCGCATTGCCGCCGAAGGCGAAGATCACCGCGTTGGTGTGAACGGGTCGAAGCCGCCCGAAGCTCAACCATTCACCGATGTTCGCGGCGGGCCATGCGAGTTGGACGGCGATGATGACACCGACCAGCATGCCCACCACGCCCCAGAAGAGGGTCGCGAGCAGGAACATCCGGGGGGTCTGGTCGTCGTAACTGAAGCGTTCCAGTCCGGGGGACGATTCGTGAGGAGCGTGCATCGTGGGTTCCGAAGGGGTGATGACGAAATGACGAGCCGAATATCGTGATTTCGCTCACAGGCCGAGGAGGCGTGCGGGTGACCACGCCGAGGATCGTTGAAAACTGGCCATTTTTTGAGCGTGGTGGCCTTGATTGCGAATTCGGATATTAGTATCGTTGATTCTGCCTTTGGTCAAGTACCTCTCTTCCAGGATTCAGACCGCTGCGTCGCGGCGACCCGGAACCGTGGGGCGGCCATCACTGGACCAAGGCATGAGGGCCCCCGATCTGGGAGCCTCGGAGGTCCGATGTACGGCAAGCAGACCGAGCGCGCAATTGCGGCCATGAGCCGCCTGGCGGAAGTGTGGGATGGGGGGCTCACCCGCCTCTCCGCGAGCGACATCGCGGAGAACCGTGGTCTTCCTGGACCGATGGTGGCCAAGCTTCTCACCGCTCTCTCCCAGCATGGACTGGTCCGCGGTTCTCCGGGGCCAGGCGGTGGGTACGCCCTCGCTCGCCCGCCGGTTGAGATCACTCTTCAGGAAGTGTGGACCATCTTCGAGCGACCCGATCACAGCCCCAACTGCCCCTTCGGTGGTGGTGTGTGCGGCGTGGGCGACCCCTGCGCCCTTCATGATCGACTGGTGCAGATGAACGACTCGGTGCGGAGCATGCTTCGGAACACCACCTTCCAGATCTTCCTTGATGCGAAGCTCGAAGGTCGTCAGCCCGCGCCGCGCACAATGAAGCCCGACGGCGAGCGCGAGAGCTATCGCGCGCCGCAGGCACGGCATCGCTCTGAGTAACGCGGCACCGTTCCAGAGAGCGCGGCGTCGTTCCAGAGAGCGCGGCACCGTTCCAGAGAGCGCGGCGTCGTTCCAGAGAGTGCGGCGTCGTTCCAGAGAGCGCGGCGTCGTTCCGAAGGGCGCCTCGCTGCCTCCGCCCAATCTCACCGGCGCGCGAGGCGCGCTGACCCGATGCTCATCAGCTCGCCGACGGCGCGCTCCCGATCGACACCGTGCACACCGCGCGCGACTCGGTGAAGAATCGAAGGGCGTCATGTCCCCCTTCGCGCCCGACGCCGGACTCCTTCCAGCCACCAAAGGGCACGCGAAGGTCTCGCACCAGCCAGCAATTGACCCAGACCGTTCCGGCTTGGATCCGTGAAGCGACGCGCTGCGCCCGCGGCTCATCGCCGCTCCAGACGCTCGCGGCCAGCCCGTACCGAACACCGTTGGCGATGTCGATCGCCTCTTCGTCGCTTGAGAACGGAATGAGGGTGGCGACGGGGCCGAAGATCTCCTCCTGGTTCGTCTCACACTGGGGCGGAAGACCTTCGATGAGCGTGGGCTGCCAGAACCAGCCATTGCGGCAGCGCTCGGGCAACGACTCGCGCGGTGGCCGCGCCCCTCCGCACAGCACGCGACCACCGAGCTCCACAGCGCGCGCCACGCTGCGCTCCACCTTGAGAAGGTGCTCCTGCGAAGTGATCGCCCCCTGCTCGGTCGACGCCTCAAGCGGATCGCCCAGCCGAAGCGCGCGAGCGCCCTCGACGAGCGCCTCGCGCACTTGTGGATAGATCGACTGATCCACCAGGATGCGCGAGCCGCAGAGGCAGATCTGACCCTGATTCAGGAACGCACTGCGAAGCACGCCCGGAACCACGCACTCAGTGGTGCTGTCGCCGAGGATGATCGTTGGATTCTTGCCGCCGAGTTCCAGCGAGAGCCGCCGGAACGACGGTGCCGCGGCGCGTGCAATGGCCGCCCCGGTCGTCGTGCCGCCGGTGAAAGTGATGGCAGACACTCCCGGGTGCGCCACCAGCGCCGCGCCTGCTTCCGAGCCGCGACCATGAATGACATTGAGCACACCCGGCGGAAACCCCGCTTCGATCGATCGCTCTGCCAGCATGGTGGCGGTGCGAGGCGTGACCTCACTCGGCTTCCCCACCACGGTGCAACCTGCCGCAAGCGCGGGGCCAATCTTCCATGTGAAGAGGTAGATCGGCAGGTTCCACGGAGAAATGCACGCGGCGACTCCGCCGGCGGCGCGCTGGACAACCGTTCGCGTGCGCCCGCCCGAACCACCCATTGCGGGCGCACCTTCGTAGATGTCCGGCACCCAGTCTCGAACCAGTTCCGCAAAGAACCGCAGGTTCGCGATGGCGCGCGGCACATCCATCGACCGGGCCAGGGAGAGCGGCTTGCCCGTGTCGCGTGACTCGGCAAGCGCGAGTTCCTCGGCGTCGCGCTCCATGATCGAAGCAAGGTTCTCAAGCAGGGCTGCGCGCTCGGTCGCGGGCCGGGCGCTCCACGCGGGAAACGCGCGGCGCGCGGCGGAGACGGCGCGATCGACATCGATCTCGTCCGAGGCAGCACAGCGCCCGATCACGAGCCCTGTCGCGGGCTCATGCACATCGAGCCAGGCGCCACGCCCCGGCGTGCGCATGGCGCCGTCGATGAGATTGAGGCAGGTCTCACTCACGGTGTCCCGACGGGCGCGACCGGCTCCATGCTGACCAACTGGAGCCAGAGGTTGATCGTCTCGCCTTCCGTGGTCAGCACGCGTGCGAGGCCGCCATCCGTGAGCGCTCGATCCCATGGCGTGCGCAGTGTGATGACGACGGAGAAACTCCGACCCGGCTCGACGCGATACGGCATGGCTCCGGGCGCACTCGCCGAGACATGATCCGACGCCGTGACCACGCTCGCAAGGATCACCGCCTGCGATCCGCGATTGGTCAGGGTGAAGGTGCCGGTGTAGCCGCCACCTCGGTTCAAGCGCGCAGGATCAACTTGCACAACCATTCGCCGGGCGCCCTGGAGCGAGCTGCCCGGTGGCATGAAGTCGGCGGAGGTGTCGCGCACGCCCTGCGGCGACGGCGCCGGTGGCGGAGTCTCACACCCAACCGCTCCTAGTAGCAGCGCGAGCACAAGGGTCGAGAGCGCCCGCGCGCTCACCGAGTGAACAACGAACGATCGAAGAGTCATTGCAGCGCCAGCCTTCCTCCGTCGACGGGAATGTTCGCGCCGGTTAGATACGACGCGGCAGGCGAGGCAAGGAACGCCACCACCGCCGCGATCTCCTGTGGTGCGCCGATCCGACCGGCGGGAATCGAGCGCATCGCCTCCTGTTCGACTTCATCCACGGTTGTCCCCGCCCGCGCCGCGCGCCCTTTGAAGAGCGACTCCAGGCGCCCGGTCCGGGTGAACCCCGGCAGCACCGTGTTCACCGTGATCCCGAAGGGCGCAAGTTCCACCGCCAGCGTCCGGCTCCAATTCGCCATCGCCGCGCGAATGACATTCGAGACGCCGAGACCTCGAATAGGCGTGACCACACTCGTGCTGGTGATGGCCACGATGCGCCCGTAGCGCTCCTGCCGCATGCCCGGTGCGAACGACTGCGCGAGGAGCTGCGCCGTGACGAGGTGCTGCCGAAACGCCATCTCGAAGTCGGCGGGCGCCGCATCGATGGCGAACCCTGCGGGTGGCCCCCCGGTGTTGTGGACCAGCACATGCACAGGCCCGAGGCGCGCTTCCCCGTCGGCAGCCGCCGCCAATGCATCAGGCTGAGCGAAATCAACCTGCAGCGTGCGATGGCCGCGCGTCTCACCATCGGGGGTGCATGCCCGAACTTCGCGGAGAACTTTGGCAAGACCATCCTCGTTCCGACCCACCATCGTGACGGCCGCGCCGCGCTCGGCCATGCACAGCGCCACTTCGCGACCGATGCCCTGCGTGGCCCCGCAGACGACGGCGCGACGCCCATCCAGCCGGAAGGGATCGGTGCCCGGAGGATTGGCGGATGGAGAGGCCTGATCCATGGCGCGGACGATAGCACGCCCGCCCCCACGGCCGGCGATCGAGTTGCCGTACGATCCCGACACCGTGGCTGGACACCGCGCCGACTCGCTCGCCGCGCTGATGCGCGAAGCCCTGTCGGTCCCCGCCGGGGAGCGCTCCGCGTGGCTGCGTTCGCGCTGTGCTGGCGACGCGGCGCTCGCGCAGCGCCTTCGAGACGCGCTGCCCACCGAACCTGGTGAGACTCCTGCGCCGTCGCCGCTCCTCAAGCCGCTCGAGTCGATTCCCGAATCGGCACGGCGGATCGGTCCCTACACGCTGCGCGGTGTGCTCGGCGAGGGCACCTTCGGAGTCGTCTACCTTGCGGAGCAGCGCGAACCGATCCCCCGCCGGGTGGCGCTGAAGGTGTTGAAGCCGCAGGTTGCCGGGCGCGAGATTCTCCAGAGGTTCGATCGCGAGCGGCGCTTGCTCGCACGATTGGATCATCCGGGCATTGCGCATGTGCTCGATGCCGGTGTGGCCGACGACGGCCGACCGTGGTTCGCTGTTGAGTTCGTTCGTGGATTGCCGCTGCTTCGCCACTGCGACGAGGCGCGCCTGTCGATCGAGGCTCGCGTGCGCCTTTTCGAAGAGATCTGCCGCGCGGTGCACCATGCCCATCAGTGCGGCGTGCTGCATCGCGATCTCAAGCCCGGCAACATCCTAGTTTCGACCGGTCAGCCGGGCGACGGCACACCCGTGTGGGGTCTGCCGAAGGTGATCGACTTCGGGATTGCCGAAGCGCTTGGCGGCGACGAGGTCCCGGCCAGTTCCGGTGATGGCACCGCAACGGAGACACCTGTCGGCAAGGCAGGTGAGGCCGGCGCCTCAACCTCCTCCACCGGATCGAGCGCACCAGGCGGTGTCGTGGGCACCCTCGAGTACATGTCGCCGGAACAGGCGCTCGGTCGCGATCTCGACCCCCGCAGTGATGTCTTCGCCCTGGGCGCGATTCTCCATCACATGCTCGTCGGCGCGCCTCCGCTGGGCGTGGCCGACGAGGCACCAGCCGACGCGCTTGAAGGTCGCGCCACACCGACGGGCGATCGGCTGCTTGACTTCGTCGATCGCATCAGGAACCTCGACCCGCTTCCACCCTCGGAGGCAGTGAAGCGCCTGCCGCCGGATGAGCGTGAGCGCGTGGCGAAGGCTCGCTCGACGACTCCGTCGCGCCTCGTGCGCCAGCTCCGAGGCGACCTTGATTGGATCGTGGCTCACTGCCTCGCGAAGGATCGATCGGCGCGCTACGACTCGGCGGCAGACCTCGCCGCTGACCTGCGTCGGCATCTCGCCGCACGGCCCATCGACGCGGCGCCGCCCGATGTGCTCTACCGCCTCTCTCGATTCGTGAAGCGACATCAGCGGGCCACCGTGGCCACCGTGATCTCGATCGCGTCGCTGCTGCTGGCGACCGTCTTCGTCGCCGCCGCTCTGCGGACCACACTTCGCGCCCATCATGCGGAGCGGATGGCGAGGCTCCAGGCCGAGCGCGCCAGCGCGGAAGCCTCGGACGCCCTTGGCGCGCTGCTCTCCTTCATCACTCGACTCTCACTCGACAGTGCCGCGGAGGGCGCTGCCGCGTCGCCCGACGAGCTCCTTGCTGCCGCGCGCGAAGAGCTCATTGCTCCGTTCCGCGAGCAGCCTCGACCACAGGCGGAGATTCGCATGGCGCTCGCCAAGGCGATGCTGTCGCTCGATCATCCGCGCGCCGCCGAACGGGAGATCACGGCGGCGATCGCGCTCCTCGGCACGCTGGGTGAGGCGGGCGATGCCGCCATGATCGAGGCGCTTCGGACGCAAGCGGCGATCGCCATTCAACGCGAGCGATTCGGCGACGCAGCGACGACCCTCGACCGCGCCTTCGATCTCCAGAAGCAGAGCGATCCCGACGATGCGGCCGGCCTCGTCTCGCTCTGGTTCGAGCGTGCCCGACTCGGCATTGCGCGCGGCGATGGCGCCGCCGCACGGCGCGCCCTCGTTGAAGCCCGTCGTGCCATCGAGCAGATCCCCGATCCCGCAGCGCGGCGTCGATCGCAGTCGAGCGCCTCGTTCTTCGAGGCGCAGGCGCTCCTGCTCGACGAACGCTGGGAGGAAGCGCTCGCCGCCATCGAGCCGAACCTCGCGTTCAATCGCGCCACGATGCCAGGTCATTGGTGGGTTGCCGAGAGCCGGGCGGTCGAGGCGGCGGCGCTGATCGGCATGGGCCAGGTGGAACAGGGACGGTCCATCCTGAGCGAAGTCGAATCGCCGCTTCTTCGAGCGCTCCCTCCGGGCAGCTCTCCACGGCGGGTCATCGGCGATCTGGTCGCCCGAGCCCTTGCCTCCCAGGGGCTCAAGGCCGAGGCCGAGCGGTGGCGAGCGCTGGCCATCCCCCTCGGGACTGCACGGCGGAACCGCGACGCCGGTGAACCGTGAAGTGAGTCGGCACACTGTTCCCCCGCGCCGGTTGATCTGATAGAACGATCGCATGCCGTCGGCCACCTCGATCCTTCCCATCACGCTCGCGGTCGCCGATGGTCCGACGCTCCCGACGGTCACTCTCGAGCGAGATGGCGACTTTGAGATCGGTCGAGGGAGCGGCTGCGATCTTCAGCTCGACGACGAACGCGTCTCGCGCCGTCATGCCGTGCTCGCGGTGCATGGGGGCCGAGTCACCCTGCGCGATGAGAACTCCACGCGCGGCGTCTGGCTGAATGGCGTGCGCCTCGACGCGGGCGAGGACATGGAGGTGCACGACCGCGACCTGATCGGCATTGCGCCGTGGTCGCTGCTCGTCCGCTTCTCAAGCGACGAGGATGACACCGCGCACATCATCCCCGAGCCGAAGCCGCTGCCTGCCGACCCGGTTGCACCGGCCTCGACGATCGGCGCCGCTTCGTCCACTGAACATGCGGTGTCTCCGAAGGGCGCCGCGACACGCGACGATCCCTATCGCACGCATCCGAGCATCTTCCTGCGCCTTCGCGCCGATGGCACGCTCGAGCGCCAACTCGGCTGGGAGGAGTTCAACCGTGTGTACGGCCCGGTCATCGCCGGCTTCGCGCGCAACGCGGGCCTGAAGCCCCAGGAAGTGGACGATGTGATGCAGGATGTCCTGCTCGGGTTCTTCCGGGTGGCGAACAACTTCATCTATGACCCGTCCAAGGGGCGCTTCCGCGGTTACCTGAAGCGCGTCACGCTCAATGCCATCCGGAGCCGACGCCGACGACGCAGGCCGCAGCAGAATCTCCCCGAGGAGATCGACCCCGCGGCCGAGACGAGCGACCTCGAAGTGGCGTGGGAGCGCGAGTGGACCGAGCACCTTCTGCGCCGAGCACTGGACGAGGTCCGTGGCACGGTCCAGCCCAAGACGATGAAGGCCTTCGAGCTTTATGGCGTGCAGGGCATGCCCGCCGAGGAGGTCGCGAAGGAGACCGGCATGTCGGAGCCGGCGATCCGCCATGCGAAGATGAGAGTCCTCGACCAGCTTCGCGCGACCATTCGGCGGCTGCGCGACGAGGAAGGATGAGGGCCGGACGGCTGCGCCCAAAGCAACCATGACCCCCACTCGCTTTGAAGAGCTGGTGCGCAAGCTCGAGACCATGGCGAGGGAGCGCCCCGGCAGCTACGCGCTTCGAGCAGGAGCCGTCGCCAGCCTCGGCTACCTCTACCTCGGCGTGGTGACGGGCGCGCTGGCCCTCCTCGTGGTGGGCGCACTCATCGTGCCCTTCCTGATGCCGAGAGCCAACGGCGCGGCGATCGCGTTCATCATCAAGTTCGGTCTCGTGATCCTGGTGGTGCTTGGAGTCGTTCTGCGAGCCCTCTTCCTCCGCGTGCCGAAGACCGAGGGCCGGGAGATCACCCGCAACGAAGCACCAGCGCTCTTCGACATGCTCGATGAGCTCAGGCAGCGCGTCAACGCTCCGAAGATCCACCGCGTGATCGTGGTGCCGGCGATCAATGCCGGTATTCAGGAGTGGCCCCGCCTAGGCCTCCTCGGGTGGTTCCGCCGTGAACTGGTGCTCGGCCTTCCGTTGATGCAGGCGCTCACGGTGGAGCAGTTCCGCTCGGTCATGGCTCATGAACTGGGCCACCTCTCGCCGCGCCACCACAGGCTCGCGCACTGGATGCGGCGGCAGCGCATGCGCTGGAGCCAGATGGCCGCAGCGTTCGAGCACGATCCCTCGCGCGGCCATTGGATGGTGACGCCATTCCTGCGCCGCTATGCGCCGTGGTTCGCGGCGCATGTCTTCCCCCTCGAACGGCTCGCGGAGTACCACGCCGATTCGATCTCGGCGCTGCTCGTCTCGCCGCGAGCCGCGGCCGAGGCGCTCACCGTCACGGCCGTGGTGGATCGCTATGCCGATGAGATCTTCTGGCCCGAGATCGGGAAGCTCGCGACGAACTCCCCGATCCCCGTGGGTGCGCCGAGCCGGGACTTTCCAAGGCGTCTCGCGTCAGGCCTCGATCGCAGGACAGCGGAGCGCTGGATTGAGGAGCTCATGCGGCTCAAGTCGACCCACCTCGTGGTGCATCCCGTGCTGCGCGACCGATTGGCGGCTCTGGGCGAGAGACCACGCATGGTGCTGCCAGCCCCCGGGCAGTCGGCGGCTCACCTCGCCCTTGGAGCTGCGGAGAGTGTATTGGCCGAGGAGTTCGATGCGCAGTGGCGCGAGCAGGTGGCCGAAGACTGGCGCGCCCAACATCAGGCCTCGGACGAACGACGACAGCGATTGGCGCAGCTTGAAGAGCAGGTCGAATCCGGCGCCGCGCTCTCTCCCGACGAGGCGTTCGAGCGAGCCATGCTCAACGAGGCCATTCACGACGATAAGGAGGCGACGATCGCGCTCCTTCGCCCGCTGGTGAGAGAACGCCCCGATCACGCTCCGCTTCTCTTCGCACTGGGCACGCGCCTTCTGGAGCGCGACGATGATCAGGGCCGAGTGCTGGTCGAGCGCGCCATCACGCTTGACCCTGAGGCGATGCTCGTGGGCGCCGAGGCACTGCGGAACCACCACTACCGTCGTGGTGACACCGAAGCCGCGCTCATCTGGCAGGAGCGGCTTGAAGAGCGCTTCAAGAAGGTGCAGCAGCGCGATCAGATGGCGCTGCAACTCACCAAGCACGATCGATTCGAAGCGCATGGAGTGGACCCCGCGCTGATCCCGATCTTGGCCGAGGAACTTCGGCGCGCCGGTGCTCGGCGCGCCTGGCTGGTCCGACGCACGCCGCGCAACGAGGATGACCCCGGAGCCACGGTGCTCGCCTTCGTCTGCACGCGCTTCTCCACGCTGCGCCGCAAGCGGTTGATCCAGCGGGTCATGACAGCCATCACCGAGGAGGTGACCCTGCCGGAGGGAACGGTCGTCTTCAACTTCGATCAAGATCAGACCGGGATCCTCCGCCGCATCAAGAGGATTCGAGGCTCGCGAGTGCTCTGACCATGGCGGGTCGCGCACGGGGCTCGCGCGTCAAGGGTGCTGTATCGCACTCCGCGAAGACCCGGGAACTCCGGGCCTCCGCGGCGCGCCGGGCCACGCAAGGGGCGTGTGCAGGAGCGGGTGCCGTCTCGCTTCTGACGCGTGGCTCTGCCGCTGATGCCCCGTCTTGGCATTGATCGGGGCGAGGGTAGGCTGCCGATTCGGAGCCACTTCATGAACCCAACTCATCCCCGTCGTCGATCCATTCTCGCTGCGTCACTCCTGCTTGGCAGCGCAGGCCTGGCCGCGTTCCTGATGCCGTCGTTTGGAGCACCGCGCCAGGGTGTCGCTCATGCGGCGCCACAGGCCGGGTCGCTCTCCGACGCTGAAGCTCGAGCGCTTCTCGGTCGCCTGGTCGGACTCTGGGCGGTGGCGGGTCGGAGCTTCGATGCCAATGGTCAACCCGACAGCGACCTCTCCGGCAGCGCCGCCTACAACTGGACCCTTGGTGGACTCTTCCTTGCGGGCGAGCAGGTGCTCACCAATGGAAGCGACATGCTGCACTGGGTGGACTTCATCGGCTACAACCAGACGGCGCAGGCCTTCTCGCGCACGCTCCTCTCCGATCGCGACCCCGTGAACTTCTGCTCGGCGGGCACATGGGATGCGCAGCGTCGAGTGCTGACCTTCATCACCGACCCGGTTCGAGCCCCCGATGGCACCGAGCGGCGCATCCGCGCGATGCTTGATCTTTCCCGCGACGATCAGCCCGGTTGGGAGTTGAACTACCTCACGGGCAGCGGCGCCACGGAGCGACTTGTTGGAACGGTCGGCCTCATCTTCACTCGCGCGGCAAGCCCCGGCAGCGCTCCAGGCGTTCCCGCAGGAGTGGTTCCCGGCACACCGGGCGCTCCTGCTGGCGCGGTGCCGTCGCCAGGCCCGATGACTCCGCAGCAGGTGCAGAGCCACCTCGATGGCGTCCTCCGTCAGAAGCAGCAGATGCAGCAGCAGATCGAGGACATGCGGAAGCAGATCCGCGACATGTCCGGGACGATCCGCAGCATCACCCAGCCGTAACACCGCTTGGAGCGAGCGCGATTGCGAGAGCGACTCCACACCGCCTGTGCGAGCGCACTCTGGTCGATGCGCTCGGCGCGTGCGCCCGAGGTCCTGCGTCGTGGCGGTGGTGCGTGCGACCTCGCTCGCGCCACCGCCAGACGGCGCAGGATGCGCGAAACCGGGAACGGTCTTCTACACTCGACCCCATGCCGAGGACGCCCGATGAGTTCCCGAACCTTCGCGTCTTCGATCATCCGCTCATTCAGCACAAGCTGACCTTGGCGCGGCGAGCGGACACGCCGCCCGATGAGTTCCGCAGGCTGTTGAACGAGATCGCGGGGCTCATGGTCTTCGAGGTGAGCCGCAACTTCCCGACGGAGGCGGTCGAAGTCGAGACGCCGCTCGAGCGCATGCGCGGTTCGCAACTGGCGAAGCCGGTCACGCTGGCGCCGATCCTTCGCGCCGGCCTCGGGATGACCGATGGCATTCTTCGCCTCTTCCCCGAAGCGCGGGTGGGACACATCGGGATCCAGCGCGACGAGAGCAGCCGCAGGCCGATCGACTACTACGCGAAGTTCCCCGCCGATGTCGCCGATGGCCCTGTGCTCGTGGTCGATCCCATGCTGGCCACAGGCGGCAGTGCCGTTCATGCCGTCGATCACCTGAAGCGCAAGGGGTGCGTCGACATTCAGATGGTCTGCCTCGTCGCGGCGCCAGAGGGTGTGCGCGCCATGCTCTCGGCGCACCCGGAGGTGCCGATTCACACGGCGGCGCTTGATCGCCAGCTCGATGAGTTCGCCTTCATCAGGCCGGGCCTGGGCGACGCGGGGGATCGGATCTTCGGCACCATCGGGGCGTGAGCCGCCGCGTGTGACGCGGCTGGTGGAGTTCGTCGCGCGGGCACGCGGCCGGTCCGAGCCGTCAGTGCAGAGCGTGAGCGACCCCGTGCGAAGCGATTGGCGGAGTTCGTCGCGAGCGCAAGCAACGGCCTGTGCATCCGCGCACGACACGCGCGGAGCGCCTCTGGGGCGCTCTCCTTCCATGTCAAGCGCCGCATTCGGCGAGCCGCCACGAGGGGGCTCACTCACCCCGCTGTGATCCTCGCCACGGTGCCGGGAATGTGCGCGAGCCCCCACTCCTTGAGTGCGCGCAGAACAGGGAGCAGCTTGCGCCCGCGCGCCGTAAGCCGGTACTCGAGCGCTCCCTCGCGCGAGGGAGATGCCTTCGCCTCGACAATCCCGCCGTCGAGCAGACGACTCAGCCGCTCCGTCAGGATGTTGGTCGCAATGCCTTCGGGTGATGCGGCGAACTCGCCGAATCTCGACTTCCCGGCGAAGAGATCGCGGACCACCAGCATGGTCCAGCGATCTCCGATGAGATCGAGCGTGCACGACACCGGGCATTCGGAGCGGCGTGATCGCGGCATGCCTCGATTATCCACGGCTTGGGGCGACACCAAGGCCCCTCATGATGCGCTCGATCTGCCCGCGGTGAATGCCCATGTGCATGCCCGACATGGCGTGCCAGCCCAACGCATCGAGCGGCCCGAACCACGGATGAGCGAAGCGCTCCCGTGTCAGGAGATTGGTGCTCCGACTCACCGACTGCGCGAGGTGATCGCACGACTGCTCGAATGCCTCGACGACTCGGCCATCAACTGACTCCGACGGCTTGACCGCCGCGGTGCTCGCCTCCCCTTCCGGCCGAACACCTCGACTCAGCGCATCGATGACGCGAGCGATCTCGAGGTTCACGATCCGAAGGTGGTCGAGCGTCATCCAGACCGACCAGTACCGACTGCTGTCCTCAAGCCCGGGCAGGCGACGAATCAGCACGCGGCGCGAGGCGCTGCGGTCATCGAGGGCGCTCGTGAGCTCCATGATGCGTGTGCGCTCACGGGCGAAGTCCGCCGCAAGGCTCGCCACCGTGCCTCGGCGTCGCCGCCGCTTGAGCATCATGCCTCCGACCCAGCGCTCGATGAATGGCACTCCCGCGCCGGGCGGGGCGAGTCGAGGGCTCAATTCGGGTGGCGTTGATCCGGGCGTGAGGGGCGAGGCAGCCATGGACGCTGGGGGATTCGATGGGGCGTTCATGCCTTCAGGCTATCCGATCGCTTGCAAAATGCAAGTGATTGGCTCTGGGATTCGCCCAAGTTCAGCAGACCGACAGGGCGGGGTACGCTTCGATCATGCCCGAACAGAAGAACCTCGAGTTCGACCGACCCGGGGGCTATGCACTGCCCAAGGGCGCGACGATCGTCCAGCGAAAGTCGGCAGCCGAGATGAAGGCGGCGGAGATCACGCTCTTCGGAGATCGCGTGCCGCCGCACCAGCCGGCACCTCGAAGCGCCCCCCTTGAGCCCGCGTTTCGGGCCGACGACCCCGAGACGCGCCTCTTCCTAGGGGACTGCCGCGATGTCCTCCCGGCACTGCCTGACCGCGGCACGGTCGACCTCGTCTTCGCCGATCCGCCCTTCAACTGGGAGGTGCCCTACGACGGCTGGAAGGATGGCATGCCGCGCGATGCCTATGAGCGCTTCACCTTTGACTGGCTCGACGGCTGCGTGGACGCGCTGGCGCCGCACGGCTCCATCTGGGTCAACATTCCAGACGACACCGCGGCCGAGATCGTCATTCATCTCAAGCGGCGCGGACTCGTCATGATCAACTGGTGCGTCTGGCACTTCCGCTTCGGGCAGAACCGCGAGACCTCGTTCATCATGAGCAAGGTCCACGCGCTCTACTTTGCGAAGGACCCCGATGCTCGCATCTGGCGACCCGATCGCATTCGCGAACCCAGTGATCGCGCCAGCATCTACGGCGACCCGCGCACGCAGGCGAAGGAGAAGAACGCGGGGACACGCGTGCCGATGGATGTCTGGTACGGCCCCTACTGGGGACGCGTGCAGGGCAACAACAAGGAGCGCCGCGCGCTCCACCACAACCAGCTTCCCGAGGCCTACCTCGAGCGAGTCATTCTGGCGTGCTCCGATGAAGGCGGGCTCGTCCTCGACCCCTTCTCAGGCAGCGGAACCACTCAGACCGTGGCGCGGTCGTATGGTCGGCGCTCGATCTCGATCGAGCAGAGCCCCACGAACGCCGCCAGCGCATGGGAGCGCATCACGAAGATCGGCATGGTGCACAAGGGCGTCGCTCTCGGTGTCTCAAGCCCGATTCACACGCATCGGGCTAGGCAGACTCGATCAGGCGAACCCACAGCTCCTTCCGTCGAGAGCAGCGACGGGTCGGCACCGCTCGGCGGTCAGGCTCAGCTTGACTTCGCACGCGATCGCCAGGGGACATCTTGCACGCCGAGCTCGTGATTCGCGCGGCGCGCCATTGCGAAGAGCAGGTCGCTGACGCGATTCACGAAGCGCGTGGCCGATTGCCCCACTGCCTCGTTGTGAGAGAGCGCCACGATGGCCCGCTCCGCCCGCCGTGCCACCGTCCGTGCCACATGCAGGCGCGCCGCGAGTTCGCTTCCACCCGGCAGGACGAAGGCGTGAAGCGGGGGGTTCGCCGCATCGACCTCGTCGATCCACCTCTCCGCCTCGGCGACATCGGTGTCGCTCATTCGATTGACGCGATCGGCAAACTTTGATCCGGGCGGCGTCGCAAGATCCGCACCCAGTTCGAAGAGGCGATCCTGGAGCGTGGCCACGATCCGCTCAATCAACGCGACACCGTCACGGTCGGCGCCTCGAAGCGAAGCCTCGGTGCGACCCTCGCGCCAGGCGCGCACCCAGCCGAGCGCGGCGTTGAGTTCATCGACCGTGCCGTAAGCCTCGATGCGCGGGTCATCCTTGCTGACCCGCTCGTCGGAGAAAAGCCCCGTGGAGCCATCATCTCCCGTGCGCGTGTAGAGGCGCGAGCGAGATCCGGCGGCACCACCGGTCGCTTCACCATCTGCCTCGGGACTTCTCTTGGCGCCAATCGCGCCCCTCATCGACTCGCGATCAGTCATCTCGAATGACCTCCCCCGGCTCGACCACAGCGGCTCCCGCCTCGTCGCGCCGGACGGTCAGAAAACCATTGCGCAGGGCGCCTGCCGCCCAGTCACCGTCGGCTCGCAACGCCACGAACGCCGCCTGGTGATGCGCTTCCAGCGTGAAAATGTTGTCGATGCGTTCGAGCACGCGCCGCACGGCTTCGGCCGCGCCGCACCCGGAGCGCATCAATTCCACAATGAGAAAGGTCCCGCACACCGACGAGATCAACTCGCCTGTTCCGGTGGCGACGGCCGCGCCCGCCGTCGGATCGACATAGAGGCCGTGACCGATGATGGGCGAGTCCCCCACTCGTCCCGGCGTCTTGAATGGAGTGCCGCTGGTTGAACATGCACCAGCCAATGAGCCCGCTCGGTCGCGCACCAGAACCCCAATCGTGTCGTGCTGCCACCAGCGTCGCTCACCTGCGAAGAGGCGCCCACCACCACCACCGGGGTCCACCGGTCGAGGCAGGCCGAGCGATGCATCCTTGACATTCTGCACCTCGGCGCCACGCGCTGCTGTTTCGTTGTCGCCCTTGGCGCGGGCCAGCCACCGTTCCCATGCGTCCCGCGCTTCGGGCGCGAGAACCTCTTCACGAAGCTCGCCGCAGGAGTCTGCAAAGTCGTCGGCGGCGTCGCCGACAAGCATGAGGTGGCGTGTCCGCTCCATCACCATGCGCGCCACGCGCACGGGATGTCGATGGCGCCGCAATCCCGCGACGCTCCCGGCTTGTCCCGGCGCCACCATCACGCAGCCATCGAGTGTGACCTGACCGGTCGCATCGGGCAATCCGCCGTAACCAACAGAGTCCACCGAGGGATCCTCTTCGGCCACGGCACATGCGTCCACCGCGGCATCAAGCGCCCGGCCGCCCTGCGCGAGCGCCGGCCACGCGGTCTCGAGCGCACGGGTCGAGAAGGTCCAGGTTCCCAGCATGAGGGGGGAGGGCACGAAGGGATTCTGCCCGCCCCCGGGCCTTCTCGGCAAACGCCCCCCCCGGCGGCCCGGTCCCCCAGCAGCCGGACTCCCGATTCGTTCTGGCCGCCTCGCGATTGACCCACCCCGGATCGAACGCTACTGTTGGGCATACGGCAGTCGAGGCAGACCCTTCATCCCAGGTCGCCCCGGCTTGTTGGCAGGTCTCAGCCGTCTCTCCACAGGCCTGTCGGTCAGCATCGATCGAACTCGATGGTGCTCCATCTTTCGACCGATGCATCTTCGCGCCACGCCTTTCCCAGCGTGGCGCGGCGGCGTTCAGCCGCGGATGAGTGCAGCACACAGAGCTGCCAACGAGAACGCAACTCTCCCGAGTTGCAGAAAGGACTCGAACATGACGCATGTTCGACGACAGAGTGGATTCACCATCATCGAGCTGCTTGTGGTGGTGGCCATCATCGCATTGCTGGTGGCGATCCTGCTTCCGGCCATCGGCAAGGCCCGCGAAGAGGGCATGCAGACGCAGTCTCGCGTGAACCTCCGCAACATCGCGGTGGCCTGCGGAACCTATGGTGCCGACTTCGCCGATCGCCAGTGGACCGCCGCGCACGAGGACATGGGCCTTCCGGCCTTCGGCGGCAACTGCGCCCCGTATGTGCAGAACCGCTGCCCGCAGCAGCTCCTTCTGGGCTTCGATGCCGCGGGTGCATCTCAGGGCTTCTTCATTCCCCAAGGCTCGCAGTGCGGCGCCTCCTCTCCACAGGCGAACTGCAATGTCTTCGAGGCCTACTGGCCCTGCGACTTCAAGACGACCACGGGCAACTTCGGCTCATGGCGTCTTCCGAACGCGAAGAGCTTCAACACCTATGTCGGCAAGCGCTTCTATGACCCGGTCTTCTACGCCCCGAAGGACAAGGTCGTCCTCTCGAAGTGCCAGGACTTCATCGACGGTGGTCAGGAATTCGTCGGTGTTGCACAGGACGCGATCCTGAGCAGCTATTGCTGGAGCCCGGCCGCCATGTGGGCACCAGCCGTCATGGGCGGACAGACCGGCTACCAGAACCCGAAGACTCTCGGCGGCGCCTTCCGTGTTCCGACGCAGGGCCAGGCGTCGTTCCCCGACCTCAAGACGCGCTGCCTTGAGCACAGCTGGCTCCAGGGCGCGAAGAAGGACATGCGCGGAGCCAATCCCGACGCGATGAGCCCGCAGCATCGCGGTCTGGGTGGCGTGCCCTACTTCTTCAACCAGGGCACCTACTCCTCGCCCAATGTGCTCTTCTTCGATGGCAGCGTGCGAACCATGTCCGTGCGTGATGCCATCGACATGGACAGCCGCTCCACCGCCCAGAGCGGCAAGGGCGCGTGGTCGCGCACCACTCCGCTCGGCGTGACGGGTTACTACAGCGGACCTGGCGCGGCCAACACGGACCTCGATGTCGAGCTCTACAACATCGGCGGCAACAGCTTCCATGTGCTGACCCGCGATGGCATCCAGGGCCGCGACACGGTCGGCGGCAAGTAAGGGCCCAGTTCGTCTCCATGCCCGATCCCACGCGGGGCCCCACTCCGGGGCCCCGCGTTCCTTTTTGCCGCGGCCCTGCGCGGCGAAGGCCCCTCGTTGCCGCGGGGAATCTGCTTCCGGGGCACCATGTTCTCTTTGCAATGGCGATGCACGGGCGCGGCACGACGCCTTCAAGTCGCCCACGGATCCTCGAACGACTCTCTAGGATTCACGGCCGATGTACATCGACCCGCATGTGCACATGGTCAGCCGCACGACGGACGACTATCGCCGGATGGCGCTCGCTGGCTGCGTGGCCATCACCGAGCCGGCCTTCTGGGCGGGGTACGACCGAGGTTCGGTCGAAGGCTTCCGGGACTACTTCCGACAATTGACCGAAGTGGAGCCACGGCGCGCCGCGCAGTACGGCATCCGCCATCACACCTGGCTCTGCATCAATCCGAAGGAGTCGGAAGACCCGGGGCTCGCCCGCGAGGTGATCTCCATCATTCCTGACTTCATCGACAAGACCAATGTCCTGGGCGTGGGCGAGATCGGCCTCAACAAGAACAGTCGGACCGAGTTGCTGATCCTTGAGGAACACATCTCGCTGGCGCTGCGGCTGAACCGCCTGATTCTGGTGCACACACCCCATCTCGAGGACAAGCTGAAGGGCACGCGGCTTATCCTCGATGCGCTTCGCAACCAAGGTGCGGACCCGGCGCGCGTGCTGATCGACCATGTCGAGGAGCACACGGTCCGCATGGTGCTCGAACGCGGCTTCTGGGCGGGCATGACACTCTACCCGGACACGAAGTGCACGCCGGCACGGGCGACGGACATCATCGAGTGCCACGGCAGTGAGCGCCTCTGGCTGAACTCAGCAGGCGACTGGGGACACAGTGATCCGCTGGCCGTGCCCAAGGCGCAGGCGGAAATGCGGAGGCGACGGCATGGCGAGGATCTCATCCGGAAGGTGACCTTCGACAACCCGCAAGTCTTCCTCTCGCAGTCAGGTCGATTCAGCGCGGAGCCTTTGCCGCCAACCGCGCCCGATCTGCCGCGATAGCGCCGTCCTCCACCTTGGGCCCCGCGTTCGTACGATCTCCTGCCCATGGAGCCAACGGCTGACGGCGATCAACCAAGACGCTGGCTGACGCTCGTTGCCATGACCGGCTCGCTGTCGATGATCTTCATCGACATCACGGTGGTCGGCGTGGCGCTCCCGCAGATTCGCGCCGACCTCGGCATGAGCGATGCGGGGCTCAACTGGGTCATGAGCGTCTACACGCTGGTCATGGCGTGCCTGGTGGCCTTCTGCGGGCGCATCGCCGACATGATCGGCCGCGTGCCGGCGTTCATCGGGGGTGTGGTCGTCTTTGCGCTGGCCAGCCTCGCGTGTGGGTTCGCGGGCAGCGAAGGGAGCTTGATCGCGGGCCGCGCCTGCCAGGGCGTGGGTGCGGCGCTGATGCAACCGGCCAGCGGCGCCCTCGTCATCAGCGCGTTCGCGCGGCGGCATCGCGGCAAGGTCATGGCGATCTATGTCGGGATCCCCCTGCTGTTCATGGTGATTGGTCCACTCGTGGGCGGCTTTCTGACGCAGGCCGCCTCATGGCGCTGGTGCTTCTGGGTGAACCTGCCGGTGGCGGCTGCGGCGCTCATTCTGACCGCCATCGCGCGACCCCTCGATGCGCGGAGTGCGTCGTGGCGCATCGATCCATGGTCACTGCTGCTGCTCATGATCGGCCTGCCCGCACTCATCCTCGCGGTGCAGCAGGGCAACGAGTGGGGCTGGATGGCACCGTGGTCGACGACGCTGGCGGAGCGCATTCCGCCCGCACGGCTGGTGACCTCGCTGCCACTTGCGGCGGCGGGCGCAGTGCTCCTGGTGCTCTTCATCCGCAGGCAGTGGCGCTCGAGCGAACCGCTGCTCGCCCTCGGACTCTTCAGAGATCGAGGGCTGCTCGCGAATGCTCTGATCCTCTTCATGATGCAGTTCACGATGACCGGGCTCCTGCTCCAGGGAAGCGTGTACGCGCAGGAGGTCCTCGGCTTCGATCCGCGCCAGGCTGGTGCGTCGCTTCTTCCGTTGCTGGTTCCAATCCTGTTCGTCGTGCATGTCGCCGGTCGCCTCTATGACCGCATCGGTGTGCGCACCCCCGCGATCATCGGCACGGCGCTCGCGACTGCCGGCGGCCTCATCGCCGGCATCGGCGCGTGGCTCAAGAACTACCCGATCATCGGCTGCGGTTTCGCCATCATGGGTGTCGGCATCGGCTTCGTCATGAGTCCGACGAACACCGACAGCCTCAATCGCGTGCCCGCCGATGCGCGGGCGCAGGTCTCCGGCCTGATGCAGACGATGCGCCATGTCGGAGGAACCACCGGGCTTGCGGTAATCGGCGCAGCAGTGCTGGTCGCCCGCACCCATCTCGGGCAGGAGACCGCGGCGACCGCCGTGGGATACGGGGTCGGTGCGCTCGGTTGCGGCGCCGCGCTGCTGGCGGCAGTCATCCTCCATCGAGCGGGCCCGGTGGATGCCGCCTCGTGAGGCGACTGGTCTGCGCCGTCCCTCGCCGGTGACGGCGCTCCTCTACGATCCCGTCATGGTTCCTTCGCCTGCGCCGATCGTCGGGATCATCATGGGTAGCCAGAGCGACTGGGAGACGATGCGCCATGCCGCCGAGGTGCTCACCGAGTTGCAGGTGCCGCATGAGACGCGCGTGGTCAGTGCGCATCGCACGCCTGATCTTCTCTTTGAGTACGCCTCCGAGGCGGCGGGCCGCGGGCTGCGCGTGATCATCGCCGGCGCCGGTGGCGCAGCGCACCTGCCCGGCATGTGCGCGAGCAAGACGCACCTGCCAGTGCTGGGCGTGCCGGTTGAGAGCCGAGCGTTGCGCGGGCTCGACTCGCTCCTCTCGATCGCGCAGATGCCCGCGGGAATCCCCGTGGCGACCCTCGCGGTCGGACATGCGGGCGCGGCCAACGCGGCTCTTCTGGCGGCGGCCATTCTGGCGCTCGACGACGCTCCGCTGCGAAGTCGGCTGGTGGCTCGACGCACGGCGCAGACCGAGCGTGTACTCGCGCATCCCGATCCGTCGAAGGGACCCACGCGGTGAGCGATGTCGGCGTGAGAGGAAGTGGCTCCTTGACGATCGGCGTGCTGGGCGGCGGCCAACTCGGGCGCATGCTGGCACTTGCCGGAACGCCGCTGGGTTTCCGCTTTCGATTTCTCGACCCCGATGCCGGGTGCCCGGCAAGCGCCGTCGGCGAGGTGATTGCTGGCGCCTACGACGACCCGCAGGCACTCGACCGCTTTGCGAAGGGCGTGGACCTGGTCACCTTTGAATTTGAGAATGTGCCCGCCGAGACGGTCCGGCGACTCTCGTCGCGCGTGGCGATCGCTCCAGGCGCGGAGTCGCTCGCGACGGGTCAGGATCGGGCGCATGAGAAGCGCTTCTTCGCGCAGTGCGGTCTGCCCGTCGCCCCGTGGGCCGAGGTGCATGATGCCGCCTCGTTGATGGCGGCGGTCGACTCGGTTGGAGTGCCCGCTGTGCTCAAGGCTCGGCGACTCGGTTACGACGGGAAGGGCCAGTGCGTGATCAAGCGACGCGAGGACGCGCCATCCGCGTTTGACGCGCTTGGCCGCGTGCCGTGCACGCTCGAAGCGTTCGTGCCCTTCTCGCGCGAGCTCTCGGTGATCGCTGTGCGAGGCCGCGACGGTTCGTTCCTCCACTGGCCGATCTCGGAGAATGTGCATCGACATGGCATTCTGCACACCACGCTGGCACCCGCCGAAGTGGAGCCGGCGATGGAGCGCGCCATCGCGGAGTACGCCCGGACTGTCATGCATTCGCTCGATCATGTCGGCGTGCTCGCAATCGAGTTCTTCGACGATCATGGCCGCCTGCTCGTGAACGAGATGGCGCCCCGCGTCCACAACAGCGGCCACTGGACGATCGACGGCGCCGTGACCAGCCAGTTCGAGAATCACCTCCGCGCGATCGCCGGGCTGCCGCTTGGCTCAACGGCGCCGCGCGGTGTGTCGGCGATGCTCAACCTGATCGGCTCCACACCACCGCTTGAGGCGCTCGCATCCGAGAGCGACTTGAAGATCCACCTCTACGCCAAGGCCCCGCGCGCGGGCCGCAAGGTGGGTCACTTGACGACCGTCGCGCCGAGTCGGGAAGTGGCGCGGGAGCGCTTGCGTCGCCTCGAAGGGCGCTTCGCTCCCGAGTCGATCGCCGCGGCGGCGTCCTCCGCCTGAGGCGCCGAGGTTGCACGAAGGCGTCGCGTGGCGATTGCCACCGCGCGCAGCGATCGGTCGAATCCGATCGCGCGGCGGCCCAGTTCAACTGCGGCGACCAGTGCGGTGCCGGAGCCACAGCATGGATCGAGGACCGCACCGCCGCTCGGGCACGCGGCGCCGATCAGCACGCGGAGCAGCTCGAGCGGCTTCTGCGAGGGCCAACCGGTGCGCTCGAGCGCCATGTTGTTGAGCGAGGGAATGTCGAGCACATCGGTCGCCTTCTTCGGAGTGCCTGCCATGCGGCGACTTCGGCTTGGGACGCGCGGTGCGTCAAACCAATACGCCGAGCTCTTCGCGAAGAAGAGAATGTCGTCGTGCTTGCGGGCGAACGAACGGGGCCCCGACCCGCCGAGACCGTAAGTCCAGATGAGGTGATTCACGGCGTGCTCGGCACCGAAACACGCTTCGAGCTCGATCCAGAGGTGGTGACAGGTGCGCCAGTCGCAATGGACCATGACGCTGCCGGTGGACTTCAGCACGCGATGCGCTTCATGCAGCAGCGACCGCATGAAGGTGAAGTAGGCGCCGCGATCAGGCCAGCGGTCATCGAAGCGATCGCTCGCCTCGCGGCCGCGCAGGATGCGCCCGGTGGCGAAAGGCGGGTCCATGTACACCAAGTCCACGCTCCCCGCAGGCTCTCGCCGCAGGAGTTCGATGGCATCGCCCTGATCAACTCGCCAGGAGGTGTTCGAGCTCACGCAGCGCGAAGCGTAGAAGATGCACCGCGGACTCGCGCGGCATGACCGCGGGGGCGCGACGGTCACGCGCTTCAGACGGTCGTCCATCGGTCGACGAGGACCCAGCAGCCGCACTGGCACGATCGATCGCGACAGTCGCGCGGTTGCTTGGGGCGCATCGGTCCGTTGGCGGATCCCATCGGCCGGGATCGCTCCTGCGCCAGAGTCGCCTCAGGCGATCAGCTCGCTTCCGCTCGCGGATGGGCCTTGTCATAGGCCTGCCGCATTCGGGCGCTCGTCAGATGCGTGTACACCTGCGTGCTCGAGAGCGACTGATGGCCAAGAAGCTCCTGCACGCTGCGCAGGTCGGCGCCATTGTCGAGCAGATGCGTGGCGAAGCTGTGCCGAATCGTGTGCGGGCTGATGTCGGGGTCGAGTCCGGCCTCGGTGAGGTACTTCGCCACCTTGCGGCGCACCGAGCGACTTGAGAGTCGCGTGCCACTCTTGTTGACGAAGAGAGGATCGCTGGCGGCCGAGCTCTTGCCCTCGGCGGCAAGCTCCGAGTCGAGCATCTGGGTGTAGTTGAGAAGGGCCTTCACCGCGTGGCTGCCCAGCGGTGCGACGCGCTCGCGACGCCCCTTGCCTCGAATGTGCACGCACGCACCCGGGGCGTTGAGATCGCCTCGATTGAGTCCGACCACTTCGCTCACGCGCATTCCGGTCGAGTAGAGCGTCTCAAGGATCGCGCGGTCGCGCGAGCCGAGCAGCTCGTTGTCGTTAGGTGCCGCCAGCAGCTTCTCGATCTGATCGACCGTGATCGCCTTGGGGAGGCGCTTCGCCTGCTTCGGTGTTCGAATGAGCACCATCGGGTTCGACTTGATCCAGCCGTTCCGCTCCGCCCATCGGTGGAAGGAGCGAAGGGTGGCGATTTTCCGCGCCATGGTGGCTGCGGAGTAGCCCTGCTCCGAGAGGCTCGCGAGGAAGCGACGGATCGCCTCGACATCGGCGGCGAGAAGGCGCTCGGTCAGGGTCTTTCCGCTCGCGTTGCCCCCCATCGGACGGGTGGCGGCGGCTTCAGCGGAGTTCTCCCAGGAGAGGCCGCTCTCCTTGGCAATGAAGTCCGTGTACTGCCGAAGGTCGAGGCCATAGCAGCGGCTCGTGTAAGGGCTGAAGTGGCGCTCGTCGGTGAGGTACGAGAGGAACTTTTCGACGACGGGAAGATTGGTGTGCATGGCTTTTCCTCGCTCGGTCCGTGCCCACTGGGGCGATAACGCCTCCTAGCATCGGACGCTGGTCGACCCGACCTGAATCGAATCGCCAAGGTGAATGCAGATGGTTCGGGACCTCTCCTGCCGCATGGTGAAGATCACCCAAGGAGCCTCGATAACAATCGAGTTCCCGGCCACTGTTCTCCGGCTCAAACTATGACTCAGGGCGCAGAGTATGTACGGGGCAGCCCTTGACGGATCGATCTTTCGTGTTTTAGGACCCGTTCCTGGAGTGGTTTCAGGACTTGATCCGCCGGGCTTGAAGGCCTAGGCCGACCGGTCTCAAAGACCTGTCACGCAGACTCTTGCGCCTGTCGAATCGCCGCGACGGCGATCGTGCCAGCGTCCCAGTCCAGCCCGCTGGCGAGTCGGCTCAGCCTCGATCGCCTCACCGACGCGGTGCCGGAGGAGCAAGCGTCTCCAAGAGGCGTTTCAGGATCTCATGGCAGGCGAACTCGGAGTAGCGCTGCATGCTGACGAGGTAGATGTCCTCACCGTAGGAGCCACCCGGCTCGTGTCGGGCCGCCGCGTACACCCGGAGGTTCGCAAGCACCGCGTGGTTACTAGAGTCGAATGAGCCGCTCGCTGCCGCCGCGGGTTGGTCGCCTCTGGCTGGAAGACCACTCGCAGGAATGACCACCCCGGGGCGCAGGTAGAGCTGCGCCGCAAGTGCCATGGTGGGCGGTGGATAGGGGTTCCATGCCGTAACAGTTCCCACCACGAGGCCATCGACGCCCATCGCTTCGCGCAGCCGGGCGGCATCTTGGTGGGTCAACACCGCCCGCATTCCCAGAATCTGCATGGTCGCCAGCGTTCTGTTGAGCGCGACACAGGAGAGACCACTCGACTCCTCGATGACCTTGACGAACTGGTCGGCCACCTGGGCACCATCGACGGTGGAGACGCCGCTCTCGTTGGAGAAGGGCACAACCGCCCAGATCTGGGGCTCCGGAAGCGGTGATCGAAGCACGATCGGATCGGCCAGTGGCGGCCGACTGTCACAACCGAGGCCTGCCAGAGTCAGAAGGAGAAGAAGCCAGGACCATCGCATGCTCTCCCATATCGACCGCGCCGCGGCGAGGCGCACAAACACCGTGTGGTCTCCCGATCGACGGATCAGCACTTCTGGCCCGGCGTTGAGTTGCTGTGCTGAGGCCCCGCGCTGCGCCGCCGTTCTGAGCCCCTTCGCGGAGCCCCGCGCTCTGCCGCCGAGTGAAGAACTTCCGCAAATCCCCCTGACTAAGCTCCCGTGCCGCGGCGCCCCCAACCCGCTCCAGACACATCCCACGCCACGAATCGGCGGAAGTCGGCGTTGCCGCTACCATTGGGGATTCGCGATTGCGTAGCTCAGTCGGTAGAGCAGCGGACTTTTAATCCGCAGGTCCTGGGTTCGATCCCCAGCGCAATCACTGGGGTTCCAAGACCGACCCCCTCCCGGTCGGAGTCCAGAGTCGTTCCTTTCATGCTCGTTCTCCACGCCAACTGGCACGCCGACCGCCTTCACCTCTGGATGGAATCGCTCGATGCGGCGAGAGAGGCCATCGCGGCGCCGCCGCGCCAGGGTGGCGGTGTAGCGACGACCGCCGTACACCCCTTCGCGGTGGCGGCTGATCGGGTGCGTGCCGCGCTCCTCGACCACGGCCTCTCGATCGAGGCGGATCCCGAACCCGGAACACTCGCTCTGCTCCTGCCTCACCTCGGCGACGAACTGCCGGCAGCCAGCGATCGGCTCGCCGCCTATCTCGATCAGGATCTCGAAGGCGACCTCGACCTGCGGCTTGAGTCGACGACTGTTCCCGCGCTCACGCTTGCACCGCTCGCCGCCCTGCGCACGCTTTCGGACCTTCACTCCTTTCAGGGCGGCGAACGCCTGGTGCTGGGTCATGAATTGCGCTTCTGGATGGCGGTCGCTCGATTCGTCGTGGAGCTTGTCAGCGATCAGCGCGTGGTCCCGACCGTGACGCCCGTCGGCGAACACGGCATGGTCGGCGCGTGGCGCCCGTGGCTGCACGACTCGGACATGGCGGAGCGAGCGGCGGCGCTGGCCGCGGGCATGCCAGCCATCGCGCGCGCGGTGGAAGAGTGTGATCGCGCCGACGGCGCGGCGTTGCTCGAGTCGGCGATGGGTACGCTCACCGACTCGATCATTCGCGAGGCGCTGATCGCAGAGCAGTACATCGAGGCGATTGACGGCGTGGACCGCACCGCCGATCCACACGCCGCGTGGCTCGCGTCGCTTCTCGATCGAGAATCGCGCATCGATGACCCCGCAGGCGAGGGCCGCCTGCTGCGGTTGTCGCGACAGTGGCTCCACCAACTCGATGACCCAGGGGAAGAGCGCTCCCTTCGCCTGCTGCTTGAACTGCATGAGCCGGAGTCGGCGCTCGCGGACGGCGGCGCCGAGGCGGTCGCGTGGCGACTCTCCTTCAGCCTGATCAGCATGGACTCTCCGCCGAGCGTGATGCCTGCGGAGGAGATCTGGCATGACGCAAGCGGCCGCGCCGGAACGCGCCGAGCGGCGGCGGCGGAACCACTCTCGGAGATGCTCCTCACCGAGCTCGGCCGCGTCAGCCGTCTCTATCCGAAACTCGAGGAGGCACTCGCCTCGGGCGAGCCGTCGGGCCTCGATCTCGAGACGAACGAGGCGTACACCTTCCTCAGGGAGATGATGCCGCTCCTCGAAGAGTCGGGGATCAAGGTCCTCGCACCCGAGTGGTGGGGCCAGCCCACAAGCCGACTCGGTGCGCGACTGCTCATCGAGAGTGAGGATCTTCCTGATGAGGCACTTCGGCTCACCGACGCGCAGGCGTCGCGCTTCGGACTGTCGAGCCTGGTGCGCTACTCGTGGCAGATCGCCGTGGGCGACCAGCCGCTCACCATGGAGGCCTTTCAGTCGCTCACGCGCAGTGGTGCGCCGCTGGTGCGCATCGCCGGGCGATGGGTGGAGATCCGGCGCGAGGATCTCGAAGGCGGCCTTCGTTTCCTGCGCGAGAACCCCGGCGGCGAAGTGTCGCTGCTCGATGCGCTGCGCTTGGCGCATGGCGCGAGCTCGATCGGCGGCGATGGCACCGGCCGCGGCGGAGGCCTGCATGTCCTCGGACTCGACGCTCGAGGTTGGGTCGCCGAAATCTTCGGTCCCGTCGATGCCACCGATCGCCTGAAATCGCTGCCTCAGCCCACGAGATTCCAAGGACAGCTCCGCCCCTACCAGCTCGCCGGGCTCTCGTGGATGGCGTTTCTCGATCGCTTCGGTCTTGGCGCCTGCCTCGCCGACGACATGGGTCTTGGCAAGACCATCCAGTTGATTTCGCTCTTGCAGATGGAGCGCGAGCGCGCGGCCGAGGGCGAGCGGGTGGGCCCGACCCTGATCGTGGCTCCGATGAGCGTGCTGGGCAACTGGCATCGCGAGCTGACGCGATTCGCGCCGGAACTGGTCGTGCATGTTCACCACGGTCTCGATCGGCCGCAGGGCGAAGACTTCGAGCGCATCGCGGCGAGAACCGATGTCGTCATCACCACCTACGCCCTCGTCACGCGCGACCGAGAGACGCTGGCGACCATCGAGTGGCGCCGCGTGGCGCTCGATGAGGCGCAGCACATCAAGAATCCGCCGACCAAGCAGACGGCCGCCATTCGAAGCTTGAAGGCCCGACATCGCATTGCGCTCACGGGTACGCCGGTCGAGAACAGGCTCAGCGAACTCTGGTCCATCATGGAGTTCTGCGCACCCGGCTATCTCGGTGCCGCCAACGATTTCCAGCGCCGCTTCGCGGTTCCCATCGAGCGCCACCGCGATCGAGAGCGAGCCGAGCGCCTGAAGCAGCTCGTGCGTCCCTTCATCCTGCGACGGCTCAAGACTGATCCGAAGGTCATCACCGATCTGCCGTCGCTGGTCGAGTCTCGCCAGCATGTGCCGCTCACCAGCGAGCAGGCGACGCTCTATGACGCGGTCGTCGAGGACATGCTCAAGCGCGTCGATCGCGCCGAGGGCATTCGCCGACGCGGGCTCGTCCTTTCGGCGCTCGTCAAGCTCAAGCAGATCTGCAATCACCCCGCCCATTACTTGCGCGAGGGGATCGCCGCCAAGGACGATGCCGATGAGATCGGGTCCGAAGGCATCGCCGTCGACGATGAGGCGCTTGCTGGTGGCGCAGCAGTCCCTGCCTCGCCGGAGGCCAGCGGGCGCAACGCTTCAACGCCACGCTCGGCTGCCGACGCGCCCGCAGCGCCTGTGGCGCCTTCAGAAGGCCACGAGGCCGGCAACGGGCTCGTGACGAATGGCGCCGTTGTCCGCGGTGCGCTGCCGATGAGCGCTAGGAGCGGCAAGAGCACGCGCCTCGTTCAGATGCTCGATGAACTGCTGGCGGCTGGCGACCGCGCGCTGATTTTCACGCAGTATCGCCAGATGGGCCACCTGCTCGTGTCGATGATCCGCCGCGAGCTCGACACCGAGGCGCTCTTCCTGCATGGCGGCACACCGCAGGGGCGCCGCGATCAGCTCGTCGATCGCTTCCAGTCGGGCGACCCCGCCTGTCCCATCTTTGTGCTCTCACTGAAGGCCGGCGGAGTGGGGCTCAACCTGACTGCGGCCAACCATGTCTTCCACTATGACCGCTGGTGGAACCCCGCCGTCGAGAATCAGGCGACCGATCGCGCGTTCCGCATCGGCCAGATGCGCAGCGTGAATGTCCACAAGATGATCTCCTCGGGCACGCTCGAGGAGCGCATCGACCAGATGATTGAGCAGAAGACTGAACTTGCGGCGCAGATCATCGGTTCGGGCGAGGCGTGGCTCACCGAGCTCTCCACCGGTCAATTGCGCGACCTCCTTTCGCTTCGCCACGGGGCATTGGAGATCGGCGCGTGAATGCACCCGATCGAACGCCGCGACGAGCGGAGGGACCGCGCCGAGTCCGGCACGGCATCCGGCTGAAGCGCAAGGATGGCATCGATGCGCTGCCTGAGCATGCGCGTCGCTGGCTGGAACTGGCCACCGAGGGCGCCGGCCCCGGCGCGCGGCTCCTCGGCATGGAGTACGCCATTGCCGGGCAGGTGGCCTCATTCTCGATCGTGCCCGGCGCGGTCGAGGCGCTCGTCCAAGGTCGATCACCGCGCCCCTACCCCGTGCGCATCGAGTCGCGCGTTCTTGATCGCGAACAGTGGGACAGCGTGGTGCAGGCGATGGCGCGCGAAGCGATCTTCGCGGCGAAGCTTCTCTCGGGAACCCTGCCTTCCACGATCGAGGTGCCCTTTGTAGCTGCGGGGTGCACGCTTCTCCCGGCTTCGGCGTCGGAACTCGTGGCGACCTGTCCCTGCGGTGAACCGCTGCCATGCAAGCACATCGTCGCGACCGCGACGCTGGTGGCGGAGCGCCTCGAAGTGGACCCGCCCATGTTGCTCACGCTGCGAGGTCTTCCGTCGGAGAAGCTTCTCGAGCGCCTCCAGCAGGCGCGAGCGCTCATCTCCGCGTCGGGCGCGGGCCCATCGGCGCCGGCTCGCAGCGCGCCGCGCTCAAGCGGCGCGGGGAGCATTCGCACCTCGTCGGCACTGCCGCCGATTGAGAGTTCTCTCCATGACTTCTGGCGTCCGGGCAGGTCCCTCGCCGAGTTCGAGGCCATGCCGCCGGGCCACCATGCGCCGCACGCGCTGCTGCGCCGACTCGGCCCCTCGCCCATCGGCGGGCGCTTCCCCTTGGTGGGATTGCTCGCCAGCGCCTACGACACCATCCGCGCCGCCGGCCTGCGCTGGCGCGAGCGTTGCGATGGAACCTCCTCCGAGAGAGAGATCTCATGAACGCCTACCAGGCCTTTCGACCTCATCCCTGGCATGGACTGTCCGCGGGCCCGGAGCCACCCTCGCGCGTGCATGCCTTTGTTGAGATCACGCCCTTCGATCTGGTGAAGTACGAAGTCGACAAGGCGAGCGGCTACCTGCGGGTCGATCGTCCGCAACGGTCGAGCGCCACTCCCCCCACCATCTATGGCTTCATTCCGCGCACCCTGTGTGGACGCAGGGTCGCGGCTCTCGCGGGAACCACGCGAAGTGACGGCGACCCCCTCGATGTCTGCGTGCTCTCAGAGCGTCCGATCGATCGCGCGGAAATCATCCTGGATGTCCATGTCGTCGGCGGGCTCCTGATGATCGATCGTGATGAAGCCGACGACAAGATCGTCGCGGTCCTGCGCGAGGACGCCATCTGGGCACAGGCGCGCGATCTCTCCGATCTTCCGCCGGCCCTGGTGGAGCGCTTGCAGCACTACTTCGCCACCTACAAGCTGCGGCCGGGAGAGCCGCCGCGCACGGAGATCCGCGCGATGTATGGCCGTGAGCGGGCACTCGATGTCGTCCGCGCCGCGCTCGCGGACTACTCCGACTCCTGGGGCGGCGGATCGTCCTACGGCGGTCCCTCCGCCGTCGCGTGAGGCGAGGCACGGTTACTCGACCGACCGCTTGCGCTCCGGTCCGAGGCGACCCATCAGTTCCTCGACGGCGCGACGGAGTTGCGCATCGTTGCCCGAGGCCTCATCCTCCGGCGTCTGCGGCACTCGGATGTCCGGAACCGCACCGTTGTTCTCCATGTCGGTTCCATCGGGGAGGTACCAGCCGCGGAACGGCATGCGGACCGTCGTCCCGTCGAGCAGACGCACGCTGCCGGTTGAGATCACTCCACCGTTGGTTGTTTCGCCGACAAGCGTTCCTCGCTTGAGCGTCTTGAATGCATGGGCGGTGATCTCCGCATTCGAGAAGCTCTTCTCGTTGGCGAGCATGGTGATGGGCAGCGGATATCGCTGGATGAAGAGACGATCGCGCGGGTAGCCGAGCGTGTACTCGGGCTCGGCGCCGCGCGGCACGGTGTAGGAGTGCACCGGCGCCATGATCGAGGCGAGCAGGCGATCGGCAGTCCAACCGCCACCGTTGTTGCGAACATCGATGATGAGCCCATCTCGCCCCTCGCCTGCGGCATAGAGGTCCCGTTCGAACTCATCGAGCGAGGGCTGGTTCATTCCCTGGATGTGGATGTAGCCGATGCGGCCCGCAGACCACGCATCGACGAGCGCCGCGTTGGCCAGGCGCGTGGCTCGATAGGCCAGCGTCGATTGCTCCTGCCCACTGATCGGAACGAGGAGCGCATCGAGTTCGACCGGCGCCCCGGCAGCGCTCTGGCGGCGAATGCGCACCACCGTTTCCGCGCCGATCCGCGCGGTCAGGAGTTCTTCCAGTGTTGAGGCCTCAGGAGCCGGCCGACCCGCGACGGCGACGATGACATCGCCGACTCGAAGCGGCGTGGCGGATTTCGACGCAGGACCGTCGGGGAAGATCTCCGTGATCTCGAACCCATCGGCGAGCGGGCGCGAGCGCACACCGAGGCGCCCCTGCGGCCGACGCTCGGGAAGCGGATCCGACGGACTCGATACGCCCATGTGCGAGGCGTTCAGCTCGCCGAGGAAGCGCGCGGCGACATCGTCGAACTCATCCGCCGTGCGCGCCGCCATGGCCAGTTCCAGATAGTTGCGCGTCAGTTGGGGCCAGTCGAGGTCCTTCATCGTCGGGTGATAGAAGCCCTCGCCGAGCGCGCGGGAGACTCCCATGAAGCGCCGACGCATCTCCTCGGCACGGTCGATTCGAGTCGAGCCGGAGAAGTCGATGGACTTCGTCTCGCCGCCCCCGGGAGGCACGGTGGCCATGCGGCCCTCGCGCAGAATCACGACTCGATCTCCCGTCAGCGAGACTTCCTGCACACTCGCCGTGGTGCCGAGGCGCTTCTGGTCAGTGCCATCCCATCGTGCGGAGAAGAGCGAGCCTCCGGTTGATCCGCCGTCCTCGTCGGAGCCTGTTGAGGTGGTGAAGATGATCCGATCGCCTCCGGGCGTGGCCTCGAGTTGGCCTTCATTGCGAGGGAGCGTCGTGATCCGCCGCAGGCGCAGGTAGGCATCTTCGAGCGAGAGCACGGGCGGCGGCTCGGGGGCTTCCTTCGGCTTCGCTGCTGGCGCTCGGCGCGGCGCGGGCGCGGCGCTCTCTTCGGCGACATCGCCTCGGTTGTCGCCTGCCGCGCCGTCGGCACCATCGGCCGCGGGCTCTCCGGACGCGTCAGGTTCCGCGGCTGGCGCCGCGGCGTCCTTGGCCGCATCCTTGGCGGCGCCACCGGGTGCCGGCAGCGGCTTGCGCTTGCGCGCCTTGTCGACGGCGTCCTTGAAGTACTGGTCGAGTTCCGCCGGAGTCTTCGAGGCGAGCGTCGGGTCGAGCCACACCGACCAGACATCGAACTCGCGGTTCATCCGGTCAGAGCGGAAGTAGAGGATGCGACCGTCCGCGCTCCAGCGCGGATCGACATCGGCGTCGGGGTGGCGCGTGATGTTGACCGCCGGCGCGGAACCGTCGACCGGCGCAATCCAGATGTCCGCATTGAAGTCCCGATCCTGCTGCTGCACGGCAATCCACCGACTGTCGGGACTGAAGCGCCACGCAATGCCCTGATCCCATCCGCGCCGCACGACGCGATCATCGCCCGTGGTGAGATCTCGGAGGACGAGATCGCCGGGTCCCCGCCGATAGGCGACATAGCGTCCGTCAGGTGAAGGGTCGGGCTGACGAACCGGCTCCGTTCCGCGCACCACCGTGCGCACTTCGAAGTCGAGGGCGTCGCCCCAATCGCCCGGAGTCCTCGCCTTCGGCTTCGGGTCGGCCGCGTTCTCAGCCTCCGTCGAAGCGCTTGTGAACTGCTGCCGCAGCTCCGAGCGAGTGCGGGCCACGGTCGCCGCACGGATCTCCTCGCGGTCGTCTTCATCGGAGGTGAAGTAGAGCGTCAATCCGTCGGGGCTCCATGCAATGTGCTGCGCGCGCCACGGGGCGTCGGTGATGCGGACGGCCTGCGCCTTCTCATCCATCGAGCGAACAAAGAGATCGCCATAGGCGACGAACGCGATCGACTTGCCATCGGGGTTCAGGCGCGCTTCGCTGACATCGCGATCGATGCGCCGCCAGGCCGTCTCGCTGCGAGCATCTTCGGGCGCCGAGAAGGCGATTGGCCGCGGCTCCGCCGATGGCACAGTGAGGTCGAGTCGATAGAGGCGCCCCCAGGAGGCGAACATGGCCATGCGCCCATCGGCACTCACGGACAGATCGCGCGCATCGCGGTCGAGTGCCGTGATCGCGGTTCCTGCCACTTCCGGCGGCGCGTTTGCCGCGCGGCGCAACACATTGACGACCCCGCCGTGCTCATCCGAGAGGTAGATGATGCTCCCGTCGTGGGCCCAATGGCCCGATCCATCATTGCCGTGCCAGCCGGTGAGCTGGCGGTAGCTCCCGTCGCGAAGGTCGAGCACCCAGAGATCGCGCGCGTCCGGACCGCGGTACCCGCGCCGACTCCAGCTTGCACCGCCCCTATCAAAGAGCACACGCGTGCCGTCGGGAGAGAAGTTCGTGCGCGTGCCGAAGGCGTCAATGACGCGCTCGATGGTGCCGCCGTCAATGGGAATGCGATACGGTCGCGGCGACCGGTAGAGATCGTTCTCGCGGTTCGCATCGAAGGTGACGATGGTGGCACCGCGCGCATCGCGTCCGACCGACGCCAGCGTGGCCGCACCATCAAGCGAGGTGAGTTGCCGAACACCGGTGCCATCGGGCGCCATCACCCAGAGATTGCGCACACCATCGCGGTTGCTCTCAAAGACGATCCGCGCGCCGTCCGGTGACCAGGCACTTCGAAGTTCATCGGCGGGATGCGCCGTCAGCCGCTGCGCCGCGCCTCCGTCACCCGGGGCGAGCCAGAGGTCTCCTCGCCAGGAGAAGACGACGCGCGACCCATCCGGCGACAGCGCCGGAAAGCGCGGAAAGTCGACATTCTCCGCACGGACCGAGGCTGACAGGATCAACAGCAGAACGAACGAGGCGACAACTCTGAACATGCCGAGGGCTCCGATGAAGGTGTCCCGTGGCGCTCCAAGGCCCGGGCTCGTCACGGAACGGTAACCCCATCGGCCGATGCGGGAAAACTCGGCCCCCGCGTTGCGAATAGGTCCCCGCACGCGGAGAAACCGCCCGGACAGCCATTGCAGGCCATCCGGCCGGATTCGACGAACTGATCCGCTGGCCGATGTCTTGCCTCGGTCCGCAAAACATCCGACTTTTGAGGGCGTAGTGGTTCAGGAACCCGGATTGGCCGGGCTTGGAGGTACGGAATCATGGACATGCGACCCAGCGAGAATCTTGAGCGAATGCGATCCCTCATTTCCCGAATGGAGGAGGCGGTCGACACGGCCCGCGATCGGCGCCATGGCGTGGTCATGCCTGCCATGCCGACGCTTGGATCGGCAGGTGATTCGGCCCACGCCACTCGCGCCTCGGGTGCCATGCCGCCAATGACCTCAACCAGCGATCTCCGCAGAAGTGAAGTGCCCCCGGCACCACTTCCTTTCCCGGCGCCGGTGGCGTCCGGAAAGCCGAAGGCCCGAGCCAAGTCGCTCGAAGAGTTCGACGAGGCCTTCAAGCGGCTCGCCGATCGTCAGGCAAGCTGACGCGAACACCCCAGCTCTCCCCTTTGCGCCACACCCTGTGTGGCCCTCTTGGATGAACGCTTCAAGAGGAATCGACCTTGACCGGCCCAGGGAACCTTCTTCCCTGCGGCCGGTCGTCGTATTCTTCCCACTCCCATGCTCGGCTTCGTCCGTCAGGCGCTCCGCGATCTCCACCACACGGGAAGTGTGTGGCCCAGTTCCCGTCAGCTCGCCAAGGAGATGACGAAGTCCATCAGGGCCCTCCCATCACCGCGTCGCATTCTCGAGGTCGGACCCGGCACCGGTCCGTTCACGCGCGCCCTGCTCAAGGAGCTGCGCGACGGCGATCGACTCGACCTGGTCGAGTTGAGCGAGGCGTTCTGCCGCGACCTCGACAAGAAGCTGATTGCGCCATTCAGGCGGCGATCACCCGGAGTCAAGGTGCAGATTCACTGTGCGCCAATCGAGAGCGTTGAACTCGATGGGCTCTACCAGATGATCGTCTGCGGCCTGCCCTTCAACAACTTCCCGCCGAAGCTGGTGCGTGCGATCTTCAAGCGACTGATGGCGATGCTTGAACCGGGCGGCGAGCTCGTCTACTTCGAGTACGCGGGGGTCCGGGTGCTGAAGGGCACCGTGGCCAGTCCGGAGGTGCGCGGCTCGCTCAAGCGCATCGGTGCGGTCGGGCGTGGCCTGCGTCGACGGCACGAGGGGCGACGCAAGCTTGTGCTCGGCAACCTTCCTCCCGCATTCTCCGTTCGCCTGCAGAAGAAGAAGAGCGGTCGCTGAATCATGTTCATCAATGAGCACTTCCTGAAGCTGGCCGCGGGCTATCTCTTCCCGGAGATCGGACGCCGCGTGAGCGCATTCATGTCGGAGAACCCCGCGCTCGCGCCGCGCGTCATCCGCTGCGGCATCGGTGATGTGACGGAGCCGCTGCCGCCGGCGGTGATTGCGGCGCTGCATAGGGCGGTTGATGAACTCGCGGCACGCGAGACCTTCCGCGGATATGGCCCACCCACGGGCTACGACGAGGTCCGCGCTGCCATCGCCGAGGGCGACTATCGCAGCCGCGGCGTGGAGATCGCGGATGACGAGGTGTTTCTCTCCGACGGCAGCAAGCCCGATGCGAGCGCGTTTCTCGAGATCGTGGGGCCGGGCAATCGCATCGGCGTGCCCGACCCTGTCTATCCCGTGTATGTGGACACCAATGTCATGGCTGGCCACACGGGCCCGAGCGACGGTCGCGGTGGATATGAGGGCTTGGTGACGCTTCCGGGCACGCCTGACAACGGTTTCGTTCCCGAACCGCCGCGCGAGGCGCTCGACCTCGTGTATCTCTGCTTCCCGAACAATCCGACAGGCTCAGTAGCGACGCGTGAACAGTTGACGCGCTGGGTCGAGTGGGCCAAGCGCCACGATGCGGTGATTCTTTACGACGCCGCCTATGAGGCGTTCATCCGTGATCCGGCGAAGCCGCGATCGATCTTCGAGATTTCCGGCGCGCGAAGCTGCTGCGTGGAGTTCCGAAGCTTCTCAAAGAACGGCGGGTTCACTGGCCTGCGTGCCGGGTGCACCGTGGTGCCGAAGTCGGTCATGGGCCGAACGCGCGAGGGCGTGCGCCTGCCGCTGCACCAGCTCTGGACGCGGCGCTGGAGCACTTGCAGCAACGGGGTCAGCTACCCCGTGCAGCGCGCCGTCGAGGCGCTCTACACGCCCGAGGGCCGACGGCAGACGGCTGATCTGATCGACTTCTACATGCAGAACGCCTCGATTCTTCGAACGGCCCTGAAGGCGCGCGGCCTGCGCACCTGGGGCGGCTCGGACGCACCGTATGTCTGGGCGGAGTGCCCTTCGGGCATGGGGAGCTGGGAGCTCTTCGATCGCCTGCTTCGAGAGGCTCAGGTGGTCGTCACTCCCGGCGCGGGCTTTGGTCGGCTGGGCGAGGGCTTCTTCAGGGTGTCGGCCTTCAACAGCCGCGCGAACATCGAGGAAGTCGGCCGTCGACTTGCGGCGTTCGATGCCGCGACGACGCGCTGAGACCGAGCGTTGCGGCGCGCTTGACTCGCGGAGCTGATTGCGCTGGGCTGCGCACCCGAGTTCACACCCGACCGCTCACCTGATTGACCACCTGAGCGCGACCCCATTGCGCACCGGATTGCGCACCTGATTGCGCACATGATCGCGCACATGATCGCGCACATGATCGCGCATCTAACTGCGACCCATCGCGCACATGATCGCGCTCCGGCCGACGGCGCGCGGCCTCACTTCGCTCGGAGCCGCTGGCAGACGATGAACATCTCGACGCTCTCGGCTCGGCTCGATTTGGGCTTGAAACCCTTGGCGACTTCGAAGAGGCGCTGGGCGCGCCGAAGGAGCGCGGGATACTCCGCACCTTCGAACACCTTCATGACCAGCGATCCTCCGGGCCGAAGCCAGCCCTCGGCTCGATCGAGCAGAGCATTGCAGAGGCGCACGCTCACGGCACTGTCGCCGCTGGGCACACCGGTCGTATCGGGCGCCATGTCGGAGAGCACGAGGTCGAAGGCATGGTCGCCGAAGCGCGCAGAATCGAGTTCGTTCAGATCGGCCTGAATCAGCTCGACCGAAGCGGGAAGACCTCGCGGGTCGATCGTCTTGAGATCGACGGCCACCACGCGGCCGCGAGGCCCCACCTTGGCGGCCGCCACTTGTGTCCAGCTTCCCGGCGCGGCCCCGACATCGAGCACACGGAGGCCTGACTTGAGCACACGGAAGCGCTCGTCGATCTCGAGCAGCTTGAAGGCGCTGCGAGCGCGATAGCCGCGCTCCTTGGCGAGGCGGAAGAAGTGATCCTGAACTTCCTTCATGCGCAGGCTCGACCGCGGCATGCCGCGGCATTGGCGCTCATGGGGTGACGATGAACGACCCGATGGCGCCGGGTTCCTCGACGACTCCCACTCGGATGTTTCCGTCGACCGTGCGCAGGATGAGCCGTTCGCCGCCGTCATTGAGCGTGGCGTGCATCGAGTCGTGATCGTTGCGCGCGTCATGGGCGGTCCAGCGACCTGCGGTGCATCGAGCCTTCACCGTGCCGCCGATCGTTTCGGCGTCGAGCACAAAGGAACTCTCGCCTCGCACGCGATAGTCGATATCGCCGTCGCGAGTCACGATGATCGATTCAAGCTTCTGCGGCCACGGGGTGACGACGCGCACATTGCCCTTGGTGGTGGTGATGTCCACCGGGCCGCGATTGTTCGACACCTGCACCCGTCCGCGCGTGGTCTCCACGGTGATTCGCCCCAGCTCGGCGATGGTGACTTCGATGTCGAGGCGCTGATACCACGGTTCGTCGTGAGTCGTCGACGCTTCGACCACCAGCGTCGAAGGTTCGCCCGGGCCCGCCGGTGGAGTGATGCGCACATCCCAGGTGATGAGCGGCAGGCTGGCCTCGCTCTCCTTATCGCGGAACCCTCGATGTTCACCGCGCCGGTCGAGAATGACGAGCGCATCCTGTGTCCGGTCGGGGCGATCACCGCGAATCACGACATCGCCAGCGAAGTTGCGGACCTCGACATTGACCAGCCCCTCGACGGGCAGGCGCAACTCTTCTCGACTGCTTCGATGGCCCATGACTCCATGCCCGATATCGGTCAGGAAGCGCTGCGTGCCGCGCTCCATGTCGCTGTCGCCGGCGCAGCCGACGGGGCCCGCGACCACGATCAGGGCCGCGAGGGCCATCCATGCCGCGGCGGCCCGGCGTCGCAAGGCGCCACGCCGAGAGTCCGCTGTCGCTTTCATCGCCGCGCGGGCCATCCATGCCGCACCGCACCGTCGGAAGCGGCGACCGTCCAATGGTCGAAGGGACATCATCGGCATCGATTCTACGATGGTGCCATGGTCCTCGCAGCCACGATCGTTGCACTCCTCATCTCCGGCCCATCCAGCGGATTGAACTCGTCGGGCGTCGATGAAGCGGTCAAGCCTCAAGGTGCCGCCGACGGTGCCATCGCGCAACAAGGCCCGCGGGATGAACCCGGGCCAAACCCTGCCGAGGCACGACCGGTGATCGCCGATGAGTTGGCCGTGCGACTTCCGCTGGATGCGGCGAGGCTGCTGGATGGCGGCCCGACGACCGGCCGCATGCTGGTCTTCCTGCGGCGCCCCGGTTCACGCGCACGCGGCGCTCCCATCGACGCCCCCTTCTTCGAGGATCCGCAGCCTCTCTTCGGGCGAGAAGTGGAATCGCTTGTTGCAGGCGAACCAGTGGTCTTCTCTGAGGAGTCCGGCACGCTTTCGTTTCCGCACTCGATCAGCGAACTGGGCGGGCGATTCGAAGCACAAGCGGTCTTTGTTCGCGAGCGGACGGAGCGAGGCCATCTCTCTCCCGGAAACCTGATCTCGGAGGTGACGGAGATCGACCTCGATCCCGAGCGTCGAGATGCGATCACGCTGACACTTACGCGCCGAGTGCCCGCGCCTGACGCACTGCCGGAGACTCCGGGTGTGATCTGGGAGCAGTTCCGAAGCGAACTGCTGACCCGCGCGCTCGGGCGCGAGACTTTCGTGAGGGCCGGGGTCGTGCTGCCGTTCGGCTATCACGACATCAACTGGCCAAGGCGACAGTGGCCCGTGATCTATGTTGTTCCGGGCTTCGGCGGGCGTCACACGATGGCGGCGCAGATCGCGGCGATGAACTCGGGAGAGCGGGCGCGATTGGTGGCGCCACAGGCGATCTGGGTCGTGCTCGATCCGGAGTCGCCGCTCGGGCATCATCTCTTTGCCGACAGCGAGATTCACGGGCCGCGAGCCACCTCGCTCGTCGAGGAGTTCATTCCCCATCTCGAATCGAAGTACCGAATCGTGGCGGCGCCTGAGGCGCGGATCGTGACGGGTCACAGTTCTGGAGGATGGAGCGCCTTGTGGCTTGCGATCGACCAGCCATCAACATTCGGTGCATGCTTCGCGAGCGCGCCAGACCCCGTCGACTTCTCCGCGTTCCAGGTTTCCGACCTCTACAGGGATTCTTCGGTCTTCGTCGATGACGAGGGCCGCGCGCGGCCGAGCTATCGCCAGCCGATCGGGCCGGAGTATGAGCGCGTGCTGATGACGGCGGAGCAGGAGATCTCGATGGAGCATGTGCTCTCTCCTGAGGGGGCCTCCGGTCAGCAGTGGGATGCGTGGGCGTCGGTCTTCGGCAGCGTCGATGCGAGTGGTCGGGGTGTGGCACGCATGTGCGATCCCGTCACGGGCGCCGTTGATCGTGATGTGGTTGAGCGGTTGTGGTCGCGCTATGACATTGTGCGACGACTCGATCGAGATTGGGCCAGACTGGGGCCGGTGATGATCGACCGTGTCCGAGTGCTCTGCGGCGATCGAGACAATTTCTATCTGGAGCGTGCGGTCGAGCGGCTTCGCGACCTCGTCGAGCGGCGCCGAAGCGAGGTGGTGGGCGGTGGATCCGGTGATGGCCACAGTGGTGGCGGTGGCGATCGTGGTGCTGAGGGTGGTGGTGATCGCGGCCGTGGAGAAGATCGTGGTTCTGACAGTGCTCGCGGTGATGCCGACCAACCGGGGCGAAGTCATGGCGCTCGGCCGGAGGGGCGCGGGGGGCACGATGGACGCAGTGCCCAGAAGGGGCAAGGGGGGCACGGCTATGTGGAGCTTGTGCGTGGAGCGACCCATGGATCGCTGCCATCGCAGGCACTCCTCCGATGGCACAAGGAAATGCGGGACCACTTCCGTCGCTACGGCTTGGACTGACCAGCCTTTCGCCAACCGTCTCGGGTCGCTCTCTCGCGTGACCCGCGATCCCATTGCCTTTGCGCTTCATGCGTTCCGAATCTCTGGTCCACCGGTCCACCGGTCCGCTGGTCCGCTGCGCCGCCCGTCCATCGCACCGCCCGTCCACCACATCGCCCGTCCACCACATCGCCCATCCACCGCTCCACCCATCCACCGCTCCACCCATCCACCGCTCCGCCCGTCCATCGCACCGCCCGTCCACCGCACCGCCCGTCCATCGCACCG